>JAZFYA010000282.1:0-4189 GCA_036443315.1 Pseudomonadales bacterium
AATATTTTTTCTAGGAAGGAATATATGACGTTACATAAAACTATAGCTTCAGCCACTGCAAGTAGAGATTTAAAATTCGGTATTGAAAATAAAATACTGTTAAAAATCGGTGAAAGATCTCTCACAACATATCAGTTTTTAAATTAGTGTTTCGTTTTCTTCTACCCCAATTACAAGTGTCTTGCAAGCGTCTGCTTCGGGCACATTGCAGTCATTATTTCAATAATTAATGCACTGTCAAGAAAAAGGGGGGTTCACTTAAAACACCGCACCAAGGTCGCCACCGCCTGCCTGTCAGGGTAAACGAACCACACTAATAACCAGCGTTTTCCAATGCGCCGATACACCCCTGCAAATTTTCGCTCGCTATCGCTCTTTGCTCTTCTGAAACCCGCGTGATGTCTTTTTGTGTCTTGGGATACCAATCAATCCCCGGAATCCAGTGACCATTTTCTTCTATCTGTCCAAGACTGTTTGCCGCCGCTTCATAGGATGAATTGTCCGCGCTAGCATAGCCACCGTGCAAGAGGAGTACCGGCAATAGGACATATTTCATAGTGTGCCTTTGTACACAGGTCATCGATCTCTTCGGGCTGGATGCATGGTCGGGAAAATCTTTGCCTTCCGCTTGCAACGGCCTGCGTATTAATCACGGTCTTCTTTGCTGTGCCATATCCTGAGAATCAGAATTTTTTTGTACTCGTATTCGAGGAAGTAACGCACGATATAAGCACCTTTCCCGAAGCTTAAGGTAAGCTCTCGGCGGCCTGTATCGTCTTCCATGTCTATACCTAGCTCAGGATCATGAACAAGTGCGTTTACCCCCTGTTTTATGCGCAAAAGGGCTTTATCCGCCGTTTTTAAACTGGTGGCGTTTTCAATCAGAAAGTCGTACAGGCGGTCTAAATCTTTGTCTGTTTCCGGGAGGTAAACAAGTTTCATCAATCAAGGTTTTGAGTAAGGGTTTGCGCTTCCTTGATCATACCATTCATTTTGGTATTCATAGCCTCTTGTGTGATACATTCGCCCGTTTCTTTGTAACGCTGGATTGCTGCCATATCTTCGGCACGTTCGCGCCAATAGCGCACTTGTATAGGGTCTTCGGTTTGTTGCGTCAGGATTTGCGCTGCGATTGCCTCGGGGGAGACGTTACCGGAAGCGGCAATATCTTCAAGGTGGCTTTGTGTTTGTTGATCAATTTCTATCTTCATCTTTTCACTATATCAGTTTTTCAGGCCAAAACGACAAAAAATGTCAATTTAGGGTGATTTTTAAACCATTTATCCAAATTAAAGCGCTTTGGCATACAGGTCATCGATCTCTTCGGGCTGGATACAGAGATATTCAAGGGTCTGCCACTCGCTGGCGTGGCCGTAAGCTCTGGTCAATAGGCTTGTCGCTGTGCCGAATGTCTTTCTTTGATGGAATCCCCACGTCTTACGCAGCGTATGACTGCCATAATTCCCCCGCAAGCCTACATTCGCACACCAAAGCTTGACCATGGTGGTTAACGTACTGCTAATCAGGGCTTCGCCTGTTTTTACCTATGAGCGCAAACAACGGTTGGATGTATACGTAATAGTCCCAATTTTACGCCACTTTCATTAATTTTTGAGGCAAATCGGGTATTTTAAAAATCCGTTTCATTCGCTTCGGATATTTTTTCCAGCGCTCTGCATTTACCTTTTCTTCCTGGCGAATTTGCAAAATATCGATATCGACAAATCGAGCTGCCAAGCTCTTTTTCCCTTTCAATATAATCTCAAGGTAATAGGGATTTTTTAAATTCCTTACCAGAGGCGTGTCAGCAAGCATAGCGGTTAACATTTTCCCCAACGAATGTTGCCCACTTTTTTTTCTACCACTGCGCTTTAAAAATCTAAAAGATTGCTCCATTAAATTATTTGTTCTCTGTGGTTGAAGAGTGATTTTGCCTTTCGCCGTCTCCACCTCAATAGGGTCGGCAAATAGCTTACCCCAATATTTATCTATTTGCTTAACCATTTTACGATAGCTGACGTCTTCTTTTGCAAGCGTCTCTACTTTCACACAATGACGGAATTTTTTAACGCGCCCTTCTATCGTTTTAATGTTGTCATCTCCCTCATCGTTCAGTCCTTTATTGTTTTCGGGGCAAGCAATCCTCATGGCTTGCCTCAGTTCATCAAAGAGTGATATTCTTTCTTCTATACGTGAAACTAATTTTTTCAATGCACTATCCGTTAATGTCCTATGTAGTTTCGCTATGGGCAAAAATGAAACGCCTTTTGCCTTTAAGTGTTGCAATGCCGGATAGGCCTTTTTTATACGCTGATAAAATTCAAGATGGGGTCGATCAAAAGGAAAACCTAAGCCATTACAAACACTGTTATACTCTACTACCCATGCCACTAGAAGGTAAGCACTTACGCTAGGATCAAGATTTTCCTCTCCTTCGCTTATACTATCGCCTTTTAAATAGTTTTCCAGAATATTCGATAGATTGGTACTTTTTTCTATGGTTGTTTTAAGCTGTTTTAGTGTATTGTTTAAACTCTTTTTTATGTTGTAGGAACGAGTATGCCGTCGAATGGTCCTGTACTCAAAATCAAAAAGGTCCTTGCCCAGATCTCGAAGAAAGTGGAAATGGCAGATATAATCGGCAACCCCAGGAAAAACAGTTGCCACTGCTTTTAGGATAGCCTTGCCCATGTCATGAACCAAGGCAATAGGATCGCCATAGGCGGCCTTCAACTGCTTCAAAAAAGGAATAATATACTGGCTGTCTTCGCTAGGCATCTTTTTATTGCCCAGTACAATATTGCTGAGTTCATCTATATAGTTGAATAAATGAGGACTCCCGCCTTCACAGGTACCATCCATATGTAGGATATAGCCACCGTTTAAGTCCATAGTGCGCTTGAGTTCTTTTTGGCTTTCTCTGTGCGCCAATGCCAAATAGATAATAAACCTTTTTCCTAGAAAACTGATCTCTCTCAGCGAAATAGTGATGTTTTTTCTCGCCAAATCAGCTTGAATATCGCGCTCATTTCGACAATGCACAAAGAGCTTTAAGCCAATATATTCAATGACATCAAATCCATATTTGCCTCGATGAGGGGTGAGTGATCTCAGTGCCTCTGAACGATAAGTGTTGTAACAATGGGGACAGCAGGTTTGTATCTCCATCGCTTTAAATTCACCAACCTCTAGAGTGGCAATGATTTTCTCAGTGGTTTTTCGGATAGTAGTTATCGATCCACAGCAACATATTTTTGTTGCATGAAAATGCAATGTGGGCCTTTGAGAAAACAAATAATTTGGACTTACTTTTAGACACAGTTGATTAGTCTGATGAACAATTAGCTGAACTATTTCAAAATCTGTTTTTTTTTAATATTGTAGTAAACCAGCACGTAGTTTATCTCATCATTGGTAACGGATATACCTCTTTTTCTTAGCAAAGAACCGAGCACTTGTTCATCGAGTGTGCGATTAGGTGCTTGAATCACTTCGACTAAAATCTCTATCCTGATGCTTTCTGGTGGTAACGTAATATTCAGCGCTTGATCACTTAAGGTCAATCTTTGTTGAAACTGATCTTCTGCTTTGTTCGCATCGGTACTCAAATAGACATAAATACGACTGGGAAGTAATTGGCGTGTAACAGTGTGGGTATTGACTAAATCCGTTATTGGTTTTTGTATCTCCACACGACACAACTTCTTTAATTCTTTATGTGTCATGCCTGTTGGGGAATTATCAATCAAGTGAGGCAATGTTTTTTTAAGTGATCCGTACTGAGAAAATCCAATATTGTGGAAAATCCAAAGTCCATTATCATCAAACTTAGCTGCTTTGTTAAGCGCATGATACTGACCCGTGTGAGTATAGCTGGAGATCAAGTCTACTTTTTTAAAATCTCGAAATAGACTGCTCCGTGGCCGACCATTCAATTCTGTGCGTAATTGCTTCAACGACATGACGGTGTTTTTTAGCAACAACTGTTGAATTTCCGATGAAATATTTTGAGTTTTGCCCATAATTGAGACTATTCCCTATATTTTTATAAATACATAGGGAATAGTCTCATATAGGGCGAGAAATGTACATCCTATTTACTGTAAGTGATTGATTTATTCTATTACGAAGATGCTTTAGGCTGGGAATAGTGAGACGATTACGTATAGGGAATTATTAAATATTTATA
>JAZFYA010000283.1:0-8572 GCA_036443315.1 Pseudomonadales bacterium
GTCCAGGCTGGTTAAGCAAGGCGCTATTGAGCGAGTAACCCAAGGTATTTATATCCGCCCTAAAAAGAATCGCTTTATAGGCTCGGTTAAACCTGAAGCTAGCAAGGTCATCCAGGCAATTGCTGAATCCAATGGCGAGATCATCCAGGTACATGGTGCAGAAGCGGCACGACGCTTTAAACTATCGACCCAAGTACCCACGCAGCCGGTTTACTACACCAGCGGTTCCAGCAGAACACTGACTATCGGCAAGCTAAAAGTAAAGCTGGTACATGCCACACAACGTAAACTGCAACTCGCAGGTAAGAAGTCTGGCTTGGCTTTATCCGCGCTCTGGTATATGGGCAAAGAAAGCCTCAGCCAAAACACTATTGAACAAGTCTGCAGCCAGCTTGGGCCTGGAGAATTACAGGAGTTGCTAGCTGCTGACATGCCTGCCTGGATGGCTACCGCATTAGACAACTACATAGCCAACTACACTGCCTAACTTCAGCAAGGAGCACATACCGGTGCCTGATCAATTCTTACACTTGAATGCACAAGAGCAGAAAGAGATTCTGGAAACCTTAGCCACTGATCTTGGCAGGAAGTCCAATGTACTGGAAAAAGATGTCTGGGTCTGTTGGGCACTGGATGCTATGTTCACCATGCCTAATGCACTCCCCATGGCGTTTAAAGGCGGAACTTCGCTGTCCAAGGTATTTGGCGCTATTAATCGTTTCTCAGAAGATATCGATATCACAGTGGATTATCGCGCTTTAGCCGAGCGATTAGAGGATGAATACGATCCGTTTGCAAGCGGGGCTACCAACAACCAAATCCGCAAGTACAGTGATCGGCTCAAAGAGGGGCTAAAGACCTATGCGGCGGATGAAATAGTCCCACACATTCTCAGCCATATCGATCAGCTTCCCTTTAAAGAAAAGCTCAATATTGAACACTCTGGCGATGGCGAGAAAATATCGGTGCATTTTCCTTCTGTCGTTGAAGAACAAGACGATTATTTAAAAAGTAGTATTTTGATCGAGCTGGGCGGAAGAAACATCATCGATCCCAATGCTGTCCATGTAGTGACGCCTGATATCGCTGGGTATCTTAACAATCAGGAACTCACCTTCCCTACCGCAAATGCAGTGGTACTTGCGCCAGAGCGTACCTTTTGGGAAAAAGCTACACTCATCCATTCGGAATGTCATCGCGATACTTTGAAGGCCAATGCGGATCGACTATCCCGCCATTGGCTCGATCTGCATCTACTTAATAAGACTCGGATTGGTTTATCCGCACTTAAAGATATTGATTTATTAAAGGACGTTGTCAAATACAAAAAGTGCTTTTACCGCAGTGGCTTTGCCAACTATGACGCCTGCCTAACAAAAAATTTCAAACTCATTCCGGAGCAGTCTATGCTGGATGAACTTGAGAAAGATTATCGAGGCATGCAAACTATGATTGATGGCGATGTTCCAATATTTAACGCAATCATCCAGTCGCTATCAGAATTAGAGACAACGATTAATCAACTCATTTGATTACTATCTTTAGATAATGGAACCAGCCTTTAAATTTATGGCCCGTTAGTTTATGAAGAATGTCGATCAAGAACTGCGGTCAATAGAGAAATCCATTATGACGGACGTGCTCCAGTGCCCCTGGCAGTTTCAGTTCCGTCTCTCGCCTTGCTCTCCACGCTTTTGCTAAGGATTTCTTATCAAATGTTTCGGATTCCGAATGAATTATCTTACTATTACGTTTGATGCGTATTTGAGCGGTATAGCGCATACCCTCTTTTCGCTCCTTGGGACAATGCTTGCCATAACAACTCCCAACGGTGCTACCAAAACTTGGTTGCACTTTGGTAGCACCATAATAGGCAAAAAAATAGGTTGAAAACAGCATAAAACAGGTAACTACAAATTGCTCGAAAACCCCTTAAAAAACAGCTCAAACCCAGATACAGCAAGGGTTTCAATGAGTAGAAAGTTTTGCATCGCCCCCATGATGGACCAGCAAGGGATAAGAATTAATTTTTAGGAATCCGGTTAGAAGTGCAAGAGCTTGTACAGCGTGGTAGTCCTTCTCGACCAGTGACGGGTTATTAATCCCTAACTCAGCGGCAACGTCTTCGATTAGCTCCGGGGTAATCTCCACTTGTTACCCCAACTGTGATTTGGTCTGATATTGAAGGGTCTGATTGCCGAATTCGATTTTACGGTTGAGACGCCCTTGAACAACAACATCGGCGTTGGCAGAAATTTGTGTTGTCTCACCATCGCTGTAACGTTGCTCAAAATTACCGGGGCTCCACTTATACCCTAGACGAGTCAGCGCTTCCCTGGATGCCGCTTTAAATCCGCCAGGTACGGCAATGGTGGGCTTGCCAGTCACAACAGAAGTACGACCACGGGTATAAAGACCCTGCCCAATCCGCACAAGCTGGCCATCACCCATTAATTGCTTTAGGGCTCGGCCAACCTGGTCATAACCGCCTAAGTCAGCAAAATCCGACCGCAGAAACACGTCTTTTTGCGACCGTTTAATGCGCTTTACCAGCTTCTGTTTAAGGGGGGTTGCTCTCATATTCTTTGCACCGACTTAGATGGCTAAATAATAGACTATCCTCACCCAGCAAGCAACAACAAAAATACGACACTTAATATTCATAATATATTGATAAATATAATTATTTCAAGGTAATTGCATTCATCTTATGTCGTGTTTATGTACACAATTCACCTATCTAGATGCTGCCGTGTTTATACCAAGCTTTCCAGATAAGGCTGCATTTTTTACTCTGCACAACTCGGCATTACGTACCAGCTCATCCATGGTAAACCGTTGCTCGCACCACCTATCTATCTAGATATAAAATATTTAATCCTGACAAAATAAATATTTAATAAAGCAGCAACTACAGACAATACCGGAGAGAAAATATTTAAAAGAATTATATCCTTATAAAACATCATATTACAGAATAGACCCATTGCTGAACAATTGTGCTACACTTCTATAATGAGATAAAATAACTTGATGTTTTATCTTATATTAAACGACTAGCAGACTGATTATGAGTATTGCAGAAAAGGTTAGAACGCAATTCAAACGGCTCTCCCCTGGCGGGGTTATTGCCAGCGCAGAATTACACCACTTGTCTGAAGACAATAAGCAGGTGGATAAAGCTGTGTCTCGCATTTTTTTTTAAAGAAGAAGGACTTCAGAAGTTACGCAACGGTCTTTACTACAAACCTAGCGTCAGTAAGTATTTTGGATTGCTGCCACCTAAAGAAAGCGCCATTCTCAAATCTATTAAAAAACAATATAGTGCCACATTGCTACCCTCAGGCTCCCTGGCCGCATACCAACTCGGCTTCACCCCACAGGCTCCAGAAGAAAAAACCTATGATACGAATAAGCGTATTGCCACTATTGAAACTGGCAACAGTAAAATTAACTTTCGCCAGGTACAGGGTAAGAAGCTTTTTTCCGCCAACACTGACTTAGTCTCATTATTACTGGCCATTGAATTTCTTTTTAAAGAACACGCCGAGCTTAACTACCTGCAACAACAATCCATCAAAAGGCAACTGAATCGATATCCGTACAAGAATATTGAAAAAGCAATCTCTCACTGGTCTCAATGGTTTAGAGACAAAATAATGCCTTTCGTAAAACCCGAAAAAGCTGAAAACTACATTACAGGAATTAGCGCGTTCAATATACCTTATCGGGGACAATTAGCCGACTGGCACCAAGCGGGAATGCTTAGCAAGAATAAGTTTCAAATAGCGGGCGAAAATTACCAGAGCGCCCCCAACCTTACATCGGATGAATTGTTTGACTGTTCAGACTTTTTAAATAAGCACAGTGTCAATTTAACCACCACTATGTGCGCAAAACCGGAAAGGGCTGTTAAGGACATACTGTATTCAACTATTTTTATAAAAAATCGCCCCCCTTCTTTTTTTAGTGTTGATCAATTTATATTGCCTTTGTCTAACCAAGAGCTAAATACTTGCATTGATCAATTACGACCACTTGCAAACAAAGAGCAATTAAAGCGTCTAAATCAATGGTTAATAGATAATGGTCTATGAACAATGAAATACACTGAAGAGCAGCAAATAGAACATGAAATGGTCATGAAAACCATTTGCCAGAGCTTCCAGAAAAAGGAGCTACCCATGGTTTTGAAAGGTGGTACGGCCCTTAAACTTTGTTATGGCTTAGACCGTTTTAGCGAAGGTCTTGACTTTGACTCAGTAAAACAACTGAACCTTGAACGCTCGATTAATAAAATATTCACTCATCTTGGAAAAAGCCAACCTAAGTTTAGAAACCCGAACATTACATTAACCAAAAAAACCGACACTGTTCGTCGCTATCGGGTTGTCTATGCAGACAATATCAATCTTAAAATTGAAACTTCCCTAAGAGGGACTCCCGATGATAAAGACATCACTGAACTGCATGGCATTCTAACCTATAAAATATCCGTACTCATAAAACAAAAGCTAAGCGCCCTGCAAGGAAGAACAACCGCACGGGATTTACATGATGTCATTTATCTCTACCGCGCTTACTACGACGACTTCAATGATGATCAAAAGGCAACAGTCATTGACCTGTATAATACGCAATCTACAGTTCTGGACCGCTTTAATACTGCCTATGATGAAGACAGTATTTTAACGACCACTGATCTCCTCTCAGATTTAATGAATTTGGTTGAATTAGTTGAATCTCACAAAAGACGTTAGCGATATCTGTCCCCGTTGTTGTTGAAAAACGAACGTTTAAGTTGTAATGCGAAGGCCTGATCTTCCCCCGCCAAACGTTAGGCGCAAGCATCGATTATTGCAATAATAAACTATCCGTGAGTGTCAGCAAGCCACCATGATTCATATCACAAGCGACAATCGATAATCGATCCGCTGAAACAATGACCGACCGGACAAGACAGTGGACACCTATTGCATGCAAGTCAATGTAAAATAGTTAATCCTGACACAATAACTATTTAATTTATTGATTTTATTAGGTTATAGTAGTATCACTAAAGTATTAATATGTCAGGTTTAATCAACATGTCAGTCTCGACAAAGGTCAGCAACCGGATAAACCGTATGAAGCGCGGCATCCCCTTCCCTATCAGTGGTTTCTATACGCTTGGTAACCGCACGTCGGTGCAAAAGGCAATGAGCCGCCTGACCCAAAAAGGGGCTATCAAGCGCGTATCCAAAGGCTTCTATGTACGCCCCAAACCGCTGGCCAGCATCCCCTCAATAACGGTAACTGCCAGTGCTGAGCAGGTTGCCCAAGCCTGGGCCAAGGAGTACGGTTATAAGCTGGTTCGTCAGGGCCAGGAAGCTGCTTACCGCTTGGGGCTGCAAACCCAAGCACCGGTTAAAACGATCTTCTGGAGCAACGGTCCCTCTCGGCAATTTAAAATCGGTAATGAAGTGGTGGAAGTCCGCCATATCACCGAGCAAAAATTGCGCTGGGCAGGACGCCCCGAAGGAACATTGTTACGCGGCTTGATTGTGACGCCACTGGAGTCCGTTGAGTTCTCCAATTTATTCAACGCGGTTAAACGGCTGTCCTTGTCGAACGAAGAAGCCAAAGCTGCCGTACAAAAACTTAGTGCAGCACCTCTACTCCAGGGATGGCAACCTAAATTGCAACAATTTGAACGGATGCTGGCCTAGTGAACATTCTCGATTTCTACACAGACCCAAACAAGCATGAAGAACTAGCCGCACTATTAACCCTGGGAGCACAAAAACACCCCGCCGGGTTAGCGGCCAATTTTTTAGAAAAGGATATATGGGTTACTGAAATCCTGCGGCTACTCTACGACGAACAACTGATGGGCGATTACAATATTGCAAGCTGCTCAAGAACTTATGAATACAGCTAAATCTCCCTTCGATAATAATTAGTCACAACTATTTTTTAAGCAATAAACTAAAAAATCTGTACAGCGCTTAAGTACAATACATAAGGAAAATATAAGGAATCGAACCGGTAACTATGCATTGCTAAAAAAACCTTCAAAATCAAGCTCAAACGTAGATACCACAAGGGCTTCAGTGAATCGAAAATTTTGCATCGCCCCCATGATGGAGTGGTTCGATATTTTAACTTCTTGTTAAAAATCAATGAGTTATAAGATGATAAAAACGACAGTAGCAAATTGGTAGCACTGACACCCAAAACAATAAGTCCAACCTATACGCTTGCGAATAATTCGAATACTTGACCTTGCGGCCTAATTTGCGTATATTTCGAATAATCTGCTAAATACTCTGTCGCCAAAGGCTTATCGCTATGAACTATCAGCAAAGCTCCTTACCAACACCGGAGATTGTAGAGCTGGCAAAATTATCCAGCCAGCAACTCTCTACATTAATTGAAACTCACAATAAAACTCAGAAAATCGATATCCAAGGAAAAGACGGAAAGCTCCACGCCATTGAGCTTCCAGTAAACTCATTACATCTGCTACTTGAAGCATTAACACAGCTAGGAGAAGGAAATGCCGTTAACCTTACTCCAATCCATGCTGAATTGACGACTCAAGAGGCGGCCGACCTACTCAATATATCTCGCCCTTCTCTTATCAAACTATTAGATGAAGAGAAAATTCCTTATCACCGAGTTGGCAATCGACGTAAAGTTAAGTTTACAGATGTTTCTTCTTATAAAGACAAAATTGACGATAAGCGACGCAAGACGCTTGACGAACTAAGTGATTTGGATCAAGAACTCGGCCTGGGTTACGAATGACTTCAAAATATACGGTTGTTTATGATGCCTGTGTTATGTATCCGGCACCCCTGCGCTCCTTACTAATGTATCTCGCACTGAGCGATCAATTTAGGGCACGCTGGACAGACATGATCCATGACGAATGGACTCGTAATTTACTCGTGGCACGCCCTGATTTATCTGCAGGGAAATTACAACGAGTGCGCGATCTAATAAATGCACATGTACGCGGCTGTCTTGTGACCGGCTTTGAGGCATTAATACCAGATATTGATTTACCTGACAAAGATGATCGACACGTTGTCGCCGCAGCCATCCATACTGGCGCACACGCAATTATTACGTTTAATCTAAAAGACTTCCCCAAACAAATCTTGGCCACCTATCAGCTCAAAGCTATACACCCAGACGACTTTATTCGAGAACTTATGGAATCCAATATCAGCGTAGTTATTGAGGCAGTTCGCCAACATCGTGCAAGCTTGAAAAATCCACCCTTTTCGAAAAGTGAATATCTGGATTGCCTACTCAAACAACAGCTACCACAGACTGTTTCATGGTTGAGAGAATTTAGTACTATGATTTAAGGCCGGATATCATTGCGATTCAAATCTCCTCAGCTTTTTTTGCAATATAAAATTTTACCAATGGCCGTCACCATTTGGCCAGACGCATTTTATGAAAAATATAAACAGAAAATTTTCGATTGCCCCGATGATGGAATGGAGCGATAGACATTGCCGGTATTTTTGGCGACAGCTAACTCAACAGGCCGTTTTATATACTGAGATGGTAACCACCGGTGCTATTATTCATGCTGGGCCGAAACGATTTTTAACATTCCACGAAGATGAACACCCGCTGGCCCTGCAACTGGGGGGAAGTAATGCGGTTGAATTGGCCCACTGTGCAAAGATTGCTGAGCAATGGGGTTACGATGAAATCAACCTGAACTGCGGCTGTCCATCTGACCGGGTTCAGAATGGGATGTTTGGCGCCTGTTTAATGGCACAGCCACAGCTGGTTGCCGATGGCATTAAAGCGATGCAGGATGCCTGCTCGATTCCCGTGACGGTCAAACACCGCATTGGCATTGATGATATGGAAAGTTATGAAGAGATGGTGGATTTTATTCGCCCGATTATGGAAACCGGTTGCAGCACCTTTATCGTTCACGCTCGCAAGGCCTGGTTAAAGGGTTTAAGCCCAAAACAAAACCGTGAGGTTCCACCGCTGAATTACCCAATGGTTTACCAGCTAAAGCAAGACTTTCCGCAACTGGAAATCATTATCAATGGTGGCCTTACCACACTTGAACAGTGTGAAGTACACTTGCAGCATATTGATGGTGTCATGCTCGGGCGCTCGGCCTATCACAACCCTTATCTATTGGCTGAAATTGATTATCGGCTCTATCATCAGAGCGATGGCACAATGACCAAAAGCCGTGATCAAGTGTTGCTGGACTTTATACCCTATGTCGAGGAACAATTAGCCAACGGTGTTGCTCTAAATCATATTACCCGGCATATACTGGGGCTCTTTCAAGGTGTACCGGGAGCTAAATTGTTCCGGCGCCATATCAGTGAACAAGCCCATAAAAAAGGCGCAGGTATTGAGGTTATTTATCGGGCTAGAGAATTAATGTTAGGCGCTTATCAGCGTACCGAAACCTATCGAACTGCTGGGACACAATAATATAGGTAGGTCAGACCCGAATGGTACTGACTTAAGGCTAAAACTGAGGAGCTTTGAACCCGCTGTTCGCAATGCAAGGCCCACTATCGGTTCACTATCGGTT
>JAZFYA010000284.1:0-4344 GCA_036443315.1 Pseudomonadales bacterium
ACTCAGCAGGAAATTTTCAGGCGAAAATTGAGTTTGCCAAATTATCGTCGAAAGGGAGCAGGACTTTTACGATCAGAGAGTGGTTGAAAAGTGGCGGTTTGTACGATGGCAAATCGGTAAATCACACTACGTGATACGTATCAAGCACAATCACATGCACCTGATTGAGCGGCCTCAATAAATCCCTTCCTTAGCCGCCTGCGGGCGGCTTATCCCTGTTCTGTCTTTATTCTCTACGCGATTAATCCCGCTGCTAAAAAGCCCTACCCGGTGCGCTGACGCGCTCCGGTAAACCAGCAGCTAAGGAAAAAAGTGCATCGGGGGTTGTAACTTGATAAAGTGGCTCGGCACTGGGCTGCGGGTGCTTTAAGTGGTTGATGGCATTAGGGTTGTGAGTGATCTAGCGCTAGGATCGCTTCGGGTGGATCTGTTTATAACTACTTTCGTGATTATAATCCTTCGTTAGGGCGTTATATCCAAAGTGATCCGATTGGACAGCTTTATGATTACAGTAACCCCGTGCTTCAGATATCAATTCAGATGGGCTTGATTGATCCGTATGGAACTGATGAGGCTCCACTGAATCATTTGTATAACTATGTTGATCAAGATCCGATTAATTATTTCGATCCTGAAGGTTTAGCGAAGAAAAAATATACTAAAAAACCAAATCCCAATAAGAAACCAGCACCAGAACATAGAAAACCTAGCGGGGAAAGAGAACGAAATGTGCGTCCTGAACGTGGTAAGGGCGAAGAACATTCCAGGCGACTTAAAGGAGGGTTTTCTCCTAGAATGCCATTACTAGTATTACCTTTTGATCCTGCACCTATAGTTTTGCCTCCAGACCCTGTAGATCCAAATATTCCTCTAGATTGTTAATAGGGTTTAAAAGAATGAAAGATCAGTTTGATAAAATTCATGAGTTGTTGACGGAAAAGCACTATGATCAGGTGCTAAATTTGGTTCTGAACTCTACAACGAATAAAATTGAAAGCCCTTACTGCGAAGATTTAAATCATGCATGGTATTTGATGGGAAATATTTTCACTGACAAGGAAGATTATGAGAGCGCAATTTCGGCATTTAAAAAGTCTCTTGCTGATTGGCCTGAAGATGATCAAGCAATGAGTGCATTGGCAAATTGCTATATGGAAATTGGTAAGCCTATTCAGGCTCAAAAACAACTCGAGCATGCGATCAAAATAAAGCCGAAAGACGAGTATTTTTATAATCTTGGGAATGCCTTATTCGATCAGTGTGAATATGGAAAGGCTATTGAGCTATACAAAAAGATAGGTCGAGATGATGGCGAGCTTTATGAACTCGGACATAAAAATATTGCTCATGCAAAACGTAAAATGAAGAAAAGGTGATGGGAAAATAATCGGGGCCAGACCACGGTTAAAACGTTATCGGACTTCTTATCACTTAGCCGCTTGTCACAGCCTTTGCAAGAAACAGCGCAAAGGCAGCGCCAAGCTACACCGTGCCAAGTTGAAGTTGTTCCCGTCCGTTCATCCTCCGTCACTATGTTCCTCCGGGCAGCGCTTGTGCCCTGCACAGGCAATAATGTGGCTGCAAAGCAGCGCTGGTGTCTGTCATGGCCCTTGCAAAAACAAACAGCGCAAGGCCCACGCCAGCCCCCATCACTCCTTAGCGGCCACTTTCCAAGCCAGCCTCCCCCGGCCCGCAACAGCGCAGTCCTCCCCGCCCAAAAACCCTGCCCGCCAGGGGGGTTGTTTTTCTCCCCCCTGGTATCGTATTCCAAGTCCATCATTCTTTTTTAGCACTGTATGGGCAGGGCTTTCGGGCTGGTTGCTGGCACAACCAACATCAAAACCAAACCCCAAAAACAAACAAGGGGCGGCTACGCCGCCTCAAAGAATAGACACCACTGACCGTGCAACACGCGGACCGCGTTCAACGCCATTGGCAAACCCCCTACCGCCGCTTAGTTACACGCCCAGTGGCGCCGCCATTAAAAAGCAAAAGATTAATGGGGGGGGGGGGGGGGGGGATTAATGGTTGTTACTTGTTATTATTGGAGAAATTAATCCCCAAACCCAGCCAACGAAAAGGTGTTTTTGTCGGAGGCATTGCAGCAATGTTGTTATTATAAAAAGGTGACGTATGTATTTTTAACCTGTTAGTATTCCATTCGGCCCAGCATTAGCTGGGTTTATCACATTTAAACTGTCGGAAACCCTATGTCAGATAACAATAAAAACACCCGGATTAATCGTTTAAAGTCAGCCTTACCGGATTTGACCGTAGGTCAATTAGATTGGTTAGAGCAAGTAGTTGTGCAGTTCGGGAAACCGCATACATTTGAGCGTTGGGACGGTTCTGATCTCATTACAAGCACTGTATTACAGGACTTTGGTGATGCCCTGCGTATCCATCACTGCTTCTCAGCGGAAGCCTTCAGTAAAGACAAATTCGAGTATGCCCTGGAGCGCGTTGCTAAGCTAAGTGGTATTAAGGCTGAGCTAGCTCCGAAAGGGAATCCTGGTCATGACATCACGATTAATGGCCAGGCTATCTCATTAAAAACGGAAGCGGCAAAGGTGATTAAGACCGATAAAATCCATATCTCTAAATTTATGGAAATGGGTAAGGGGGATTGGTCCGATAAAGATGACGACTTAATTGGGTTGCGCCAGCGCTTCTTTAATCACATGCAGGCGTATGAGCGTATTTTTATCTTACGTCGGTTGTTGGCGAAAGCAGGCAAGTGGTGTTATGAGTTGGTTGAAATCCCGAAAGCATTACTGCTGGAAGCTGAGCACGGTCGCCTGGATATGCGTCATGGTAGTACCCAAATGCCGAAACCTGGTTATTGTTATGTGGCGGATGAAAAGGGTGACGATAAATTCCAGCTGTACTTTGACGGTGGAACCGAACGCAAGTTGCAAATAAAAAATCTACAAAAACACCTGTGTACGGTTCATGCGACATGGCACTTTGAGGAATAGCCTATAAGGCTATTCCAAAGGTTTGTTGCGCCATTCTCTCCCGCGCAATCTCAGCATATTCTTCTTTAAGTTCGATGCCTAAAAACTGACGACCATTCTGTGTACAGACGATACCCGTTGTGCCGGAACCTAGAAATGGATCCAGCACAACGGCATCAGGTTCACTGCCAGCAAGGACACAAAGGTGTACTAACTCAGGAGGGTACACTGCAAAATGAGCGCCCTTAAATCCCTCTGTATTGATTGACCAAACAGAGCGGCGATTGCGGCGTGACTTACCGTCTTTAGTAGGTTCTTTGATGGCTTCGTGGTCGTAGTAATAGCTCTCTGACTTGGAAAACAAAAAAATGTACTCGTGATTGCGCGTAGGTCGATCCTTGACGGACTCGGGTTGTCCGTTGGGTTTCTCCCAGATAATATCCGACCGTAGATACCAGCCATCGGCCTGTAGGGCCAGCGCCAAGCGCCACGGCACACCGATTAAATCTTTAGGTTTAAGGCCATCAGGTGTTGGTGGTCGATAGCTCATACCGCGCGCAGGATTCTTCTTATCAGTATCGCGCCATGTACGGCCACCACTCGTGTAGCTGTCGCCAATGTTAAGCCAGAGTGTGCCGTTGTCCTTGAGTGTACGGCGGACTTCCCGAAAAACTGCAACGAGGTCATCAATGTATTCATCAATCGAGGATTCTGCCCCAATCTGGCCGTCGATACCGTAGTCACGCAGTCCCCAGTATGGCGGGCTGGTGACACACATCTGAAATGTGTTGTTGGCAAACTGGGTAAGTAGTTGTCGTGAATCACCAACGATAATGTCATCGGTGAGGTTGATCGTTGCTGGTTTATTCTGCATGTTCGCTTCTACTGTTGTCATTGTTTTAAACTCCTTCCGTGGTTAATACTAAACAGTCTTCCATGTTCCGGGCTTTGGCCGGAGTGTTGATTGTAAACCCTGCGCGTTCTAACCAATAGCCCTTCATCTGAATCCGGGGGACTTGTGAGCAAGGTTTGTAATCGTAATAGGTTTTAGTGATGGTGATACTCTGTTCTTTAGTCACGGGTGTGACTGGCTTATCATGCGTGGTAGCCATAATCGACTCCTTGTTAGTCGGTGGTGGTTAGCTGGTCTGGTGGGTTGCAGCCCATCAGCCCAGTGTTTAATTAACTACTAATCTGTAGAATTTAAAGGGGGAGAGATTAAAAAACAACCAACGCCTACCGTCCCAGGAAAATCGGACTGCCATTACTTACTTATTACTAGCAGAGAAAGCAACCCCAAAGCCTAGCCGGTTCACGGCTAATCTGCGCTGCCCCTATTTTTAAACAAAAACAAAGAGATATACCCTATTTGTGGACAACACTCCCT
>JAZFYA010000285.1:0-5127 GCA_036443315.1 Pseudomonadales bacterium
CCGAGGGTGGCTAGACTGTGCAGTATCCAGGTACCACCGGAGTAGCTGTTCGCAATGCAAGGCCCGCTCAAGGGCGTGGGGTTCCAACCGATAGTGGGCCTTGCATTGCGAACAGCGGGTTCAAAGCTCCTCAGTTATAGCCTTGAGTAAGTGCCATTCTACTCTGACCCCATTTATACTGGTTATGACAACAAAGAAAATCTCGATTTTTCCGCTAGTTACAGTCTAGTCGCTATCTTCCGTGAGTACAGCATACAACCTTGCCAATCCGCAGAAAATCAGCTCTTCAGTCAACTGATTAGTAACAACCAACATAACGGCCCGGCATCAACATACTTTAGTTCCAGGCAACGGGTAAATTCTCCCCAACCTGCACTTCTCACAGATTTATGTTGCGCTAAAGGCGCAGTGTTATAGACACTGACAGACACACGTCTAAACATTTCAGGCTGACATTTATTTGCTGGGCGTGCTGTGGAAATGTAGGTTACACCATTGACCACAGCACCTCCCGTCAGTTACCGTTGCCAGCACCTTGAAGCATGCACAAAACCATCATTCAGGAACAATATCAATGTCCAAAACCAGCGCCAAAAAAAACATCAACTTTGAGAAAGCTCTCGATCAACTCGAGGAGTTGGTGGACGATATGGAAACTGGCGACCTGACATTAGAACAATCACTGAAGGCTTTTGAGCAGGGTATCAAACTGACTCGGGACTGCCAGTCCGCATTGGCCCAAGCCGAACAAAAAGTACAAATGCTGATAGACGACAATGGCAAATTGAAAGCCGTTAGCCTTGATAAAGAGGTTGACGGTAAGGATAACCTCGAACAATGAGTACGACCTTTGAGCAATGTTTACAGCAGTACAAGGCACGTATCGATCAAGCACTAAACCAATATCTAGGCAGCTTTCAATCACCCTACGGCAACACAGACAGCGCGACCTATTTAGACCGCCTGCAACAAGCAGCCCGATATAGCCTGTTGAGCAGCGGTAAACGGGTGCGACCGGTACTGGCTTACACCGCCGCCAGCGCTATCGATAGCCATCATTCTAAAGAGATTGACAAAGTCGCCTGCGCCGTGGAAATGATTCATGCCTACTCCCTGATCCACGACGATTTACCCGCCATGGACGACGATGATGTGCGCCGGGGGCAGCCCACTTGCCATCGCGCTTTCGACGAGGCCACCGCCATTCTTACTGGTGATGCTCTACAGGCCAGGGCGTTTGAACTACTCACCGAACTCAATGATTGTGCAGCCCCGATAACACTGCAATTGGTTTCAACACTAGCCACCGCCTCCGGACAACGGGGCATGGTCGGCGGCCAAGCCATTGACCTGAACGCCGTTGATCAGACCATCGACCTGCAACACCTTGAAACTATCCACCAGCTGAAAACCGGCGCCCTGATTCGCGCCGCCGTTGCCATGGGTGCCACCTTTGCCGGCGCCAGCCAGCAGCAACTACAGGCACTGGACCACTACGCCGAAGCCATCGGACTAGCCTTTCAAGTTCAGGACGATATTCTCGATATTGAAAGCGACACCACCACCCTCGGCAAAACGCAAGGAGCCGATCAAGCCCGGAACAAACCAACTTACCCATTCCTATTGGGACTGGATGGTGCCAAGGCCAAAGCCCAACAGCTACACCAACAAGCGCTGGCGGCACTTGCTGACTTTGGCCCATCCGCCCAACACTTGCGCGACTTAGCAAACTATATTATTTCCCGACGCCATTAAGAAGCAGTAAAACCTAGTGAAAACATAGTGGTTTGAGATACAATTCGCCTGTTCGGGCTCTGTGATTGGTGATTGCCCCATACCTATGTGAGCACAATCCATATATGTTTAATAAAATACCCCCTTCGCGTCCCAATACGCGGTTACTTGACAGTATTGTTGAGACTGCCCAGCTGCGTGAACTGGACCCGCAGCAGCTCCTCCAGCTTGTTGACGAGTTGCGAGAATACCTACTGTACGCCGTCGGCCAGAGCGGCGGTCATTTTGGCGCAGGACTAGGGGTGGTCGAACTCACTGTCGCCCTGCACTATATTTTTAATACCCCGGAAGACCGTATCGTTTGGGATGTTGGCCACCAAACGTATCCCCACAAAATTCTAACCGGCCGCCGCGAGCAGATGCACACTATACGCTCGCAAGACGGTTTAGCCGGCTTTCCCAAACGCGCCGAAAGCCCCTACGACGCCTTTGGCGTGGGTCACTCTAGCACCAGTATTAGCGCCGCTCTGGGCATGGCCATTGCGGCTCAACAATTGGGTATCGATCGCAAAACCGTTGCCGTGATTGGCGATGGCGCCATGACTGCTGGCATGGCCTTTGAAGCCCTTAACCACGCCGCCCATACCGATGCGAATATGTTGGTCATCCTAAACGATAACCAAATGTCGATTTCCCACAACCAAGGTGGTCTTAACACATACTTTTCAAAAATTTGGGCCAGTAAAACCTACACCAACTTGCGCGCCGGCAGTAAAAAAGTATTATCGAAAATTCCTTCCGCTTGGGATTTTGCCCGCCGCGTCGAAGAACATATGAAAGGCATGGTGGCGCCGGGAATGATCTTTGAAGAGTTGGGTTTTAACTATATCGGTCCCATTGATGGCCATGACTTGTCGAACCTAATCAGCACCATTCGCAATATGTCCGAACTGCCCGGAGCGCAATTGCTGCATATTGTTACGCAAAAAGGCAAAGGTTTTGGACCCGCCGAGGAAGATCCAGTGGGCTATCATGCGATCGATAAAATTGCAGCCTCACCCCCCAGCCTCTCCTCGACACTAAAACCAAGGGCTGCAGCCAAGCCCGGCCCGTCGAAGCCCCTGTCGTCAAAACCCCCCTTGTCAAAACCCCCCTTGTCAAAACCTAAGTACCAAAAAGTCTTTGGCGACTGGCTATGCGATATGGCTGCACGGGATGACAAACTGATTGGTATTACACCGGCAATGGGTGAAGGGTCCGGGATGATCGAATTCGCCGAACAATTTCCTGATCGCTACCACGATGTTGCTATCGCGGAGCAACACGCCGTGACACTGGCGGCGGGCATGGCCTGTGACGGGCTAAAACCTGTAGTCGCTATTTACTCGACTTTTTTGCAGCGAGCATACGACCAACTTATTCACGATGTCGCCCTGCAAAATCTTGATGTATTGTTTGGCATCGACCGGGCGGGACTGGTTGGAGAGGATGGTCCCACCCATGCCGGTAGCTTCGATCTCAGTTTTTTGCGCTGCATTCCCAATATGTTAGTCATGGCTCCCTCCGATGAGAACGAAACCCGACAGATGCTCTACACCGGATTCCAGCACCAGGGCCCTGCTGCTGTGCGCTACCCACGGGGCACAGGTCCCGGCGCTAGCATAGAAAAAGCAATGACTGCGCTGCCAATCGGCAGAGGCATAATCCGTCGATCAGGGGCTGGCGTTGCCATTCTCAATTTCGGCACACTGTTGCCAGCTGCCCTGGTCGCAGCAGACTCATTGAATGCGACTGTTGCCGATATGCGTTTTGTAAAACCACTGGATGAAACACTCATCGAACAACTTGCCATGAATCACGATTTACTGGTTACCCTCGAAGAGAATAGTGTTGCCGGTGGAGCCGGAGCCGGAGTGAGTGAATACCTCAACAGCCAGGGCATCACCATCCCGATGCTTCATTTAGGTTTACCTGATCAGTTTATCGACCACGGCAAACCTAAAGATTTGTTGGCCGCCTGTGGGTTGGATAGTTTCGGGATCAAACGCTCGATTGAACGGCGCTTACAGCTTATGAATCAAGGGCGGGGGACTCTCGAAGCCAGGGTTTAGGGTCTGATGTGAATGGCACTGACTTAAGGCTATAACTGAGGAGTTTTGAACCCGCTGTTCGCAATACAAGGCCCACTATCGATTGAAACCCCACGCCCTTTAGCGGGCCTTGCATTGCGAACAGCTACTCCAATGGTACCCGGATACCGCACAATCTAGCCACCCTCGGTAGTCTAAGCCCTCACCAGGGCGTGGGGTTCCAACCAAGTGAGGGGTTAGACTACCGAGGGTGGCGGTGGGATACTACAGTCGCAAGCCGTTAACAGCGCTACCCTTAAGTCAGTGCCATTCGGGCCTGATGTTACACCTCTTGCCCCGCTGAGGTTGTACACCAACTAACTCCAACCCCATGCCTGCACGTCTCAGGATTTATCATCCATCAAATGCCCCAACTTACCCGCCTTGGTAGCAAGATACTTGGCATTATGTGGATTCTGACCGGTTTGCAATGGAAGACGTTCAACCACATCAATACCCTGTTCGGTTAAAGCATCCACTTTGCGAGGATTGTTGGTCATCAATCGTACTTGATGGATATTGAGACGTCCCAGCATCACTTTGCAAATGCTGTAGTCGCGCATATCGGCACCAAAACCCAACTGCTCGTTGGCTTCCACCGTATCGGCACCCTGATCCTGCAACTTATACGCTTTGATTTTATTTAGCAGACCAATGCCGCGACCTTCCTGGCGCAAATACAGCAAAGCACCGCGCCCCTGTTGCGCTATTTGTTGCATCGCAGATTGCAGCTGGGAACCACAATCACATCGCATACTGAACAGAGCATCACCCGTTAAACACTCAGAGTGGACCCTAACCAATACTGGTTCGCCATCGCCAACATCCCCCAGACTTAACAACAGGTGCTCTTTGTCGTTATCGGTATCCTCAAAACCATGTATATCAAAAACTGCCCAGGCAGTGGGCAGCTTAGAGGACTCAACATAACGTATGGACACACACTTCTCCTACCTGATTGCAAGATGGATCAAAATCCCTACACAACTAAGGTCTTTCTGGCGCAATCACGGACGAAATAAAGCAATTGATCAGCATTACTCAAAGACAATACAGCGGGCGCATATTTTAACAGCTGTATAGCGGGGTTGCGAATGCAGAATGGGCACCGGAGGGAATGGCACTGACTTAAGGACGGCGCTGTTAACGGCTTGCGACCGTAGTATCCCGCCGCCACCCTCGGTAGTCTAACCCCTCACTCGGTTGGAACCCCACGCCCTGGTGAGGGGTTAGACTACCGAGGGTGGCTAGACTGTGCAGTATC
>JAZFYA010000286.1:0-5189 GCA_036443315.1 Pseudomonadales bacterium
TAGCCACCCTCGGTAGTCTAACCCCTCACCAGGGCGTGGGGTTCCAACCGAGTGAGGGGTTAGACTACCGAGGGTGGCGGCGGGATACTACGGTCGCAAGCCGTTAACAGCGCTGCCCTTAAGTAAGCGCCATTCTATACCCAAAGCGATTGAAATTTAGGTTTTAGAGTGCGTCCCTTATTTATTTATGGAAAGTTGTCTATGGCAAGTTGTTCATGGCAAGGCGTTTGAACGCAGGAAACTGTCAATATTTTAAGTTCAAACAACGCAGCCATGGGCAAAAAGGGGGTGTGACGTGCATGGATGCACTAATGCCGCAGGCGCATGGATGCGCAGGAGCGGCCTATAATACCTAAATTTCAATCGCTTTGGGTATACTATAAATGACTATTTTAAATAGCTATTGTTGGTCGTTAGCTACCCGTAACTTTTAGCAACCTGTAGCCGCATCACTTCAGCCACAGTAAAGAATGAACCCAATACAACCAGCCGATCTTCAGGTTCCATCAGGGATAATACCTGACGCAAAGCCTGACGAACATTCTTACTAACGCTGATCATTTGAATACCCTGTTGATGAAGCAATGTTGCCAACTCACTGGCCACCATGGCACGGGACACATGCTTTAAATCAGCCAAAAACCAGGCATCAATATTATTCTTTAAAGCGGCGAGCATCCCCTCACCATCCTTATCGTTCATTATCGCCATTATCGCAAACGTTTGACCCGCACAATAATCTGCAGTCAATTGCGCCGCTAAATAACGGGCAGCAGCAGGATTATGAGCCACATCCAGTATGACTTTATGACCTTCAACTGCAACGCTTTGAAAACGCCCTGGCAGCTGAATCCTGCTAAGACACTGATAATCAATCTCTTTGACCCCTAATAACTGTACCGCCTGTATTGCTACGGCAACACTATCCATCGGTAAATTAGATTTGGGTAAATCGGCAAGTGTTACACACTCACCCATGGCGGATTGACCCTGCCAAGCCCAATATCCTTCAGAGCTGTCTCCTGCAAAAGAGAGATCAACTGTAAAATCGTGGTCACGGGCATAAAATCGAGCACCGCAACGTTCAGCTACAGCTCGTAGGGAATCAGGCGGTGAGGGGTCGGCACAAAGGGCGGGCTTTCCTGCCCTAAAAATACCCGCCTTTTCAGCACCGATCTGTTCTCGATCAGAGCCCAACCAGGCCTGATGATCGATGGCAATACAGGTCACAATCGCGATATCCGGATCAATAATGTTGACCGCATCCAGGCGACCACCCAGACCTACCTCCAGCAGGACCATATCCAATTCACTGTGTTGAAATATCTCCAGTGCAGCCAAGGTGCCAAATTCAAAATAGGTAAGTCGAGTGTCTCCTCTAGCCTGATCAATACATTCAAAGGCATGGATCAATGAATGATCGTCAATAGGCTCGCCATTAATTTGGATGCGTTCGTTATAGTGAAGAAAATGCGGGGAGGTATAACAGCCCACCCGACAGCCAGCGCTCATCAACAAGGCATTGAGGCTGGCAACGCAGGATCCTTTGCCATTGGTTCCTGCAACCGTAATGACGCGGATAGTGTTAAACCTAAGATTAAACGTAAGCTTTAACCGCTGAGCCACCTCACCAACACGATCAAGACCTAACTCAATCTCTGTAGGATGACAGGATTCTATCCAATTTAGCCAGTCCTGCAGTGATTCAAAGCGGCTCAAACTGTATTAAGCCGCAGGACGGCGCATTAGTTTAGATAAGATGCTGGCCAACGTATCCCGTATATCTTGGCGATGGATGATCATATCGATAGCACCGTGCGCCAACAAAAATTCACTGCGCTGAAATCCCGGCGGCAACTTCTGGCGAATAGTTTGCTCGATAATATTAGGACCAGCAAAACCGGCCCGGGCGGCAGGCTCCGCAACATTAATATCCCCCAACAATGCCAGGCTGGCTGACACCCCGCCATAGATGGGATCGGTCATGACTGAAATATAGGGCACACCTTTTTGTTTTAAGCGTTCCAGCACGGCACTGGTCTTGGCCATTTGCATTAACGAGATTAACGCCTCCTGCATACGCGCACCACCCGAAGCAGAAAAACACACCAGCGGCATACTTTCTTTAAGCGCCAGATTCGCCGCTTGAGTAAATTTCTCTCCCACCGCGTAACCCATGGAACCACCATGGAAATTAAACTCAAAGGCCACCACTACCACGGGCAGCCCTTTTACTGTACCGCGAATCGCTATCAAGGCATCTTTTTCACCCGTTGCTTTTTGCGCGGCACTTAGACGATCTTTGTATTTTTTCTTATCTTTAAATTTCAGCCTATCAATGGGCTCAATGTCAATAAAAACCTCTTCGCGATTACTTTCATCTAGAAATATATCGATGCGACGTCTTGCTCCTACCCGCATATGGTGTTCACACTTGGGGCAAACATCAAGATTTTTTTCCAGTTCAGGACGATACAGTACTGCATCACACTTGACACACTTTTTCCACAAGCCTTCAGGAACACTAGCGCGACGATCCTGGGTATCGCGACGACCAAGGGTGGGAAGTATTTTATCTAACCAGCTCATTCGATTTCCTGTTGTGTTTAAATTATGTTGTTACTTTTAGCTATTAAATGTAGATTTCTAGCTAGGAGGCTGTAGAGTGGACCTTGATCCAATCCCAATCCCACCTACACCCTCTATATCCTATCAATAACGAGTAAAAACTCACCTTACTCTGCATCCATTGCCTGACGCATTTCGCCAATCAACTGTAGCGCAGGCCCAAGAACATTATCACCCTCTTTAGTTGCGCAATTAGCTGCACTATTTTTAGCTGATATGTCTGCCATTCTATTTACCAGCGCACTCCCCACAACCACACCCTCCGCCAATTTTGCTATCGTGGCAGCAGATTCTGTATCTTTAATACCAAAACCTACTGTGATCGGCAACGCTGTAATCGACTTAATAAGCCGCAGTTTTTCACTGACCGAATCGATATCCAGATGACCCGCACCGGTAACGCCTTTTAGCGATACATAGTACAGGTAACCCGTCGCTAATTCGGCAATACTTTTAATCCGCTCAGCGGTCGTCGTGGGTGCGATTAGGAAAATACAATCAATACTGACCGCCTTAAGCGCATTATTGAGTTCTGTTGCCTCTTCCCGCGGCATATCCACGGTGAGCAAACCATCAACACCCGCTGCTGCGGCCAACTTGGCAAAAGCTTCATAACCCATTCTTGCTACCGGATTGATATAACCCATTAACACAATAGGGGTCTGCTGGTTTTGCTGGCGAAATTCTTTAACCATCGCCAGTGCATTCTTCAGACTGGTATTGTATTCGAGTGCCCGCTCATGGGCCAACTGAATCACTGGGCCTTCAGCCACCGGGTCTGAAAAAGGAATCCCCAGTTCGATAATATCAGCCCCCTGCTTCACTAGACCGTGCATCATCGGTACAGTCATTTCCGGATTGGGATCCCCAGCAACGATATAGGGGATCAGGGCTTTACGGCCTGCTGTCTTTAAAGCCTCAAGGTAGGCAGAAATACGACTCAACGCTTGTTCCTTTGGTGTTTTTTCGACATATCAATCGTTTGGCTAAGTGTTAATACTTGTTTTACTAGGTTGTTTTACTAGGTTGTTTTACTAGGTTGTTTTACTAGGTTGTTTTACTAAATTGTTTTACTAGATTGTTTTACTAAACTGCTCCGCTGGCTTTTTCTCAACGCTTTTATTGAAGACTTTTTAAAGGGTTATGCCGTCTATCGCCGCCACGGTATGAATATCTTTATCACCGCGCCCCGATAAGTTCACAATAATGATCTCGTCCCGGTCCAGGGTCGGCGCCAGTTTATTTGCATAGGCCACAGCATGGCTAGACTCCAGAGCAGGCATAATACCCTCAATCAACGTCAGTTGACGAAAGGCATCAAGGGCCTCGTCATCATTGATGGCTACATACTCAACCCGATCAATATCTTTCAACCAGGAATGCTCTGGGCCAACACCAGGATAATCCAGCCCCGCCGATACCGAGTGAGTGTGAATAATCTGACCATTTTCATCCTGCATTAGGTATGTGCGGTTGCCGTGCAAAATACCTGGCTCACCCGCAGCAAGAGGCGCTGCATGTTGACCGGTTTCAATACCGTGACCACCCGCTTCGACACCAAACATGTTAACCGTTTCATCTTCTAGAAATGGGTGAAACAAACCCATTGCATTGGAGCCGCCACCGACACAAGCAATCAGAGCATTGGGTAGGGTACCGGTCATTGCCAAACACTGAGCCCGAGCTTCACGACCAATGACCGACTGAAAATCCCTGACCAATAGCGGATAAGGATGGGGCCCCGCAACCGTTCCGATAATATAAAACGTATCATCAACATGGGTAACCCAATTGCGCATAGCTTCATTCATGGCGTCTTTCAGGGTTTTGGAACCAGAGGTAACAGGAATCACTTCAGCACCTAATAATTTCATCCGGTAAACATTCAACGCCTGGCGCTTTATATCGTCTTCGCCCATATACACTTGGCACTCCATTTCCAAACGTGCCGCCACGGTTGCCGTTGCCACACCATGCTGACCGGCACCAGTTTCTGCAATCACTCGTTTCTTACCAGAATATTTTGCCAATAAGGCCTGGCCAATGGTGTTATTGATCTTGTGGGCGCCGGTGTGATTTAAATCTTCACGCTTTAAAAAAATTTTTGCGCCACCCAACTCTCGGCTGTAACGCTCTGCAAAATACAATGGCGACGGACGACCCACATAGTGAGCCAAGTCTTCATCAAACTCTGCTTGAAACGCAGGATCGGCAGATAATTTTTTATAGGAAGCTTCCAGCTCATCCAGTGCGAAGATTAATGTCTCAGAGACAAATCGGCCACCATAGTCACCAAAACGTCCTTTTTCATCCGGAACCGCTGCATAATCTATCGGTTGTTTTTTCTCGTTACTCACTGTATTTCTCTTGCTGACTTTACTTCTACAATAAGAGTAGATCAAGACCCAGTCTTCTCCAATATAAAATGAGCCTAAAGAGAAGGAAAGTGATTCCACTATAAAATGAGCCTGAAGTAACCCTTGAAGTCGTTCATGATCACGGGATGAAAACCATCATGAACTTAAGCCAACTGACCACCCTTGACACTATCCATCAATGTC
>JAZFYA010000287.1:0-4772 GCA_036443315.1 Pseudomonadales bacterium
CCTGCCTACCCCGTCCTCTATTCATGACGTGGTAATACGCTCCTTCGTATTCAATCCTTAATGGTCTGGTCATCGTGGTGAGGTTACTTTATATAAATGCCATTATCAATAGATTTGACCCCTACTTGCCCTCAAATTCTTGATGCCCGCAACCGTCCCGACAAAACATTTCCGATTTTTACGTCCGTGCCTGTACCCATTGCCGGTGCGGGCAATGAGCGAGGGCTGTTCGGACTGCCAAAAAAAGGCACTATCGTCGAGATTGCTTTTGCGCGTGGCTTGCCGAGTCATCCGTTTGTTCGCACGGTACTGGCTCATAGTTTAGTTGTCCCGGCGATTGAGGGCGATGAAATCCGCTGGCAACAATCGGCTAGCGTCTTTCAGCGGGCTGACAAAAATGGCAATTGGGAGCGCTCAACCACATCAAACATTACAGACACCGCTGACAACTTGACCGAGCAAATCGAAAAGATCCGCGATAGCTTGGCTAAGCAAAAGCAGTTAATAAAAACAAATGGCACACTTTGGTTGGGCAACGCAAACGACAATATCTTAAAGCTGTTGTCGGATTTAGCCGCTGTCGTTTCGTCATTAGCCAGTAATGCAGCGACGCATACCCACCCTACGGCTGCAATCGGACCACCGAGCCCGCCAGCTCAAGCAGTAGCGTTTACAGCCAATCAAACGGATGCGAACACGATGAAAACCACCCTGGATCCCATGGTCGAATAGTCCGTCAGTTTAATTTCCCTAACTTCCCAAATCTTTAGCACCTGTGTGCCTTCTCCCTTTTCTTCTAGCGTGATATAAAAACCGGCTGGTAGATCCTCGACAGCGCTGTATGCCGCGCCGTTCCTGGCCTGTAGCCATACGTTCCTGCAATCACCCTGAAAAAACAATTGTTTTTGCGCTGGCCGTCGCAGGCAAGCCGCGCACTCCACCCCTGCGCGGTTTCTGCACCTTTTTTGGTCGTTTTGGGCGGTTCGAGAAGCTGCAACCCCCGTGTTTACTGGCCTGTAGCCGGGTCGCAATTTCACATTTTGAAACAAAGTGAAACTGGCGGCGGTTAAATGTCAGTGGCATTTATGGGGCGAAATTGCCTACAGCCTAGCGTGGGCGCGGGCTGTGGTATTATTTTTTTTAGGTATTGGTTTTGGTATTGGATACTTTTAGGGTATATTCAAATCGCTATTTTGATGTATCAAAATCAAATAATGATTGATCAGATATTTATTGGGCAGGCACTGAGACTCCACAACAATGTATTAATGCACCAACAATGGCAAGGTGCCCTGGACAATATTTTCTTTCTGTCCTGCAAGCGGCTCACGATAAAATATTTGGGGTCAATACCTATATCAGAAGCCAGGGGTTCATTAATTGAGAAATGACTTGTATAAGCCATTGATTTTCAATGAAATGGAATTATTGTCAGGGGAATGAATAAAATTTAAATTAAATCGAGACTGGCTCCTTTTTTCGGCTCATAGTTTTACTAACTCTTTGAGACTTCAGTGAAAACTAGGTAGATATTTTGTTTTACCCTGAATTAGCGGGCCAACGTGTTAGTGAGCCTAAGTCTCTTTAATTAAATGTTATGTAAATACTCTAGAATTTAAGGAAATATAATGAGAAGCAAAGAGGTTGAGGCATTGTTACAACAAGTGCTATCAGTTATAGGCACTCCTTTGTCGCAGTTAAAGGAAGAGCAAGAAAATTTATCTAAACTTGTCATTGATCAACAGCTTCAAATAATAAAGCTTAAGCAAGAATTATATGGAAGTAAGAATGAACTCAATGATGTATTAATAGAATATGATCTATTTGATTCGAAATATGATCTGGCAGAATGTATTTCAAAACCCGTATCAATCGTAGAAATGAAACGGATGCTAGGAAATTCTTTACGTCATATAATTGGTAATAAAAAAAAGCAGCCAGAAAAGAATTTCGCAGATAGAGTGTCTGATATTGAGAAGGATTTTTTTAAATTAATGACAATGGTTTCATTAAGTAATGACCCATCATCTTATAAGATACAAAGATATTTTTCTTGTTCTCTCTATCTTGACGGTTCACTTGATTATTATGAAAATAGCCGTCAATTAATTAAAGCTATAAAAAAATTTATGGAGTTAATTGGTTTTGAGCTAGTAATGGAGTTTAATCCTGAGTTCGGGTCTATATACAAGCGTTTTTTTCATAAAACTAAAGAAGCTTTGAGTCAGCCAGAAGTACAGAAAAGATTAGAAAAATTAGAGAGGGCATTTGAATTAAAAACAATTGGTAAAGACCAATCATCTATAAACAAATCGGATGCGGAAGCTGTCGTAATGCTTATTGGAGCATTGGAAAATTCAGATAGTGCCATCATTAGAATAGGCACAATCGTAATATCTAAAAATACAGATGATTCTGGAAAAAATGTTACGCTAGTTAGAAATCTTTCTCAGGCTGAAATAATGGAAATTGAATCTAATCCTGGAATAAATTCGGAGCCTGAAATTTTAAAAAAAATATTAGAATGTGATGATGAAAATACGTAACAAGTCAATCAACTTCGCGCCTTTGGCGCCGGACGCAGCAAAGCTGTGCCGGTTATTGAGGCGTTATGGTGCAAAATACGGTAGAAGAACATGGCCGATGAAGAATTATTAGAAATTCACAAACAGCACCGAACAGGTCAGGATAAATACACATATTTCCTTCTGGCTGTTACAGCTTCAGCTGTTGCATTTTCTATCCAGAAAACCGATGGATTAAAGATTACCTGTTCTTTAATTCCGCTAGGAGTGGCTGTTCTATTTTGGGGGATTAGCTTCTACTTTGGAGTAAAAAATCTCCTATGGGTTCAAGCATCAATTTATTCCAACTATAGCTTGTTGCAATTAAAAAAAGGAGTTCATCCTACACAGCCAGATCACCCTCAACTACTTAAGTCAGCACTCAAGGGTGTAAACTCTGCACTGGCTTCAAATATTAAAACGGCTAAGTTTTACGGGGAATGGCAGTTCAGATTATTAATCGCAGGGGCTGCGTTATTTATATCGTGGCATATTTTAGAGATGGTGCTCCGAACATATGCACCATAACAGTCACAGGCAGATGACGCTAAAAAGCGCGCGCCTGCTGTAAGCGTTAATTTCATATGAGCGATGAATCGAGTGTTCTAATGGCAAATGAGATTGCTGAATTGATAATAAACAAAACTTTCTGGGGGAATGAATGGTTTGCTCTATTTAGCTTGTTATTAGTTGGTCTTGTAGCTGCAGGTAGTGCGTGGGCAGGAACTTATCTATCAACTCGCTCTCAAAACGCAGCTATTCGAGCCGATTTCAAAAATGCACTGAGAAATTTAGAAATACAAACCAACTCAGTTAAACACATAGAGGAAAGCGTAGCTCACGAATTTATAGAGAAACGTGAATTACATAAAGTACGTCGCACCAAGATGGAAGAGCTATACCTTGCTTTGGCAACTGACTTGGATCATTTAGCGCACAATCTGAATGTGGCAACAACTGATGCAGGCAGAGATATGATTTTTCTGAGTAATAGAGCAGAAATGTTAGCTTTTTTGTATTTCAAAGAAGAATTTAAAAAGGAAATAGATTACTTTCAAAAACAAAGAGGGGTTTTAACCACTCGAATTAGGCAGCTATGTGAGGAAAATCTTGACCAAACTGCAATAGTCAGTAAAAAACGAATAGAAGAGAGTATTGTGTTTTTCAATAATTACAACCAAGCCAAAGTAAATATAGAAATAGGCTTGGAAGCTGCAATGAGCAAATTAACAAGGCCGTGAATTGGAATTTGGGTAAGCTGTCACCCAAATCCATTACAGCGGCGTTATGTGTCTGCATGGAGTAGAAGCACTTGAGTAACGAAAATAAAGAATCAGATGAAGTCACGGGAACTGATAAAGCGTGGTTAATTGGCGGAGCAATTTTTATAGGCTTTATGCTTCTTGGCTTTGTTCGCTTAATGATCGTAGAGGGGCCGACTGCAGCCTTCGATAAGGCTCCTGGCCCAGCCTTGTTATTTGTTATTGCTTTGGTTATTGGTTGGTTTGTTTTATCTGCTCATTTGCAAGACACTGGTGCAAAAGATACCGGAAAAACTATGTGGAATATTGGTAAAGTGGTACTTCTTTTATTTTTTGTGTCAATTATTCTATCAAAATGCGGCATAGACTTAGGTGGCGTCGAGGATATTAGACCGCCTCGAAGTTTATAAATCAATCGTGACGATAACAGGGTAATGGTCGCTGGTGTGTTTGTCATGACCGTATTGGATTTCTCCTGATTTAATCGACTTTTCTTAATGCGGGAGACAATAGAATATGATCGATCTGTTGTGTGCGGCCTTTATATTTATAGGTCCACTTGTCGCCATTGAAGTCTTTATCATATACAGATTGAACGAGGTCCCCATAGACGTCATCTAAACCACGTAGCCTGGCCAGAGCAGGCGATCCTCGATCTGCATTCATGTCTCCCAGCACGACAAATTTTTCCTTTTCGTTAATGAGAGGGAGTGTTAACCGTCTTATAACGGATGCCTGAGCCAAGCGCTGCCGATCAGCCTCATCGCCGCCGCGCTGGGATTTAAGATGGAAAACGAAAACAGGGATCGTCTGATTATCAAGAGTATAGGAAGAATTAACGCCCTGCCTCTTATACGATTATCATTCATTTCTAAGCTTCCAGCAATCTACGCCCTATTTTCAACAGAGCAGCTGACTATATTTCGATCAAAAACAATAGAAAAGC
>JAZFYA010000288.1:0-12313 GCA_036443315.1 Pseudomonadales bacterium
GCCCCTCACGGGTTGGCCCTTGCCATTCGCTAGTAGTTATCGTCTAATCACAACATGGTTTTCGACGGTGATCCTCCTACAGGGGACTTTCACCCCATTAGTTTATGCCCATGTCGGGCGTACCAAGCAAAGCAAGCGAGGCCTTAATTGATGGCAAATGTTTACCGTGGTGAGCATTTGAAGGTAGTAGGTCGGGCATCTCATTGGCGAGCCGCCGCATAGTTGATTTCGCCCTGCGTCAAGTTACTACCTAACTCTTGAGTGCTTTCTATTTTTAATCTCCAGCCATCAAAATAACCCTTCCATATCAATAGGTTACTAGTAACTCCACGGCACTAATCAGCACTAATCAGCACTAAACGGCACTAATCAGCATTGATGTTTAGCTGCCTTAACACCATAATGAGCAAGAATCTATACCATTCAGGTTGATCAAATGCATTCTAATAAACCGCTAACTGTTTACGCCGACTGGGACCCAGAGGCTGGTGTATGGGTCGCGTATAGTGACGATGTACCCGGTCTGGCGACTGAAGCTGCTAGCATTGACGAGCTTCAAGCTAAGCTGGAGGTCATGGTTCCTGAGCTGATCTCATTGAATGATGGCACCGACTTCGACCATACCGATGTCTCCATTGAGCTACTCTCTAAGCTGAATTTCACGGCTGGCAGAGTCGCTTAGTGCCCCCATCCAGCTTCACTCCAGAGCTGAAGGAAATACTCAGGAAGGCTGATTGTCGCTTTGATCGTCACGGGAAGGGTGATCACGATATTTGGTTTAGCCCAATCAATCAGAGAAAATTTACCGTCGATGGCAAAATCAAATCCCGCCACACCGCCAATGCAGTTTTAAAACAAGCCGGACTGAAAAAGCAGTTTTAAAGCAAGGCCGCTTAACGCAGATTGGACTCTTTTTCTAACCACAGATTAAATTCTTGTTTGCCACGGACTGACAGCCTGCTGTAAAGCGCCCAAGCATCCTCAGCATCTAGATGTGAATAAACCGGGACAGACCACGGTTATTTCTCATTTAATTAATTGTTTATTCTATTTAATCGTGGTCTGTCCCAAAGGCACTGGCAGGTTTCACCATTGGCACACCGCTTCAGGTCAAAATACGCAAAGGCCGCATAGTCCTCACTGCAATACCAGCTTCCCCAAGCGGGTAAGTTGGTTTATATTAGTACCCATAGTCAGGTTCATACTGGGCTTGGCATAATGAAATTGTTAGGCAACCTACCCCGGTACAAAGTTGAAGAGTTTATGAAACAAAGAATTTATACAGATACCTCCGTAATCGGTGGATGTTTAGATATAGAGTTTAAAGAAGGCTCAATTGCTCTTTTCGAAAAGTTCAAGTCAGGTTCCGCTGTCATAATTGTGTCGAATTTAACATTACTGGAATTAGAAAATGCTCCCAAAGAGGTACAAGAAGTATTAAAGGGAGTTCCAAATGGTAGTATTGAAGAAATTAATTTCTCCAAGGAAGCAAAGCAACTGGCGGATTTATATTTGTCAGAAGGAGTGGTTTCAGCAAAGAGTGAGCTAGATGCTCAGCATATAGCAGTAGCAACTATTATCCGTGCAGATGTATTAGTGAGTTGGAATTTTAAACATATAGTAAATCTTGAAAGAATTCATGGGTATAATAGTGTGAATCTCAAACAGGGATATCCAATGCTTGAAATAAGAACGCCTATAGAGGTATTAAATTATGAAGATTAACTCTGTGAAGTTGATGCGTGAAATACGTAAGAAACTTGACAAGCAAATAAATGGTATGACGTGGGAAGAAGAAAATGAATACCTTAAGGAGAAAATTACCACCTTTGATTTCTTACTAATTAACGATCAATTGCCTAACAAGGCAATACAATCGGACTCGCTAGACGCTCGCCGTTGATTGCGACGTTAAAATGCAATGAAAGTACTGTGCCCGAATAGAAAGATTGAATTTGAAGTAGATGAGTATATCGTTTTATCGGTATCGTCTTTACATTCTTTTAATCAAATAAATCACTATCCGCTATCCGTGTGGCTCGTTTGAGTTTTTGCTAGATTTAAGCAGGTCATGGGTCATGGGGTCAGGTCATGGGGTCAAGTCTTGTCTTTTGCCTTTTTAAAACTCAATCTATAATCAAAGGGCAAAATGCAAGACTTGACCCGAATGGCACTGTCAGGCTCCTAGGGTTTTATTATATTTTCCACAAAAAAAGAGTAAGTTTATGATATATTCAATAATAAGTTTATGATATATTCAATAAAGTGATTATGATTTGCTAACGATCACTGATACAGCGTAGAAAGCCGACAGAAGAAAAATAGTGATTATCAAAAGCAAGGAGAAGCAAAATGAAAAATCTAAAAGCAATTGTATGCATTATGCTACTAATGTTGGTCTCGGCATGTGCACAAAATGAGTTTCATGAGTTTCATGAGTTTCAGAAAAGTGATGTTAGTGCTAGAAGTGGCGTTAAAAGTGGTGCTAGGTGTCCTCGCTATGAGCCGGAAGGTAAGCTCGTTCGTATCAGTATCTACGGTGGTACCCCACCTCCTAAAACTGCGAATGTAGGTCAAGGTTATCACCATGATGTCAGCAGGACATATTCTATTGAATTTAATAAGCCCGGACCTATAATAATAGCGGATACTAGTTATAAAGCCCGCGAACTACCTGCATGGCTTAGCCTCAACGGGAACGAATTAATTGGAACTCCCGAGGTTGAGGAGGTGAATCAAGAAGTCAAAATAGAGTTCTACATAATTTTTAAGCGTGGGAATAAGGAGCATAAATTTTGCAGATTTCTTACTATAAATGACTATACTATTGATGTTTAAGTCTGAGGATATGATTCGCCCATAACGCCAAATCTCGCATCATTAGTAGCTCTAGGCTGCGGCAATGGGGGTGTTGTTATTTGTGCGACACGAGCCTCTAAATGAGCCAAGATACGCTTTATAATGATGGGGTTCTCGATGCAGGCGATAATGTTAACTGCGCCACCACAGAGTTTGCAGAGGTCATGCAGAGGTCAATGCACAGAGGTCATGGGGTCAAGGTCATGGGTTCAAGTCTTGTCTTTTGCCTTTTTAAAACTCAATCTATCAATTAAAGAGCAAAATCCGATGGTAGACCCTATTATTTGTTCGCCGTAATAATCCTCTGGATATATCCGCGCGCGCTGTAAGCTCTTGTGCGGTGAGTTTACACTCCTTTCGGGCAGCGCATATTAGTCCCCCCAGAAAAGCGAGCGCATCTTGACTGTAGTAAGAATATGCTTGAGGGATGGATTTTTTCATAAAACGGTTCATATATAGTTCGTAAATTAGTCTTGCGGACTATATATGAACCAATATGAGTAATTATGTAAGGCATATCATTCAAATTATAGTTATATTAGTAATCATTATTCACAAAAAATACTAAATATAATTAAAATTCATAGACAATAATCGTTTTTCATGAAATGATGACTATTGAAATTAATAATCGAAATTCATGGATATGGTAAATTATAATCAAAATTCACGGACTGTCACTATTTTTCATGCTTTTCCGGCTTTGGAAGAGGGTTCGACGCTTGCAGGATATGCGGCATTGATTGAAGGGCATGAACTGTTAGTGCCTGCTCCTGATTATTTATGCGCAATAGGCTCAAAACACAAAAGGTACAATAAGGGACAATGGCAACTATTTACGCCACGGCATAAACCTGCTGATACTCTGCATGGACACCTTACATTTGCGCTGAAACATGAGGGCGTTGATCTGGCTGTTCTCAAGGCCTTGTTTGCATCGATTGAGCAAGAGGCGATAGTTAATATTGTTCGCTCAGAACCAACCGGCGCATATAGTCGGAGAATCTGGTTTCTATATGAATGGTTATGTGAGAAAGAACTCGATATTGGGGATGTGAAGCAAGGTAACTTTGTCGAGATTATTAATGACGCACTTCAATATCCGGGGCCACCCCGCAATTCAAAGCGCCACCGTGTTCGTAATAACTTACCGGGAACCCGTGAATTTTGTCCATTGATCAGAAGAACGGAAAAGCTTGATCGTTTAATAGGCTTAAATTTGTCTCAGGCCGCTATCGATCATATCGGTAAGACACATGCCAATCTATTAAGCAGAGCCGCTGCTTTTCTTTTATTAAAAGATTCAAAAGCATCCTACACCATAGAGGGAGAAGCTCCACCCCATAACCGTATTGAACGGTGGGGAAAGATCATTGGAGAGGCCGGGAAACGAGCACTGACTATTGAAGAGCTAGAATCTCTTCAACGCGTTGTTATTGCAGATAACCGATTTGTTATGCCCGGACAGCGTATTGAGGGTGGTTTTGTTGGGGATCATGATCGGACAACTGGAATGCCAATGCCTGTGCATATTTCGGCGCGTCCCGATGATCTGAATAGCCTTTTGTCAGGGCTGATTGATACGCATCAAATGCTTAGTGATAGTGATTACGATGCTGTACTGATGGCCGCGTTAATTGCCTTTGGCTTTGTATTTATTCATCCATTTGAAGATGGTAACGGTCGTATTCATCGCTATATGTTTCATCATGTCTTGGCAGAAAAGGAGTTTGTTCCAAAAGGCTTAGTCTTTCCGGTATCCGCTGTTATTTTGGAACGCATTGATGATTACAGGCAAACGCTGGAACATTTTTCAAAGCCTCGGCTTGATTTGATTGAGTGGCGACCTACCGAGAAAAATAATGTCGAAGTCTTGAATGAGACTATCGATCTGTATCGCTATTTTGATGCGACCAAACAAGCAGAATTCTTTTTTGAATGTGTTGAAGAAACCGTCAATAAAACGTTGCCAGAGGAAGTTGATTACTTGAAAAAGTATGATCATCTCAATGACTTCATCAAAAACTATATCGATATGCCGGATAAACGGGTTGATCTGCTTATTCGTTTTCTGGATCAGAATGGCGGCAAATTATCAAAGCGCGCACGAGAGAAAGAGTTTAATCAACTTACCGAAACTGAGGTGGAGGCGATTGAGCGCAAAAGGGATGAAATCTTTCAAGACAACGAATGAAGGAGGATTCTAAAGCAATCCTGAATTCTTTACTCTCGCTCTTAACTCTTCAAGAGTGAAAAACGAAACCGGAGACAAAGCAGGCCATCCTTGGTATTACAAGTTAGGTGGTGCGGTTCACAAACCCAAGCAGATATTATCTTCTGTGAAGAAGAGCGGATATCAAGGCTATAAGCGTGACGATATCAAACAAGCCGATAACAAATATGAACCGGAGCGTTCAGTAACTCTAAGCGCCTTAAGAAAATCTGCGCTAAAGGATTTACGCTCTGATCTTGAGCGCTATCGTGCGTTTGCATGCAAGCTACGGGATTATCGCTTGATGGGTAAATCCGGGCAAGAGGTACAACCAATTTACTCTGATACCCATGTGAGCATGAGCCTAAAATATAATCACCTGTATAATGACTTTGCTCATTGGGTTCTGATCGATGATCTCTTATCACAGCAAGCTGATTTATTCGGTTAAGAGGGAAGGTCAGGTATCGATTTGCCTTTCAATCCCGCATCAACCAAGCCCGCCAGAAAATCTGCAAAGGGAACGATATTCTGGTTAACGCTGGCTTCTTCCAATGCGGCCATATACGGATTACGTTTTTCCACGGGAACAACTGTCCAAGGGTAACCCCCACTTGCCAGCATGACGTTCATCAAAAACCGTCCCATACGACCATTGCCATCTATATAAGGGTGAATATACACAAAGATAAAATGCCCAAGCACAACACGAACGCAAGGCTCGGTTTCCTCCCGAAGCAAATCAAATAAAACGGGCATCGCATCGCGTAGTGCTTCCCGGTTGAGTGGAACGTGCTTTGATTTACGGATATATACCGGTTCATTCCGATAACCGGCCAGATCGGATGGACGCAATATACCGGCAGTAACGCTTGGCGAAAACATTTCCTGATACCAAATGCTGTGATCATCATGGATGACCGTGCCGGGGTTGTCATTGCCCAGAACCTTTTCAATGCTCTTTCGCACCGCTTGGTAAGCCTGCCAGTATCCGTGTGCCGCCATTGCGTTCCGTTGATCTTTATCATTCTGCTTTTTATCATTGGAAAGGGGGTTCCAGTTACCGCTACGCACTTTTTCAATCAATTCCCGGCTAACACGGTATCCTTCTATTGAGAGGGAATGATAAGCATCTGTGACATAGACATCCTCGACCTGCTTAAGATACGCTTTGTTATCTTTCGGTAGACCGGGGGCAGCGGGAAAACGTTTGATAATCTGGCCGCGCATTTCTTGCCACATTAAACGGATACGGTTGGCGTAAGGGGATTGTTCCCGCGCCGAAAGGATCATGGGGATTTTCGCTTCGAAAGGGTCACATTCACGGACTTTATATCCAGCAGCATTCATGGTTCTTACTATAGTGTCGGCAATACGATCACGGCCAATATTTCTAAACGCACCCGCTAACCGTCCGGCAACCGTCGTGTGACCACCTTCAAGTAGGGGTTCAAGCACTTCGGATGCATCACGCACGATTGATAAAGCGGCGCGCATATCAGTCGGGATTTGTGTGAAGGTTGGAGCAGTGCAAGCCATTAGAGCGGCTGGTAGTGAAAACAGGCGCAAGCCATCTTTCTCTACCATGTCTTCTCCTTCCGGCACAGTAGATCGTATATCGAGCAACGAGGTGTCGTATGGCAGAGTAGTGATATTATTACGTGCTTTGTTGGCGCGGACCAAGAGCTGTTTTGGCACCGTCCAGTTTCCGGCGTGCAAAGATAGAGATTGTTCTGGTGAAAGGCACCAGTCTTCACCTTTCATATTCTCAAGATAGGCGGCGCAAAATTGCCAGAATGAGGTGTACCATGCCGTGCTTTCTCCTGCATCGCCATCCGGTCGAGAGGGAATATACCAACCTTTAATGACCTCTTGCAGAAACCCGTTTTGGCACAACCGCTCCCGGTGCGTTCGTGTCAGATCGACAGAACGTATCGCAACCGGGCTATGCTCTTGAAGTTGGTGAAGAACCTCAAGAGATTCTGCTAATTTTTCCGACGGAGTGGCCATAACCGTATTATCCCGTAATTCGCTTTTCATGCTGTATAACTATTCGCTTATTACGTTTTATCATAATTCGCTTATTATGTCGATCTATAATTCGCTTATGGCGTTACTATAGTCTGCATGAAGTTTGCGTTTTTGCTATGCTACCCGTCATCCACCTTTATCCTTGCGATAGATTTCATCATAAAGTGAGCAGTTGCAACATAGTTCCGCTATTGGTGCGCCTTAAGGATGACCGCAAGATGTGTGCGTGTAGTACAAAATGTGCCATTTTGCTCTCCACGCACCTCTCTTGAGAAGGACGTTTCCCCGTCCGTTCTATCCTCAGGAGGTGCTCTAGGCTTCGAATTATCATTCTCAGGCAAGAGCTATGTGGCGCATTCATGGCATCGAGCCATTGCTGCACCAACAGAACGTGTGGCCATTCAATCACCATTCAGGGGAACCTCCAAGCTACCCCCGAAACCCCCATGGACAAGGGCGAGATTATTGCTCTCCCCTTGTATCCCCATCAACCAAAAGGGCATGTCATTGCCCCTCTGGACACCCTAGACCAACCGTGCGCCGTTTGGATGCCGTGAACGTTTCGACGTTCAAGCCCGACCACTGTTTCGCCAGTGGATGACGATTAAGGATGCCCTTGGATGCGGTAATTTACACGAAGTTTATTAGAACTTTGGCAGAAGAAGGAGTGGCCAAGGAGAGTCCTTGTAAATAATATTTATTAACAATAACTCACGTAATATCACATAATCTCACGTATGTATGTGAGGTGAATATGGACTGGAAAAATTTCAGGTTAAGTACGCAATTGCAGCTTTCGGGGGAGGTGGTGGAAGCCCTGTATTCCAGAATAGCTGAAATCGATGCTGTTAAAAACACCTTTCGTTTAACACATACATTGCTGCCACAAACGATTGAATGTTTAACCCACTCTGTCATTGTCACATCGACTGGTGCATCGAACCGGATCGAAGGGAACAAGCTCAGTGATAACGAGGTTGAAGCGCTTTACAAATCCATGCGGATCAAGTCCTTTAAAACGCGTGATGAACAGGAGGTTGCCGGTTATCTTGAAACGCTACAAACCGTGTTTGACAATTATGATGATATCTCAATTACTGAATCGGCAATTTTGCACCTGCACCAAACCATGCTGGAATTCAGCAATAAAGACCAACGGCATATGGGGCAATATAAGTTTGGCTCAAATCGCGTAGAGGCTAAAGATCAGAGTGGGAATGTAGTTGGTGTTATTTTTGATCCGACACCGCCGCATTTGACACAAAAGGAAATGCAGGAATTGGTCGGCTGGTATAATTGGGCTATGACAGAGAAGTTCAGGCATCCCCTGATCCTGATTGCCAATTTCATCTTTGAATATCTGGCAATCCATCCGTTTCAGGATGGGAATGGCCGGACCAGCCGTCTTTTGACAAATTTAATGTTGTTACAAAATGGCTATAGTTTTGCTTCACTGGTATCGCACGAGAAGTGGGTGGAGCAGAGCAAGGCGGAGTATTATCTTGCCCTGAACAAGGCCCAGAAGAGTTGGAAGAGCGATAAAGAAGACCCTGCGCCTTGGTTGCTCTTTATCTTTGATATTTTTCATCAGCAGGCTGTCGAAGCACAAAAACTGCTTGAGAGTGACCAGTTTGAATACCTGCTTTCTGAAAAGCAATTACAGTTTTGGCAATGGGCAAAGCAGCAGGGGGAGTTTTCACGCAAAACGGCTATCGATGCTCTTGGTTTTGCCCCGCGAACAGTAGAGGATATGACTAAGAAGCTGCTCGACATGAGAAAGTTGGAACGGCTCGGGCAGGGACGCGCCACACGGTATCGTGTGATTGATTAGTATCATTTGCGGTGAGCAACGAATGAGCAGCAAAAATAACTTTACATTAAACCCATAGTGGATAAGTTGTGTATTTAAAGTGAATATCTGTAAACGACACATAGTGGACATTTTAGATTATCTCCTCTGATTGAAGAATACGCTTAATAAGTAAATTTCTATGAAACATATTGAAAAAATAAAGCTCTTGAATTTTAAGCGCTTTGATACATTTAAGTATGTATCACGTGAAAAGCGTAATGTTTTTATTGGTGATAATGAGGCTGGGAAAAGTACGATTTTGCAAGCTGTTGATATTGTCCTGACAGGTAGCCGATCAAGAGTAGAAAATTTAGGGCTTGAGTCCCTGTTCCACAAGGACACTGTAATACAATTCCTTAGCGGCGATAAAAACCTAAATAATTTGCCTGTACTAACAATTGAAGTTTACCTGAACGATCACGGAGAAATTACGCTAGAAGGTATCAATAATAGTGATGGACGTGTATGTCATGGTCTTAAACTAGTTTGTGAACCGATGGATGAATATGGAGAAGAAATTCAGGCGGCATTAGCGCAGGAAGACGCTCTGTTTCCTTATGAGTACTACAGCATATTGTTTTCAACCTTCTCTGGGCAACCTTACACTCAAAATCGCCGCTTTCTTAATCATATATTTATAGATAGCTCTTTAATTGGCTCCGAGTTTGCAACTCGTCAATATACTAAGTCTTTGTATGAAGCAAACACCAACCTTGTTCAGCGCCATCAGAATACCCATGCCTATAGACATAGCAAAGCAGAGTTTACAGGCGTTTCATTGGCAGACTTAAATGACACTCTTGGTGAGGTTAAGTTTGACGTAAAAAATGACAGTAAATCAAATCTTGAGCAGGATTTGATGATTACCGAGGGTGGTATACCTGTTTCACAAATGGGTAAGGGCAGTCAGTGTTTTATTAAGACTGACTTTGCTCTTCAACAAAGAGATGGGGCTGTCCCAATCGATTTGATATTAATCGAAGAGCCTGAAAATCATCTTAGTCACCTAAATATGAAGAAATTGATCAATCGTATTGAGGAGGCAACACAAACGCAGATTATGATCGCTACACACAGTAATAGTGTCTGCTCGCGCTTAGACCTCCACAATGCCTCCTTGCTAAGCCCTTCTTCAAATAGGCCGATATCTCTGAGCGACCTCTCTGATGATACTGCCAACTATTTTGTTAAAGCTCCTAATAATAATATATTGGAGTTCATCTTGTCTGAGCGTGTCATTTTGGTTGAAGGAGATGCCGAGTACATGTTGATGGAAGGAATTTACGAAAAGTTATTCGGTGAAAAGCCTGAGGATTTAAATATCCATGTAATAGCGGTGGGTGGCACAAGTTTTAAACGTTATCTCGATCTGGCTAAATTACTCGGAATTAAAACGGCGGTAATTCGTGACAATGATGGTAATTATCAAACGACATGCATTGATAATTATGCTGATTATCCTGAGGATAATATTCAAATCTTTTATGATAAAGACGATGGCAATAGAACTACTCTTGAAAAGTGCCTTTATCAGGATAATGAAGACTTGTGTGAGGAGCTGTTCTCTCCAGGACGAAGAACGCTAACAGCGGCTCAATATATGCTTGATAATAAAGCTAATGCGGCTCTAAAGCTATTAGAGGAAGGGATGGGTAGATTGGTTCCCCCAGATTATATTTCGCAGGCACTGGCATGGATAAAAGAGTAATATTCGCAGTTGCAGGTGCTGGAAAGACAACGCATATCATAAATAGCCTATCACTTGATAAGCACTCTCTAATTGTCACCTATACAGAGAATAACTACCACCATTTAAGACATAAAGTTATCCAGAAATTCGGGGTGATGCCCGAAAATATAACTTTACTTACCTATTTTACGTTCCTGTATTCATTTTGCTACAAACCATTTCTTCATTATAAATACGGAGCCAAGGGCATTAATTGGGATACGCCGCCGTCCTTCACTCTAAGGTTAAACCGTTCCGATAAAAGGTTCTATGTTGATATATTTAAGCGTTTATACAGCAATCGGATCGCAAAATTAGTTGAGCAAGATAATGTGCTAGATCATGTTAAGGCTAGATTGAGTAAGTACTATGATGAGTTTTTTATTGATGAAGTTCAGGATTTCGGTGGGCATGATTTTAATTTATTAAAAACGCTCTGTGATGCTGACTTAAATATTTGCCTAGTTGGGGATTTTTACCAGCATACCTTTGATACCAGTAGAGATGGAAATGTAAATAAGTCTTTATATGACGACTTTGAGGCATACAGAACCCATTTCCAAGATGTTGGCGTTGTCCCAGATACAACAACGTTGTCACATAGTTATCGATGCACTCCTCAGGTTTGCGAGTTTATCACCGAAAACCTAGGTATAGATATTCAGTCACATAAAAAAACTTCATCGGAGGTTCTCTTTATTGATGATGAAGAGAAAATAGAGGAAAAATATTCGTGTAATGAAACGATTAAGCTTTTCTATCAAAACCATATAAAATACCTGTGTTTTTCACAAAATTGGGGGAAATCTAAAGGGCAAGATCATTATATTGATGTTTGTATAATGCTTTACCCTGTTGCAATGAAAGCATATGAGGCTGGGGATTTAAAAAGCCTAACCGCATCAAGCAAAAACAAACTATATGTTGCTTGTACGAGGGCAAACTGTAATATCTTTTTTGTTGAGGAAAAGAAGGTAAAACATCATAAAGGTTAAATGTCCGCTGATGAGCCGAAAGGAAAAAATGAAAATTATACAAAACACACTTTTACTTGGGTTGATGATTTTTCTTTCTACTCCGGCAATAGCTGTAGAATATGACTGTATAGTTAAGAAGAAATTTAACTCTGAACATACATATACCAAAGCTGAGCTAGAAAAAGGAAAATTCTCTATTCAGATTTCAGCTAAAGGAGATAATGCATCATTGTCGCGGTGTTCTTTTGCGCATTCAGGGGAAGTAGTAACTTGTGACAAATACGAAGCCGATAAGGTGATTTTTGACGAAAATGTAAAGATTAAGAAATATTACGTATTTTCCTCGCAATTCGATGTGCAGGTTTTTTCTAACTTATCATTCGTAGAGAATAATGGCCGTGGGGGCATATCATTTGGGAAATGTAATGTTACATCTCCATAAACCGGGTTGAATGCTGAATGTCTGCTTATGGCACAGACTGTGTGAAAACGTAAAACCCGAAAAATTGCAGTTCAACAAAGCTCTAGAATAATTGGGGTCAGATGAAAATTTAATAGGGATTTTCATTCCTCCCTAAATCAAAACCCCTTATGATCGCAGGCTACAACATACTTTGGTTACAAGGATGCAACCATGGCGAGATTACAGCGTT
>JAZFYA010000289.1:0-9531 GCA_036443315.1 Pseudomonadales bacterium
CCGAGGGTGGCTAGACTGTGCAGTATCCAGGTACCACCGGAGTAGCTGTTCGCAATGCAAGGCCCGCTCAAGGGCGTGGGGTTCCAACCGATAGTGGGCCTTGCATTGCGAACAGCGGGTTCAAAGCGCCTCGGTTATAGCCTTAAGTCAGTACCATTCGTCTCTGTCTTTTCTTATTGCATTAGCCCACAGCAATTAAATGTTGATATTGGGTGTTAAGTTCCGCTTTGGTTTCAAGGTGGATTGGATCCTGTGGGATACAATCCACTGGGCACACAGTTTGGCACTGTGGCTCATCAAAATGGCCCACGCATTCTGTGCAGTGAGAAGGGTCGATCTCGTCAATCTCCTCGCCCTGATAGATGGCTTCGTTTGGGCACACTGGCTCACAAACATCGCAATTAATGCATTCGTCGGTAATGATCAGAGACATAACAGCAGTAGACGATTAAGGCTTAAACCTAGGAAAATCGATCATTCAACGCAGAGCAGACTTCGGAGGGAACAAAGCTGGCGACATTGCCGCCCATTGATGCAATTTCCCGTACCAACGTCGAAGAAAGAAATGATAGGTGTTCGGATGGGGTTAGAAAAATGGTTTCAAATTCTGGGGACATAGCTCGGTTCATATTGGCCAGCTGAAATTCATATTCAAAGTCGGATACTGCCCGCAGGCCTCGCAGTACGATATGACTGTTTTTACTTGCGGCGAAATCCACCAGCAAATTATTGAAACCACACACTTCGATATTATTCAGGTGGGCTAATGCCTGCTGACACAGCTCAATACGTTGCTCTAGATGAAATAGCGGCTGTTTTTCCTCGCTATAGGCTATGGCTATAACTATCTTGTCGAACAACGTGGTAGCTCGCTCTACCAGATCGACATGGCCATTGGTGATTGGATCAAAGGTGCCTGGATAAATCACGATTTTCATAGGATGGATCTCTATTCCTGGTAACGTCTAGCAATTATACCTGTTTAGCCGGCACTTCTCACAAGACGCATGCAGTTGCACGTTCAGCGTAGAGGGTATCTTGTCCCGCAGAGGCCGCAAGCGAGCAATAGAGGGGCCTTAATTTAGTTTGATACGGCTGTGAGCGTATTTTGTCTATTGGATCAGGCGCTGGATCTTGCACTCTGTGCTGTATTTTTCCCCTGCAGCCATCGCTACAGCTATGCCTTTAGTTGGACGCTTTTTCTAGGATAATAGTAGGAAAGTCCAGTACAGAGCACAATCTCTCGCCACAAGTGCCAAATGCTGGTGGGCACTATCTTGACCGGAAATTTCTAATAGGAAACACAGGGGGAGGGATCTAATTGATTGATGCTCGGTTAGCAGTTTTCAGCAATGAACAGGCGATAACAAATCTGCCCTGCTTTTTTTTCGCGGTGGAGATACCAGTTGGCAGGTATGTTTGGCAGGGGTTCATCAGCACCCATTTCCAGGTAAATCCAGGCTTGCTTGGCTAATAGTTGTCGTTCGTTAATTGACGAAATACAGGTTTCGACCAGGTTGCTGTGAAAAGGTGGATCGAGAAAAATGACATCGTAAGGATCATGTTGCTGGTGGTTGAATCTTGCCAGCCAGTGCTGGGCTGCTTCAGACCAGGCCTCCCCGTGCTCGGCCTTAAGCAGCTTCAGGTTTTGTCGTAATTGTTGAATTGCTTCTGGAGATGCATCCACCAGATCAGCGTGGGCTGCGCCCCGTGACAGTGCTTCCAGTCCCAAGGCACCACTGCCGGTAAATAAATCCAGGCAGCGGGCATTGGGTATGACCGCTGCCAGCCAGTTAAACACCGTTTCCCTGACGCGATCAGGGGTGGGTCGCAATCCCTCAATAGAAGGAAACGGCAATTTACGACCGCGCCATTTCCCGCCAATAATTCGCAACTGGTTGGATGTGTTTTTGCCGGGGCGTTTGTTTCGCGCTTTGGTCATGCTTTTGTTATGTCGTTATGCTTTCGCCATACTTGCTCCAGGCTTCCTTCATAAACAGGGCTCGGGAGAGATTGGGTGGATTGAGACTCTATTTCGAGTCGCAAGAATGGTAGGATACCACCTCTATTAAAAGAGTAATGAGTCATCGCAGAATAATGAAGTTTTTTGATCGCTTTAAATCCCCAAAATCTACCGTGCTAGAGCTGTCTGAGTCTGCACCGCCCGAGCGAGAACAAGACGTTGAACAGCAGGCACCTGTTCAACTTGGGGTCGAACCTGTTGCTGAGACTGAATCTATAGCTAAGGTCAAGCTTGAACCAGCGGATTCGGTTGCAGCAGATGCCGCCGAAGACTCAAAAGAGGGTTTTTTCTCCCGCCTTAAACAAAGTTTAAAGCGCAGCGGTAGCGGTTTTACAGAGGGTATGGGTACCCTCTTCCTTGGCAAAAAAGAGATCGATGATGAGTTAATTGAAGAACTGGAAACCCAATTGTTGGTGGCCGATGTTGGTTTCGAAGCTACCCAGGAAATTATGGGTAACCTCGCCAAACAGGTATCGCGCAAGGCGTTGGCCGATTCGGAAGCGCTCTACAACGCTTTACAGAAAGAGCTTGTCAATCTGTTAACACCCAGTGCCAAACCCCTGCAGATTGATGCCGGGAATAAGCCCTATGTGATTTTAATGGTCGGCGTAAACGGTGTGGGCAAAACCACCACCATCGGCAAACTGACCAAGCGCTTTCAAGCTGAGGGTAAAAGCGTGATGCTGGCTGCCGGCGATACTTTTCGTGCCGCCGCTGTCGAGCAATTGCAGGTTTGGGGTGAACGCAACGATGTCCAGGTGGTGGCACAACATACTGGCGCCGATAGCGCTTCGGTGATTTTTGATGCTCTGCAAGCGGCTCAGTCTCGCAATATCGATGTGCTGATTGCAGATACCGCTGGGCGTCTACATAACAAAGACAATTTGATGGCGGAGTTAAAAAAAGTGGTGCGAGTCATGGGTAAGCTCGATGACAGCGCCCCTCATGAAGTTATGTTAGTGTTAGATGCGGGTACAGGGCAGAATGCCCTATCCCAGGCGGAAAAATTCCAGGAGGTGGTGGGGGTGACCGGCATTACCCTGACCAAACTGGATGGTACCGCCAAGGGTGGTATTATTTTTGCGATTAGCAAACAATTGCAGTTGCCCATTCGTTTTATCGGTATTGGTGAAAAGGTGGATGATCTACGTCCCTTTGTCGCTGAAGAGTTTGTTACCGCACTGTTTAGTTCGGACAATTGATTTGTCTAGGATAATGTTAGCCAAGAACAATAATTATCATTCGATTTTATGATTAAGTTTGATCAAGTTAGCAAGCGTTACCCCGGTGGCCACGAAGCGTTAAAAGGGGTGAGCTTTCATATTGAGCGCAACGAAATGGTGTTTTTAACCGGCCATAGTGGCGCCGGCAAAAGCACCCTGCTTAAGCTGATGATGATGATGGAGCGTCCCAGCCAGGGACAGGTGTTAGTCAACGGGCAAAACCTTCGCGGTTTACCTGCTCGAAAAATCCCTGCATTGCGCCGTGATATTGGCGTGGTATTTCAAAATCACCAATTATTATTTGATCGCAGCGTATTCGATAACGTTGCCCTGCCACTCATTATAGCCGGTTACCAGCCTCGAGATATTGGTCGGAGGGTGCGTGCTGCGTTGGATAAGGTCGGTTTATTAAGCAAGGAAAAGCAACTGCCGGTTACGCTGTCCGGTGGTGAGCAGCAGCGCGTGGGTATTGCCAGGGCGGTGGTGAACAAACCGAAAATTCTGTTGGCGGATGAGCCTACCGGTAACCTGGATCCAGAATTGTCCGCAGAAATTATGTCTTTGTTTGAGCAGTTTAATCAAGTGGGGGTGACGGTGTTAATTGCCAGCCATGACCTTGGTTTGATTGCCCGCCTGCCACACCGAATGATGACCTTGCGACAGGGTTCGCTTGTCTCAGGATTGGGTTCTGGTGCCGTTGGTGGTGCCGCTTGAGCCCTGTCGATGGGAAGGTAACCCGCAAGCCCACACGCAAGTTGAAGGGCGACTCGCGGAATAATAATCGCCGTGAACAGGGTGCCAGTCAAAGCCGTACTAGTATCGGCGATATGATGAACAGCTATATGGCCCATCACCAGCTGGTGGCCGTAGATAGCCTGATGCGATTGCTGCGCAGCCCGATTCCAAGTCTGATGACCTGGCTGGTGATCGGTATTGCCCTGGCTCTGCCCACGGGTCTATTTGTCGCCCTAGGTAATGTAGAATTGGTCAGCCGTGGCTGGGATGGCGCTGCGCAGATTTCCCTGTTTGTGAATAAAAGGGTGTCTGAGCAAGACAGCCGCAAGCTGGCCAGGAAGCTACAACTACGGGACGATATTGTCGAGGTGGACTATATATCTCGCAGCCAGGCATTGGAGGAGTTTCAAGCGCTGTCCGGTTACGGCGATGTGTTGGATCATCTTGACCAAAATCCACTACCTGCGGTGATTGTAGTGCGCCCGGTTGAGCAGAAAGTTTCTGCTGCCGCTACCGAGACGCTCTACAATGAGCTCAAGGCCCTTCCGCAAATTGAGCAGGCAATCATTGACCTGGAATGGGTGCAGCGGTTGTACAGCATGATGGCGCTGGGTAAGCGCATAACCTTGGCGTTGGCGGCACTGCTGGCATTGGGGGTACTGCTGGTGATCGGCAATACCATTCGACTGTCGATTGAAAGTCGTCGGGATGAGATTGTAATCGTTAAATTGGTGGGTGCTACCAACGCCTTTGTCCGCCGCCCCTTCCTCTATACCGGCCTGTGGTATGGCCTGGGGGGTGGTATTGTGTCCTGGCTGATCATTTCCCTGAGCCTCCAGTGGCTGAGCGGCCCCATTGCTGAGCTGGCAGGGCTCTACCAGAGCGAGTTCGTGTTGCTGGGGCTGGGTGTTGGTCAAACACTATTATTGTGGCTTGCCAGTGGCCTACTGGGTCTCGCGGGGGCTTGGTTAGCTGTAAGTCGCCACCTTGGGGCCATCGAGCCCCGTTAGTCGTGCCAACAGGGTAATAAATTCACTCCAGCGCAAGTAACCCTTGATTTAGATCAAAATAGCTCCATATCTATGACCAAGAGAACTATAACAACACATTAGCGGCGAACTTATTAGTTATTAGTACTCTAAGGGAATGAGTGCTAAAATTCCCGCCGATTAAGAAAGGAGATAGTTATGAGTACTGCACTGCAGACTGTCAATTTGGTACCAGGGAGCAATCTCAACGCGTACATGCAGACTGTGAACAACTTCCCGGTGTTGAGTGCTGATCGTGAGCATGAGCTGGCGGAAGAGCTGTATTATCGTGAGAACCTTGAAGCTGCCCGTGAGTTAGTAATGGCTCACTTACGGTTTGTGGTCCATATCGCCAAGTCTTATAAAGGTTATGGGTTGCCTCTGGCGGACCTGATTCAGGAAGGCAATGTCGGCCTGATGAAAGCGGTTAAACGTTTCAATCCGGAAAAAGGCGTGCGTCTGGTGTCCTTTGCAGTGCATTGGGTGAAAGCTGAGATGCATGAATATATTTTGCGCAATTGGCGTATCGTCAAAGTGGCCACCACTAAGGCCCAACGCAAACTGTTCTTTAACCTGCGCAGTGCCAAGAAGAAACTGGCTTGGTTGAACAATGCTGAGGCCCACGCTGTAGCGGAAGATCTTGGGGTTGATGTTAAAGAAGTGCGTCGCATGGAAAGCCGTTTAACAGCTTCCGATCTCGGTTTTGATGCGGGTACTGATGACGACGACGATAGCGTCGTCGCTCCAGCCCATTATCTGCAAGACCATGCTAGCAATCCGGCGTTGATGCTTGAAGATGCCGACTGGGAGCAAACCAATAACCAGCATCTGCATCTGGCACTAGAACAGTTGGACGAACGCAGCCGCGATATTATACAGGCCCGCTGGTTGAGTGAGGACAAGCCCACCCTGCATACGTTGGCCGACAAATACGGAGTTTCCGCTGAACGTGTACGTCAGTTGGAAAAGAATGCAATGAAAAAAGTCAGGGCGACCATAGAAGCATAACGACTTTTGGTTGACTTGAAAAAACCGCCAGCAGGCGGTTTTTTCAATTTTAACAATAAGGAACATGACCATGGGCAGAGAAGTGTTAATGATTGCCGCCATTAGTGGTTCACTGGCTGTTGCGATTGGAGCTTTTGGCGCCCACGGTTTAAAAGACCATTTAACAGAAGAGTTAATGGCGGTGTATCAAACAGGCGTTCAGTACCATTTCTACCACAGCCTGGCTTTGTTGTTTGTGGGTGGTTTTTTACTGCAATACCCACAGGTTTCCCTGCTCAACTGGAGTGGCTACTTGTTTATAGCGGGGTTACTAATTTTTTCAGGCAGCCTCTATATGTTGGCGCTAACAGGAGCGCGAGGGTGGGGCGCGGTTACTCCGTTTGGCGGTCTTGCCTTTATCGCCGGTTGGCTCATGTTGGTATTGGCGATTTATCGGAACATTGGCGTTAGCGAGTAATGGGTGAGTCATAGCATGTTTGCGCAAATGTCGGCTACGGCTTCTGCAAACGACCAGAAACAACATCGCCGCATTCGCAGCTTTGTGCTGCGTTCCGGTCGCATGACGGCAGGACAACAAAGCGCCTATAACAAACACTGGCCGGACAAAGGTTTGTCACTGGATGATGGCCAGATGGATTACTGCAAAGTGTTTGGTCGCAGCACTACAGTAGTGTTAGAAATCGGTTTTGGAATGGGCGCGTCGCTGGTGGAAATGGCTAAGGCAGCCCCCGAACAGGATTTTATTGGTATAGAAGTCCATCTGCCAGGTGTAGGTAAATTATTGCACAGCATGGAAGAGCATAATGTCGACAATATTCGCGTCTACTGCGATGATGCTGTCGAGGTTTTAAAAAATAGTATTCTCGATAACAGCCTCGACCGCCTACAAATCTACTTCCCCGATCCCTGGCACAAAAAAAAGCACCACAAACGTCGATTAATTCAGCCGGATTTTATCCAAAGCCTACATGCCAAACTAAAAACCGGTGGCGTTATCCATCTGGCTACCGACTGGGAACACTACGCCGAACAGATGATGGAAGTCATGACAGGGGCGCAAGGATTTAGCAATCAGGCGGAGACATTGTGTTTCTCTCCACGACCAGATTATCGGCCCACTACAAAATTTGAAAAGCGCGGCGAGCGTTTAGGACATGGAGTTTGGGATTTGTTGTTTGAGAAACACGGGTAAGTTAGTCTAACAATAATGGTTGCTTGCAGCCCTATATTATCTATATGTTATCCATTAAAATAACCAGATTATACGCTTATGTGGGTCAATGGCACCAATGACAAGGTCAACATCTTAGTAGTCGGCTATCGTAAATTTAGCCAGATTATGAATACTGTAGCGCCAGAATTTGAGCATAGCGCACGTATTAAGATTGTTGATTACGTGTTTGAAAAGGATGTCCCTATCGTTGATCTAGTAGAGCACAATAACGCTGATATCGTGGTTAGCGCTGGTGCTAATGCCGCTTACTTAAAAGCCACGCTATCCGTTCCCGTCGATAGCCTCGATGTTTCAAAAAGCGACTTGATTGATGCGTTGCTTAAAGCGAGAACCATTGGCAAGCGAATCCTCACTGTTACTTACGAAATGGATGATCGCTTACTTGATCTAGTGGGGAAAATGATTGATGCGGAGATCAGTCATAAACGCTATTCAACACCTAATGAAGTACGGGAGATTTTTTACCTCAGCGAGAAATCAGCATTCGATGTTGTTATCGGCTCCAGCTATGTTTGTGAGCTGGCGGAAAAAAATGGCATGAAGGGTATCCTAGTCTATTCGAAAGACTCCTGTCGTGAGCTGATAAATAAAGCCATTAGCACCGCAAAATCCACCCGAAAAACAGCCGAACAGGATGCAATCAACGGTGCAATTTTTGAAGGCGCCAGCACACCCATGGTTATCGCCAATATAGATGGGCGGGCTCTACACCTTAACCGGGCTGCCCAGCGCGAACTAAATGTACATAGCAATGCCGAAAAGGAACATCTTGCCGGGTTGCTAGCCGGCCAAAAGGAGGCCCTGCCTATTACGCTTAATGAGGGTGTTTGGTATGTAAACCGCAGTCCAATTTTAGTTAATGCCCAGCAGCAGGGACTGGTCTACCACCTCACGGGCGAAGTGACGCGTCGCAGGATAAGCCAAGCCCGGAGCCAACGTAGTTCCCCGGCACGCAACTATTTTGTCTACGGCTCCAGCCAGATGGGCAGACTCCACCAAGTTGTTAAAAACTATGCCAGCAACCGGGGTACGGTATTAATCACTGGAGAGACCGGCAGCGGCAAAGAATTAATCGCCCGAGAAATTTATAAACACAGTGCTTACGCCGACGGCGAGTTTGTCGCGATTAACTGTGGCGCCATCCCCGAGGAGTTATTTGAAAGTGAAATGTTTGGTTATGTTGACGGCGCTTTTACTAACTCGCGACGCGGTGGGCGTACTGGCTTGCTACAAACCGCTAACAAGGGTGTCTTCTTTCTCGACGAAATTAGTGAATTACCCCTAACGCAGCAGGCGAAAATACTGCGCGTTTTGCAAGAGCGCCAACTTAGGCCAGTGGGTTCCGACCACGAAGTGGCCATTGACGTTAAATTTATTTGCGCCTCTAACCGCTTGCTCGAAGACTGTGTTAATGCCGGAACATTCCGTGAAGATCTCTACTATCGCATTAACGTTTTTAGCATAAAGTTACCAGGATTAAGACGCCATAAAGAGGATATCCCTCTGATTGCCGCCTACTTTGCCGACAAATACCAACAGCAATACGATTTAGATTTAGACGTCAGCAAGTTTATTAAAAAGCTCAATGAGTCCCTGAAAAATTACCACTGGCCCGGCAATGTGCGGGAACTGGAGAATATTATCGAACGACTGGTGGTGAGCCACAGCAGTTTTGAAAATTTTGCCGACTTCAACGCCGCTCTTCCAGATATTGTGCCGGAGTGGTTTACCGTCAAACTCAGTAGAGATTCACACAGAGAGGAAGATTCTGGTGTTATCAAAAACCGTGAGCAGCAGTTAATCCGTGAGGCGATGGAGAAATTTGCCGGCAATAAAACTAAGGTGGCAGAGTATCTAGGTATTAGCCCGACTACTTTGTGGCGGCGTTTAAAGACTCTATTATAAGAATAAGCCCCATTTACTTTAGGCTAAGATAAGAGGCCTGTGGCGAATGGTACTTACTTAGAGTCTGCTCAAAGTTGCGCATAAATTCCCGAAATTGATCCAAGAATTTAATCGGTTTGGTCGCTATAGGTTTGGGAATATCGTCTGGAACAGGTTTCATGATGCATGTCCTTATGCTGTTTTATATGGAGTAAAACAACTTATCGATGTTGTTAAATTAAAACTCTATTTTCAACGGCGTCGCGCCAGCTATTTTTTTATTGCAGCAGCTGAGTTTAAAAAATCAATTGAATTCAATGGGTTGAAAGTAGATTGTAAGAAAATATGTTTTTGATGCGACTCAGAAATAGTCGGCGCGGGGACGTATATTTCTGG
>JAZFYA010000290.1:0-3529 GCA_036443315.1 Pseudomonadales bacterium
AGCGCGAACCTGCTACTTTGAGTCGTATCAAAACCACAGCTTGTGATTAGGCGAATTACTTACCGTTAAAGGTAACGAGCATATTTCACGCCAAAAATGTGAACACTTAAAAATCAATGGCTTAGCACGGTGAGGAAATCAAATTCTGATTTTGCATTCTGAATTTTTCTCAGACTAAGAATCAAAATACAAAAAATGACTGGAGGGAGTTTCTGGAAGCTGTATCAGTGATCCCAAAAATTGGAGGCTCCTGAGTGTCTACATTAGTGTGGGAAGTATACTTAACACAAAAAACAATAAGGCTTTACTTTGATTAACGTAACAATAATAAGGAGTATCAATGCGGTAACGCGACGCTTCGGCAATGGCGATAGTATCATTGTGATCGCTTTTATTACCTTGGACAAAAATGGCGACATCTATCCTGACACAGGGGGTAAAACCTAAATTTCAATCGCTTTGGGTATAGCTGTGAGCTTACTGTCGCGCTAATGATATGTTTATTGGGGGGCAATGCCGGGTGTTTATTAGGATTCGGTCTGATGTTGCAATGACTCCAGCTCATCATTAAGCTCGAACCAGCGTTCTTCCTGTTGGTTTTTTTCCTGTTTCAATTTTCCTTGATCCTGCAATATAGTTTGCAGTTTGTCTTTGTTGGTCTCTTCATAAAGAGTGCTGTTGCCGAGTTTTCTCTCAATAGCTGCCAGTGCTTGATCGTTTCTAGCCATTTGCTGTTCGGTTTTTTCAATGGCATTGTTGATGGGGTTGAGTTTTTTGCGTAGTTCGGCGGCTTGTTGTCGCTGTTGTTTTTTGTTGCCGGCTTTGTTGTCTCCGGTAATGGTTCCTTGTGCTTGACCGGATACAGATATTTTTCGTTGTTCAATCAACCAGCGGCTGTAGTCGTCGAGGTCGCCATCAAAATTATCGGCTTTGCCATGGGCAATCAATAAAAATTGGTCGACGGTATTGCGCAATAGATGACGATCATGGGAGACGACGATCACTGCGCCTTCAAATCCTTGCAGGGCTATGGTTAATGCGTGGCACATTTCCAAATCGAGATGGTTGGTGGGTTCGTCGAGTAATAATAGGTTAGGTTTTTCCCAGACCACGATGGCCAGTGCCAGTCGCGCTTTTTCACCACCAGAGAAATGTCGAATCGTTTCCAGTGCCATATCGCCGAGAAAATTAAACCCGCCGAGAAAATTACGAATCTCTTGCTCGCGGGCTTTAGGGTTTAATCGCTGTAAATGCAGCGCTGGACTGGCATTCAGGTCCAGAGCTTCCAGTTGGTGTTGACTAAAATAACCCAGCTGAAAATGTTCTCCCTTGGTAAATTCACCGCTGATTAATGGGATCTCTCCCGCCAGAGATTTGATCAGTGTCGATTTGCCCGCCCCGTTGGCACCTAGTAAACCAATACGGCTGCCGGGGTGGATACTCAGGTTTACATTGTTAACAATGGCTTGTTCGCCGTAACCGAGGTTGGCATGACTAAGATTTAGCAGTGGGTCGGAGAACTTTCCTGGTTCGGGGAAAGTAAAGTTAAAGGGGGAGTCGATATGAGCAGGGGCGATTTCTTCCATTCGTGCCAATTCTTTTAAGCGACTTTGCGCCTGTTTGGCTTTGGTGGCCTTGGCGCGAAAACGACTGACAAAACTGTGAATTTCACTTTTGCGTTGCTGTTGTTTTTCGTAGTTAGCTTGTTGCTGGGCGAGGCGTTCGGCTCGCTGTCGTTCAAAGGCGGAGTAGTTGCCTTTATAGCTGTTAAGTTTTTTGTGCTCGATATGTACAATGCCTTCGCTGACACTGTCGATAAAATCCCGGTCGTGAGAAATTAATAGCAGGCTGCCCTCGTAGCGTTGCAGCCATTGCTCTAGCCATAGTTCGGCATCGAGATCTAAATGATTGGTGGGCTCGTCCAGCAATAATAAATCCGATGGCCTCATTAGCGCCTGGGCCAGGTTGAGGCGGATTCGCCAGCCGCCGGAAAAACTGTTAGTGGGTTTATCGATATCGGCTAGTTGAAAGCCCAGCCCTAACAGCAGTTGTTCGGCGCGTACTCTGGCGTTATAGCCGTCGATGTTGTCGAGTTGTTGGTGCAGTTCGCCAAGTTGTTGGTGCTGGTCACTTTGTTCGGCTTTGGCGATGGCTACTTCGATAGTGCGAAGTTGTTGATCTCCGTCAATAATATAATCCAGGGCGTTGCGATTACTGATGGCAACTTCTTGAGCCATATGGGCAATGCGCCATTCGGCGGGTACACTGGCGGTACCATCATCGACGGACAGTTGGCCCAGTAATAATTGCAACAGGCTGGATTTACCGGTGCCATTGGCGCCGATCAAAGCAATTTTTTGGCCGGGATGAAAAACCGCGCTGGTATGTTCCAGCAGAAGTTTGCTGCCCCGTTGTAGGCTGATATCGTCAAGTTTGATCATGGCGGCGGATTATACTGCACTCACTGGTAAATAAGCTTTAAGGCTGAAGATTAAAAATGGGGGATTAAGCACCATGCAGAATAATCCATTGTGGACGTACACCCTGGAGGTTTACGGTAAAGTCGGTGTGGAGCTAATCCTGTTACAGTTGCAGGATGATTTTGGCGCCGATATCAATATGTTGTTGTGTTGCTATTGGATGGCTGCAGCTAGTAGGGAAATGACCAATGAAGATCTCGCTGGCCTGATTAAAGCATCGGCTAAGTGGCGGGCGCAATGCATTATGCCGTTGCGGGCGGTGCGTCGGTTTTTAAAATCCCAGCAGGGGGTTGAGTCTATTCGCGAGCGGGTAAAAACCCTCGAAGTCGATACGGAACAGTGGCAACAGGCTCAAATGTATCGACAGCTCTCCTCGGGGAATATGCGATCCTCCCAACAGCAGGTAGATGCATTGGCATTGCAGAACTTGCGACGGTACGGTGCCCACCTACCGGGTGTGGAATGGGAAGATATTGCTGGCTTGATGAGTGAGTTGGTGGCGGTGTTGACAGTGTGATGGGGTAGATAGGGCTATTACTGATGTTCCTTATCTATGGTGCATTGATTAACATTGACAGCCCCGGCCGTTCCACAGATACCATAACCTTGATCAACAACTAATTTGGGCTGACTCAAGTTTACATTCTAAAAGTAGGTCTTATTTATTTGATCACCTGATTCACGATGCCACTACATTCTTGAAGGCTAAATAGGCGGGCGACTTACTTAAAAATCGAACAAGCTGCGAATGGGGCCGTCGTCGTCCTTATCCTTTTTCTTGATGGGGATAGTTTCCTCCTTATTCTTTTCCTCGAATACGCGCCTGGGCTTGGTTTTGGGTTTTGGCGCCTGTAGCGGTGTGGGCTCAGCTGCGACTGGTGGTTTATTAACCGCAGACCTTTTTATTACGGGCTTTTTCTTTGCGGCAACCTTTTTAGCAGCTGCTGTTTTCTTGGCAGCTGCTTTGGTGGCTACCTTCTTTTTAGCTGCGGCCTTCTTAGCTGCTGGTTTCTTCTTCACTGTGGCCTTGGTTTTTGTTGGTGCTTTCT
>JAZFYA010000291.1:0-31904 GCA_036443315.1 Pseudomonadales bacterium
CATCTGTACATTCATCCCCACAGGATGAACGAATCAGCCCTTTAACCCTATACTGGCCCCTATTTGAGACTCATTTGTATTAGAATCAGACCTTCATTTCAGACTCATGTTGTATTGGACAAGGCTAAAGCTAGCCTGCTTGCTGTAAAGAGTGTAAGATATTATCTTAGCACTGGCACATAAAAAAGTGGGGAGCATGTTGTTGCGCGACAGTAGCAACTTGAAGAAATGGATTATATTCACTAGCCCGGTTGGGTCTGCTTATACTTCTCTTAGGAGAAATGATGATGGCAATCAATCAACGCCTCACCCTCGATGAGTCGGCCGGGTACTTGTAACTCAACCACAGTCAACTGTACCGGATGACTTAGGAAAGGGAGGTTCCTACCTCCAAAATTGGGGCTCAATGACGTTTCAACCGACAGGAGATCGACCACTGGGTGACAGGTCGGAGGTCGGGTGGCGCAGCCTCTCAAGGAAATGAACAGGGTAGTGACGTCAGACTTTCACTGGCGCGCAAGACCGATGGACAAACGATCTAGCCGGAAAAATAATTGCCGAACTCGTGCAGGACAACCGCAAAGAGAATAACGAGTTTCTTTCCGAGAAAAATTCAACCATTGAACAAACATGACAGGTGAGGTAAAACAATGAGTAAGATTAAGATTGCAATTGTCGGCATTGGCAACTGTGCCAGTTCTCTGATTCAAGGTATCCACTTTTACCAGGGGAAGAACGAGCAGGATGCTATCGGCCTGATGCATTGGGAGATCGGAGGATATCAGCCTGGTGACATAGAGGTTGTCGCGGCCTTTGATATCGACAAGCGCAAAATCGGTGTCGACGTCAACGAAGCGATTTTTTCCGCACCAAACTGCACAACGGTGTTTTGTCCTGAACTCCCTGCGTCCAGTACCACCGTACAGATGGGCAAGATTCTGGACGGTTTTTCCGAGCATATGAAGGATTATGACGAAAAACGTACTTTTGTGCTGGCAGATGAGCCGGAATCGACCGAAGAAGACATCATTAACGTGTTCAAGGAATCTGGAGCGGAAATCCTCTTGAATTACCTGCCGGTCGGCTCCGAAGAAGCTACCCGTTTTTACGCCGGTTGCGCCTATAAAGCGGGACTGGCTTTCGTCAACAATATCCCGGTCTTTATCGTCAGCGATCCTGAGGGAAACTGGGTACGGCATTTTGAAGAGGCCGGTTTGCCCATCATCGGTGACGACATTAAGGCCCAGTTGGGGGCGACCATTACCCACCGTACGCTCACCGATCTATTCTCTAAGCGCGGCGTCAAGCTGGAGCGCACCTACCAGCTTAACACCGGGGGCAACACCGATTTTCTCAACATGCTCAACCATTCACGCCTGGCGTCCAAGAAGGAGTCCAAGACCGAGGCGGTGCAGTCAGTGACCGACCAACGTATGCATGCCGACGACATTCATATCGGCCCCAGTGACTATGTGCCCTGGCAGAACGACAACAAGGTCTGTTTCCTGCGGATGGAGGGCAAAATGTTTGGTGATGTATCAATGAACCTTGAATTGCGTCTGTCAGTGGAAGATTCCCCTAACTCGGCAGGCGTGTCCATTGATATGATTCGTTGCGCCAAACTGGCGTTGGACCGGGGCCAAAGCGGCATTCTGGAAGCGCCATCGGCCTATTTTTGCAAGCATCCTCTGCGGCAGTTTACGGATGATGAAGCCTTTCAGATGATGGAAGATTTTATCAAGGGGGAGTCTTCAACAGCTCCGAGTAAAGAATCTTCAACCGTTCCGAATAAAGAGTAAGGCGAACGCTATGAAGTGCCTGATCATCGCGGCGGGCAGGGGTAGCCGGCTGCAATCCAGGAGTGAGTGCAAGCCCCTCATCCCCCTTTTGGGTATTCCTTTGATTGAACGTGTCATCCGCGCTGCCCTAGAGGCCGGTGCGGATGAATTCTTTGTTGTCGTTGGGCATCAAGGCGAGCAGCTTAGCCGTTTCCTGGCGCGTCTGGCGGAATCCCTTGCGATCCAGATCACGCCCCTGGTGAATGATGACTGGGACCAAGATAACGGTCTTTCGGTGCTCAAAGGCCAAGAGGTTTTGCACGAACCGTTTTTGCTGCTGATGGCAGATCACCTGTTTGATCCCAAGCTGGTTCGAAAATTGACGACCCTGGAACTGGGTGATGGGGAGATTGCGTTAGTGGTGGATGGCAATACCCGCAATCCGCTCATCGATATGGAGGATGTCACCCGCGTAAAGCTGGAAGAGGATGTTCTCCCTCCCAGCGGTGAAAAGAGCAATAAGAATACCAGTAAAAAGATCCGTGGTATCGGTAAGGGCATGGCTGACTTTAATGGTTTCGATACGGGTATTTTCCTGTGCACCCCGGCTATTTTCAAGGCGCTGGAGCAAAGCAAAGCAAAGAGCGGCGACACGAGCTTGTCGGGGGCAGTACGAATTCTGGCTGCTGAAGGACATGCTAAAGCTATTCTGTTAGACGAATTTTGGCTCGATGTGGATGATCCCGCCGCATTCCAAAAAGCGGAGCAGGCGCTGCTGAAGCGACTCAGTGACAAACCCAACGACGGGCCTGTCGCACGTTTTTTGAACCGCCCACTCTCTGTGCGGATGTCGCAAATTCTGGTGCAGCGCGATGTCACGCCCAATCAGATTTCCCTGTTCTCATTTCTGTGCTCGGTGCTGGCCGCCGGACTGTTTGCGATGGGAGGGTATTTTGCCCTGTTACTGGGTGGTGTGCTAGCCCAGTTCGCGTCCATCGTCGACGGTTGTGACGGTGAAGTGGCGCGGCTCAAGTATCTGAGCAGCGACGTAGGCGGCTGGTTCGATGCGGTCCTGGACCGCTATGCGGATGCCTTTCTGCTGTTCGGCCTAACCTGGCATCTGCTGGCAGTGGACATGAGCGGCTGGATCCTGTGGGTGGGTTTCATGGCCATTATTGGCTCATTCATGCTGAGTTACACCGCGGATAAATACGACAACCTGATGCACAAGCGGCTTCAAGCCGGTGGCAAGGTCGGGTTGCGGATGGGTCGTGATGTGCGTGTGTTCCTCATCTTTCTCGGAGCAGTGACCAATCTGGTGTTGCCGGTGTTGGTGCTGATCGCCGTGGTGATGAATCTTGAGACCCTGCGCCGAGTGAAAATGGCTTTTGATGGACAGCGTTGAGTGCGCCAAGCAAAAAATCCGTGCGGTGATCGCGAGCTCGCAAGTACCTGAAGATCCCGGTCATGCCGACAACACCCTGGAATGGCTGTTGCGCTTGCAGCCGGATGCCGGTGAGGCACTGCAGTTGGCGGCACTGGCCCATGATATCGATCGGGCCATCGAAGAGTTCAAGGTGAGACGAGCGGATTTCGACGATTACGATGTCTTCAAGGCGGCCCACGCTCGACACGGTGCGGAACTATTGCGCCCGATTCTGACCACTTGTGGCGTGGCAGCGGATATTGTGGACGAGGCATGCCGCCTGGTGGTGGTCCACGAGGTGGGCGGCGATCCCGACGCTGATCTGCTCAAAGATGCAGACAGCATTTCCTATTTCGATGTCAACCTGCCGCTTTATTTCCAACGCGAAGGGTGGGACGAGACCAAGCGCAGATCACTTTGGGGTTACCGCCGGCTTTCGCCAAGAGCGCAGGAGATCGTCAAATACATCGACCACGAGGAAAAAGAAGTGGAATATCTGCTACGAGAGGTTGTTTCATAATAAATCGACACTGTTAAGGGTTGTCGGACACCAGCCCACAGCACAGACCTGTCAATCTTATCCATGACTTTACTGGGCAGGTGTCGGACTGGCCCCAAGGGAGGAGACCGCGGGGGTAGGAAGTCGGTGTTGGTCGTCGAGTTGAACTATGGGGTTTTGACCTTGCACTGATCTTTCCGGCAAGTGCACAGTACTAGTTACCGGAATAAGTCTGACGTAAGTTGATAGCATAAACGTCGTTGATCTATGGTTTTTCAGGCTTGGTATGTCTTGATGATGATAGTATTTTTTACGTAACCATCATTCAAGCCATATCGATATCGTTAACCACCGAAGCTGAGTAAAAAATCTGTCACGTTGGTTCATGCCGATTGATGACCAAAGAATTTCAATTCACCTCGACGGTAAGCGCAGCACTGCGGCAGCATTCAATGGCTGACATGACTTTGCGTTGGCCAAGGCTGATATGGCCTTGGTGAGCTTCCCTCCATGCCGAGCCAAAGCAGCGAAAAATATCCGCTACTTCCAGTCGCCCTGACATGATGGCTTAGCTGAGCGTTGTCAGCTCCAGTAAATCTAACGGGCTCTGCGTATCGCGCAATGTATTCGTCGCCTTGACGTAAAGGTCTGACGGATTATGTGAGTGAGGTATGATTAGAGTGTGTCATGAGTTTACTCCTGTGCGTGATGTAAGTTGTGGAGACCTACTTCACTTCATAGGATGAACTCATGCCACTCTTGGAGTTATACCGATGCTGGATATATATGCCCAAAACGATTGAAATTTAGGTTTTAGAGTACGACCCTTATTTATTAATGGAAAGTTGTCTATGGCAAGTTGTTCATGGCAAGGCGTTTGAACGCAGGAAACTGTCAATATTTCAAGTTCAAACAACACAGCCATGGGCAAAAAGGGGGTGTGACGTGCATGGATGCACTAATGCCGCAGGCGCATGGATGCGCAGGAGCGGCCTATAACACCTAAATTTCAAACGCTTTGGGTATAGTTAGATAAGGTCCTCTCGACAGTATCAGGTCACATTTGAACGACTACTACCTTAGGACTACTAGACAAGATATCAGAACTTAAATTAATGACTTAATCTGTTCATGGCTAAAGCCTCGGTACTGCATAAACCGAAATCGTTTGGCCTTTTCAGGTTGACTATTTGCTATGGTACCCTTGAATTTTTTTAAGTATACCTCCTCTGCCAAAGTTGCCCACCGTTCATCACACTCATCAAGATAGGCAGCAATTAAACAGGCCGACAATCGCTTTTGTTCTAATTCCTGACGAATACGCAATGGCCCCTTACCTTGTGCCTGACGGCCATTAATAAAGGATTCGATAAAACGTTCATCGCTCTGTAGATTTTCTTTGCTAAGAATAGCAACCTGTTGAATAAGCCATGCTTGGAGGACGTCTTTATCTAAGCGCGTTTTATCCAGGTGTTCTTTATCTATAGGCTCGTTGTCCAGATACTCTTTATTCTGGTTATTCTGGTTATTCTGGCTATTTTTATTGACGCCTCTAGCGGGTGGTCTTTTTGGCTGAGAAAACAGACGGGAAAGTTTAGTCACCAGTTCGTGGCAGGAATGTTCACGGCGAGCTAGCAAATCCATTGCCGCCCGCCGTATATCAACCGGTGAAATGTCTGTCACGACGTCCTGTATTGTCGACTATTCAGCATCTTCGACTACTCAGCGACTTCAACATCTTCTACCACTTGTAAATCGGGAGCGCCTTTTGTCCCCAGTAATTCCTGCCGGATTTTACTTTCAATCACGTCGGCAATGTCAGGGTTATCCAACAGGAACTTGGCTGCATTGGCTTTGCCCTGACCAATCTTGTCACCATTATAGGCGTACCAGGCGCCAGCCTTATCGACAAGACCTTGCTTCACACCTAAGTCAATCACTTCTCCCATTCGGTAAATACCTTTGTCATACAAAATCTGAAATTCAGCTTGCTTAAACGGCGGCGAGACTTTGTTCTTTACAACTTTAACGCGGGTCTCATTACCCACTATTTCGTCACCGTCTTTTACTGCACCGATGCGACGAATATCCAAACGAACTGAAGCGTAAAACTTTAATGCATTACCGCCGGTGGTGGTTTCAGGATTACCGAACATCACCCCAATTTTCATGCGAAGCTGGTTGATAAAAATCACCAGGCAGTTTGCATTTTTAATATTACCGGTCATTTTACGCATGGCTTGAGACATCATTCGCGCCGCCAACCCCATGTGGGAATCACCAATATCCCCTTCAATTTCAGCTTTTGGTGTCAAGGCTGCAACGGAGTCTATAACAATCACATCGACAGAACCGGAACGCACTAGCATATCGGTAATTTCCAATGCCTGCTCACCGGTATCGGGCTGGGATACCAGCATCTCATCAATATTGACCCCCAGTTTTTCCGCATACAGAGGATCGAGGGCGTGTTCGGCGTCAATAAAAGCACAGGTAGCACCCTGCTTCTGCGCTTCCGCAATAACACTTAAGGTGAGTGTGGTCTTACCGGAAGACTCTGGCCCATAAATCTCCACAATACGACCTTTGGGTAAACCACCTACACCCAAGGCGATGTCCAGTCCTAATGAACCGGTAGAAATAACTGGAATCGCTTCCCGCGACCCTTCACCCATTTTCATAATCGACCCTTTACCAAACTGGCGCTCAATCTGGACCAGGGCTGCTTGCAGGGCTTTTTCTTTATTAGTATCCATAATTTTCTCTCTCGTTATCGTTTGGCTCAACAGTGTAGATGGGCACAGGTTAGACATTGATCTCTTTTAGCACTTAAGGGCACCTCTATTAATTGCTTACGGCCTCTGCGTGACCTGAAGCGTGCAGTTGCAAGGCGCAAACCGAAGGCCAAGGCTGGTTGTCCTTGGCGAGGTTTGCAACGCGGCAAATGCATGCTTCAGGTCGCGCCCTGCGGGGCTTACAGACGGCAACTAGCCTGACACAGGGGGGGCTCTGCGTTATCGTTTCTCGACATGCAACCAGCATGCCTTCAAAACAATGCCTTGATCCCCACTTTGTTTAAGGATAGTGGGCGTCTGTAAGCCAGAGGCCGCAAGCAATTAATAGAGGTGCCCTTAAATTCCTTTTAACATTTAATGCCTTTTTACAATCAATACTGCAATCCTGCGGCGGGTACCCACCGGTATTTTACATGTGTGGCCCGATTGCAAAAGCACTGTACACATAAACAGTACTTTAGGCAAACTTTTTTCTTCTGCAAGTACTAATTTTCAGCTGGCCTCGAATAGCGTAGAATCCTCATGCGCCTAATCACTACTATTTAGTCACTACTATTCGTCACTACTATAACAACGCTACCAGTACCCATTAGATCCCTATGACCAACAGCACCGCCACCCAACAGCACACCCCAATTATGTTCATAGTTATGAGCCGATTATTTCAACTATTCGGCTCATAAATTGGCCTGAATAAGGCGCTCATCAATAGTTACCCATTAACTGTAACATTGATTTTGCACGATAACACTGTTACCGTTACCGTGCAATTTTAATGTTAACTTACTGATTCCTATGAAAACTAAAGTCAAAACCGATCTGTTTCAGCTGTTGAGCAGCTATGTGAACGATGTGTTCGCAGAGTTCCAGCTGGGCGATGATTGGCTGGAGTCTGCACAATTACCCCTGTATTTACAGGGTGGCTACATCTATCGAAAAGCACAGTTACAGGCTCAAACGTGCCTACTAATGCTAGATAGGAGTGATGAGCAGACTGATAAGGCTGCTGTACTCAAGAAGCACCTCAAAGCCATCGGCCAGTATTTTCCCGGCCCTGTTATCTATGTCGTTGAGAGCACCACGTCTTTTAATCGCAAGCGCCTGGTAGGGCAGCGGATCGCCTTTATTGTACCTGGAAAGCAGTTATACCTGCCCTTTGCTGCAACCGATTTACGCGATCACTTTACTGCAACTAACAGACTCCCGGCTAAAGAGTCTAAGCAACTGGGCGCTGTCGCTCAGCAGATAGTCTTACTCCAGCTTTATCAGCGTTGGGATGAAGATATACCAGCTCAACAAATCGCCGCGCAACTTGCCGTTAGTAAAATGACAGTTTCTCGGGCATATACTCAACTGACTGCCTGCGGCTTAGCCAATACGGTTGCCATCGATCGACAAAAACAATTGCGCTTTACTCACCATGGCCCGCAACTCTGGGAGCAAGCACTGCCCTACCTGCGCAACCCGATAAAAAAGCAGCTGTGGATTGACCGCCAAGATTACGAAGAAAATCTGTACCGCCTCAGTATCGAAGCAGGTGAAACGGCCCTATCTGCATTGGGCATGATGATGACACCTAAACACAGGGCAATTGCCGTTAATGCGAAAGACTGGCCAGGTTTAAAAAAGCTAATGCATATCAAAGAGCTGCCTCACGATTTCGGTGAAAGTGTAGCCGTTGAACTGTGGCGCTATGATCCTGCCCTACTGAGCGAGCATGGTGCCGTTGATCGCCTCTCTTTATATTTGAGCCTAGACAAAAAACAGGATGACCGACTGGACATCGCAAAAGATGAACTACTTGAAGAAGTATGGAATAAACAATGATTCAAGGTTTGGATACGTTTAAAGAATTTTTTAAAGGCTATGAGGATCGCTATACATTGATAGGCGGTGTGGCCTGCTATCTGTCTATGGAAGATGCCGGTCTAGATTTTCGTGCCACTAAAGATCTCGATATCGTACTCTGCGCTGAAGCGCTAGACGCCGAGTTTGCTCAAAGGTTTTGGGACTTCGTCAAAGCCGGCGAGTACGAACACCAAGAGAAAAGCACGGGGGATAGACAATTCTATCGCTTCACAAAGCCAGGTAGCACAGATTATCCAGTGATGCTTGAGCTATTTTCAAGAAAGCCCGAAGACGTTCTGCTAGAGGGTGGCGCTGATCTGACGCCAATCCCAGTAGATGAAGAAATCTCCAGTTTGTCAGCAATCTTGCTGGACGATGGTTACTACCAGTGCATTCAGGACGGCAAAGAAATTCTGGATGGCGTTTCCATTTTGAAGGTGGAATACATCATCCCCTTTAAAATGAAAGCCTGGAGTGATCTCACCGAACGCAAAGAAAACGGTGAAAAAGTCGGTTCAAAAAATATCAAAAAGCACAAGAACGATGTTCTGAAGATTTCACAACTCCTGAGCCCTCAGCTGCGGGTAGAACTCCCCGATACCATTAAGGATGATATGCACGCCTTCATCAGAGGTATTGCCGATGACGCGGTTAATATGAAAAGCCTTGGATTAGCTGAATTAACACTGGAACAAATAATAGACAGTATTTATGTAATCTACGACCTCAATTGAAGGCTACGAGCAATCCACAATGGTTCTAAAACAGCGCTTCAAAACATGAAAGTACTCTCTCAGCCCGAAGCACCTTAATGAATTAGTCACTTTAAAAATTTATCTCCGACTGCACCCGGCATCCACTGAAATTCAATTAATTTGATCCTGTTTCTAAAAGCTATGGATGAACTAAGGGGTTTGAGTGCCTATTCTACCAAAGCCCCACAGCGTTACACATGCAACGAAGGTAAGGCGGTGAAGTGATTATTTACCGCAAACTCTTCGGGTTGATAATTGTGGGCTTTGCTTCTGAACCATCACGAACTTGCAGGCAAATAAATTCTTCAGCCCTTTGCGATGCTCCAATTAGTGTAACATTTCAACCTGAAAACAATGCAGTGCTCTGAAAAAACTATACTAAATGTTACACTTTTATCAGCGATCAGATTAATTCAGACCTTTAAGTTATTGATTTAATTGGAACAGCCTACCACTTCACGAACAAAAACCGCCAACCATCAGTGTGTGTCGGACAAAAAATCTATATGAATCAAAAAGTTATAGACAGTAAAAATCATACGCCCATGATGCAACAGTACTTGAAGATCAAGGCTGAGCATCCCAATGAATTAGTGTTTTATCGTATGGGGGATTTCTACGGGTTTATCTAGCCAATCAGCTGCAGGCCTATACCCTCTTTGCCACCCATTATTTTGAACTAACCTAGCCATGACTGATAATCAAGAGTTGACCAGTGGATTAAAAATACCCATCGAGGTTCTCTGGCCCTCTCAGCTTTTCGCGAATAGCCATCAGCGCTCGTTTATGAATCTGTGACACTCTACCTTTTGATACGCTCAATATATCGGCGATATTTTCAAAGGGGGTTTGCTGAAAATAATGGTATTGGATAACCAATCGTTCCCGCTCCGAAAGTGTATCCACAGCATCTACTAAGAGGCTTTTTAGTCGTGACAGCTCTGTAGATTGGTAAGCCCGATCATCGTAGTTTGCTTCGTCTTTTTGGATTAAACTGGTATCTTCCAGCATGAAGCCTACCGCTAATCCTAGTGTCAGGTTGACCATCTCTTCAAACAAACTACTATTTTGTTTCTTATTATTGGTATCCGAAAGTGACGCCAGCCTTTCTTTGCGCATTCTCGCTCGAAACGCGCTCTGATCGCGCCTTTCAGTCACTTTTTCCAGTCCGTTTAAGATAGCACCACGAATTCTATAACTGGCAAAGGTCTCAAATGCAGCATTCTTGTCAGGCCTGTACCGATCGACCGACTGAATCAAGCCAACGAGTCCAAATTGATAATACTCATCAAATTCGATCTCATCGTCGGGACGTTTGCCATAGAGTGAGGCCGCTACCATCCTAACCAGTTTGCTATAATGTTCGATAAGTGCATTTCTGGCAGCAATATCGGACAAATCCCGGCAACGAGTCCAAAGTCCCTCTATATCTAATTCAGCAGCCCTGTTCGACATGGCACATACCGCTAGCTAAAGCTATTAAGTAGCGAGTGCACCACCAAATTCCAACCATCGATTAGTACAAACATTAGTACCTTGATTGGCAATGAAATCATCATTGGCGGAACCATTAGCATTCCCATCGACATCAAAATACTGGCCACCACCAAGTCGATAAGCAAGAAAGGCAGGAAGATGACAAAGCCTATCTGGAAAGCACTTTTTAACTCACTGAGCATAAAAGCCGGTACCAGTAGAAATGTATTAATTTCCTCCATCGTCTTCGGGCGCTCGACTTTGGATATATCCACCATCAACATTAAATCCTGCTCCCGTGTTTGCCGGATCATAAAATCACGGAAATGAAGTAAACCCTTGTCCAACGCCTCCTCGGTTCCTATCTGGCCCTCCAAATATGGCTGGAAAGCCTCTGTCTGTATTTGCTGCAAACTAGGCAGCATACTAAATACTGTTAGGAATAAGGCTAAGCTGACCAAAACCGTATTGGGCGGCGTTTGCTGCATCCCAAAGGCGTGCCTTAGCATGGATAAAACGATGACAATCCGGGTAAATGACGTCATGGCAATCAAAATAGCAGGCGCCAAACTCAATACTGTCAAACCCAGAATAATTTTGACCGCAGTGGCTACTTCGTCTTGACCACCAGCAGCATCGGTCAATTGAATGTCCACTCCAGGCAAGCTAATTCCTTGTGCAAATACCGGCGCAGCCAAGCAAACTAAAACGGCAAATAGCATTGGCTGTCGGCATTTTTTCGGCGTAGTACTATCACTTATAAAAGTACTATCACGCATAAAAGTACTAGGATTCATTAATGTGCTCCTTCACCTCATCAGCTTGGTGCTTTACAAGCTGTAGTTCATCGCCACTTTGTGCAAGCACATAATCAATGTCATCTACCTTAACTAAAAATACAGTGAGCTTTGGTGTAAGCCGTTTAGTGTCTTCCACACTTATTCTTGCGCCTGGCGTATCACTGATCACGCCTTTTCGCTGCAATACCTTCTTCAGAGCAATAACCGCAACAAGACTCAATGCAATACTTAGAAGAGATACCAGCCCAATACGGCCCGCCGATTCACTCGGTGACTGAGATGGTTTTTTGAAGGGAATTGCCTGATCACTAACTGCTATCCGAGCTTCGTTCACTATCGACTCGGCGAAAACTGGCATAATAAAAAGACAGCCGATTATCGCCAGTCCAAAGACGGATCGATAGTGCTTACACCTTGACATCTCAGTTATTCAGTTCAGAAATTTGTATCCCAAAGTTATCGTCGGCAGCAACCAGGTGGCCACGCGCAACCACCTTGCCATCCAGCAACATATCAACCGGTGCTGTGGTCGAACGGGTCAGCTTGACAACAGAGTTTTTGGATAGCTTCATAAGTTCATCAACCGTAAGTTCGGCGTCACCCACCCTGATTTCAAGCTTTACTTTCACGTTTTTAATAATATCCAAACTACCCTCCAATAAGGCCGGACCCTGCTCCACTGGTTTTTCTACTTGCGCAATATCCAATACTTCAACACTACTCACGGCTTATCCCCCTACTTAATGTTTTATCGTCACTTAGCCCCTTAACGGGCCAAGTCAGCGACCTTAAACGCCAGTTGATCTTGTTCTCTCCCCAAATAACCGCTAAAACCGACAGGTGATTTGTCGAAAAGCATTGATAACGGTTCCTGTAAAGGCTTATCCAATTTAATAACATCCCCAATCTTGAGTTGATTCAGTGCGCCTAAGGTTAACTCTGCATCACCCAACACGACTCGTGCGGTGACCTTCTGGTTGGAAAGCGCTGCGTTAGGCGGTGATGGCACAGACTCTTTGCTCTCTGTTGTTATCTCAGTCGATAGACGGGAAAGTAATGAAGATTGAGGCAGGCAAACCATCACACCGATCCCCTCGGCGTCAACATGTAGTTGTAACAATCCGCTGCCTGGGCCGTAACTATCTTCCGGTATCAGATAATCAGCAATAGACTCTTGCGTAACTGCGGCTGTTTCCAGGTCAAGGTGGGGCAGGAACCTCACCATCAAATCCAATAAGGACTCGCGTACTACTCGCTGAATCAATCCTGTACCAGGGGGTGTAGGCGTTTGCACGTCTTTGATATGCAGAAAAGTAGAGACTAGCTCATCCGCTGTTGCCGGCCTGTATGTACAAATAGCCCATTCCTGGGTACCACTGTCTTCGACTTTCAATACCACATCGCTGGTATTCTCTGTCGCATCAATACCTTCAAAATGGGCAACGCGTAACTGGATGCCTATGCTTTCAGAATCTATGCTTTCGCCAATCCACTCTACTGCCCAGCTACGAATATCAGCGAGAAGCGATAACTGCAATTCAACCAGTTGCGACGCACCGAGCAAAATAAAGGGACGTACAATCATCGGCCTGATCCTGAGCTATCAATCAATTGCTGGAGCATTTCATTAGCTATACTGAGCACTTGGGATGACACTTGGAACCCACGCTGAACGATCACCAAATCCGTAAACTCCTGGGATAGTTCCACATTGGATATTTCAATGCTGCCCACCATAATTTCACCCATCACACCTTCATTCGCCGCATTAATGTGTAGACGAGAATGATCGTCAATTTCAAAGAGTCCATTACCAATTTGCCGCATTGCCTGTAAGTCGTTTAACCATGCCAATGCCAGACGACCACCTTTTTCAGTTTCGCCATTGGTGTATTCAATCTCCAGTACACCATCACGATTAAACGTCACGCTGATTTGCGAACCAAATGCGAATCCATCCTGCGTATCCATTTTTAAATCAGAGCTTGCGCCTGCCGAAAATGATGTTGAGGCAGTAAATGCGTTCGGCTCGCCAAAGAAAAAGGTGATGTCGCCAGGCGCCACGTCTTCCGGTTCGAAAGTAAAAGTAAAGCTGTTGAAATCCACCTCTAGCGAGCCATTGCCCTGAAAACGAATGTCCAAATCTGACGCAATCACATCTCCCTGTTCATTTTTGATCTCTGCCAACCAGCTGCGGGGAGTTTGCGTGCTGTTATTGGCGAGGGTCATGCTTAACAAATGGGGGGTGCCCAACGCATCAAACACTTCGATATCATTGATCACATGCTCAACTGCCCCACTGGACACGTTATCAATAAACGTGACTTCCGTTGTCGGGCCTGCGGGGCTAATGCGAAGATCATCGATGTTAATATCAACAAGGTTACCAGCCTCACCAATACCGGCAACGCGGGCATCGTTGCCAGAAGAAATCAGATAACCATCCTCGCCAATTTCAAACTGTCCCACTCGCGAATAAAACGTACCTGCATCGTTGCGCAGAATAAAGAAACCGTTACCGTTGACCGCAACATCTGTATCATTACCACTTTGTTGAATATCGCCCTGGGCAAAGCTGGTTATGGTGCCACCATCCGTGACGCCATTGCCATCTTTAAACGATGAGAAATCCTGATCAAACTCACCCGTCAACTGGTGCTGATAAAACAGGTCTCGAAATAGAAGGTCATTGCGCTTAAACCCAGGGGTATTCAGATTCGCCACATTATTACTGATCGTATCTAACCCTTTTGAAAACGTCAGCAGGCCCGTTGTGCTGTTATAAATAGTGCCGTAAATGCTCATAATATAAGTCCTTTTCGCTGCCGCAGGCGGTAAACGAGTGTTAACGAATAATACTGATTTGCCCCAGACTGATACCGGTAATAAACTCATCGGCCTGGGTAGAAATCGTCAGTTCAGGCACGCCGTTTTGGAATGCCACCGATATGACTTCACCCACTTCGGCGCCGGTATTCGTTGTTACCTGTACTGACCGAGCAATTAACCCGATGGCTTGACCACTGTTTTCCAACGTTAGCAACGTATCCAGCTTGTCGTTGAGCTGTTGCGTTTGCTCCAGGTTCGTCAATTCCGCAAACTGGGCAATGAATTCATTGTTATCCAACGGTTCCAATGGATCTTGAAATTGCAGTTGTGCAAGCAATACCTGTAAAAAGTCTTCCTGTTGAATCGCAGCACGACGCGAGATCGTGTTATCCCCTGTGACACCAATACCTATTGTTTCCATCTCTTTTACCTTCACTGATTATTTTAATTACGGTTTTAATAAATTCGATTAATGCTCGACTTGTCGCCTTCAGCTTCCTGACTGAGCGACAATTCGGCTTCCTCATCTCTGGTCGTCATACGGGTATCAATAGAAGAACCGAAACGACCCTCCGAATCGGTTCGCTGCCAAATACGCTCACCGTTTAAGGTGATCGCCCACAGACGCTGCTTACCTGTCGCCACCAAAGCCGCAAGCTCCTTAACAACGTTTAACACTTGATCCTTACCTAATGTGCCATCGCGAATGACAACATGAGCACCATCATCAGTAAGCAAAGTTCTAACCGAACTGGTTTCAGGTAATAGACCAACAAAAGGTGTTACTGCCCGGCTGGAAGCAACACCTTCTCCACTCGCCACACGCGTGGTGGGTTGGCTCAACATAGCCGTCAAAGACAATCCCAAAGACATCGACCGCACTGATGGAACATCAGCGGCAGATTTTCCCAATGAAGCAACGGTTGAGGCCACGAAATTGTCCATATGCCGCGCACTCGAACCCGGACGATCAGAATGGGCAACCGGGTTGGCTGATTCCGGTATGATCGCTATAGCGTTCACCGTCTCTGCAGACGACTGTCTGCCAACAGCGCCTTGATTAGACCGGTGAGGCTGCGCCGTCTTTGTCATAGCCGCCATTTGTTTTTCAGTATTAGCCTTTTCCAGTTGCCTGAGCCATTGCTCTTCAAACCCTTTGCTCTGACCACTAAAAGCACGGGCATTGAGTCTATCGTCCCCCGCTGATTTATCGATTAAATGACTAGAATCTGTCGCCGTCATAACGAATCTATCCTCATTGCATGCTGTAACCACAGTTCAACGTTGTCTTCCTGAATATGTGTTTGCTGCTCACGACTGATGATCTGATCCGAGCTCGCTTTTACGCGCTCCAGGGCTTTGATCGTTAATGTCGCCTGCTTAAGTTGCAATTCTGCTTGTTTAGCTCTTTGCTCCGCCCTCCGCCACTCCGTTTTGCGCTGCTTATAGATGCCATGCTGCTCGGCCAGATAAATACGCGTCGATTGCAGCGTCGAGACATCAAGGTTCAGTTGTCCCGTCATTGCACAGCACAAAAGGTTTTCAGACTGTTCAATATCCGTAGCCACTTGCTGGACAGCCTTCTCCAGATCAACCAACGCCTGCATCGCTACTCTGTTTTGTTCTTTCAGGGTTTCAATATCCCAGGATTCCTTACGCGCCGATAAGCCCACTAATCGACTACGCCGTTTATGGTTGATGCTCATGCCGTCCCACTCCTCCTGTCATAGCGGTCCCAACCATCCAATAACTGTTGCAAGGCTTGCACTGCTTCGCTACGGGAAACACGTTGATCAAAAGGCTGACACAAGAAGGCGTTAATGGCGGGCATCTGCTGAAGAACTCGATCCAACTCCGGATTGGCGCCGGTCTTATACGCGCCAATGTCCACCATATCCCTGGCACGTTCATAGGTATCAACCGTTTTTACCAACATTGCGCCTTGCTCCAACTCCTTTTTGGATACCAATGCATTAATCAACCGGCTATTACTTTGCAAGACATCAATGGCTGGATAATGTCGCTGGTTCGCTAACTGGCGAGATAGCACGATGCCTCCATCCAGGATCGCCCGCACATGGTCGGCAATCGGATCATTCATATCATCCGCCTCCACCAGCACCGTATAAAACGCAGTGATCGAACCCTCATTAGTGGTGCCGCAACGCTCTAAAAGTCGGGGTAACAGCGCAAATACCGAAGGGGTATAGCCACGGCTGGTGGGCGGTTCACCAATCGCCATACCCAATTCCCGCTGCGCCATGGCAAATCGGGTAATGGAATCCATCGTTAGAACGACATCGTTGCCGCGATCCCGAAAGTACTCTGCAATCGTTGTCGCCGCCAACGCCGCATGGGAGCGTACCAGCGCCGACTGATCTGACGTCGCCACCACCACCACCGAGCGAGCCAAGCCCTCTTTACCCAGAACATTCTTGATGAAATCCATAACTTCGCGGCCACGCTCACCAATCAAGGCGATCACATTGATATCGGCATTCATATTGCGACAGATCATGCCGAGCAGTGTACTTTTCCCCACCCCGCTGCCAGCAAAAATGCCCATCCGTTGCCCGCGCCCCACCGTCATCAATGTATCCACACAACGCACGCCGGTTTCAAGAGTCGTTTCAATCGAGGGACGATCCAGCGGGTTTAAGGGCTCGCGGTATATAGGACGACGTTCCTCAAGGTTCAGCGGCGGCCCATCATCCAGTGGTTGCCCAAAAGCATCCACCACACGACCCAGTAACGCATCCCCAACAGGCACATCAGAAAAACGTCCTGTGGCCACCACTTCACTGCCGAGACTTATGCCATGTAACTCACCGTAAGGCATCAATAGCACTTTACCATCCTTAATACCGACGACTTCTGCTAGTGTTGGCCCATCCTGTAGGCGTGAACGAATTTCGCAACGTTCACCCCAAAAGGCTTCAGGTCCATCCGCCTCCACCACTAAACCTAGAAACTGACTGACCGTTCCAGTCCGCCTTGACAGATCAGTCTGCGCAATGGCGCGGAGATAGTTCGCCTCGAAGCCCTGCTCCTGGGTAGACGTTGACGACATTAGCAATTGCCTCCCATGGCATGGCCCTTCATAACACGGCTCGGTTGGGTGCACATCAACAGTTTTTTCAAGGCGGTTATCTGTAGTTCCAGTCGCGCATCCAATGAACCGGAGCGGCTTTCAACCCGACAACCGCCTAACTGAATGTTTGCATCGGATTTAAACTCCACACCGACCCAATCTCGGCTTTGACTGCGCGCCGGTTGTTGCATACATTGCTCCATACGTTGACAATCCGATGGCGTCAGGTAAACCACCAAGCCTTCGCGTTGCAACACCTGCCCCATCGCTTCCTTAACCAGAGACTCCAACATTTTCTTATCCGTATTCATTGTTCCCAGGAATTTAGCCGTGGCCGAAAAAGCAATCTCCAAGGCCGCCTCTTCTGCCTGGCGAATCAGTTGTGTCTTTTCTTGTGTCAGGTTATCAAGCAATGTCCTTATGGCATTGGTATCTTCGGTTTGTTGATCCTTAATCTCATCTTTCGCTTGAGTAATTCCTGCGCGGTAACCCTGTTCTCTCGCGTCATGCTCCGCTTGCGCGAGATTTTCTTGCAAAGCAGACAGCATTTTTTCTGCCTGCTCGGCGCGTGTCAGGCCCACATCTCGTTCAGCCATGATTTGTTCAAGATAACCGATATCCAGCGCTTCACCTTGAGAGCAAGAATCAGGATTAGCAGAATGTCCCCTATTATCCGCAAAGCCACTGTAAAGAGGGTCACTACTCAGATTATGGCCATCCGCTACTGGCAGGGATCGACGAGTACCCTCTCGGATGACAGGCGATACAATGACTGTTGTCACGCGAATCTCCTCCTCATACTCCAGCGTCGCGCTGGTTTCTTGGCCTTGCTGCTGACACGCCTGTCACTATCAATCTCACTATCAATCCCGACCGCTTCTGATAATGCCTTAAGCTCTACGCAAAGGCCTTTTAGCAGAGTGTCTCGCATCCGGCGGGTCATCATGAATAAATCTTGCCGCACAAGCTGGCCAATACGGTGCTGTCGCGGGGCTGGCATTTCATTCATAACATTTTCACGCCACGGCCAATCGTGACACAACAATACGGCAGCGATGATTTCATCGGCTTCATTGCTCAGCACTGTTGCAAGATGAAGTGTCGTGGCATACAGCAAAGTATCTACGCTGGGGCAACTGGGTCGCGGTATGGGTAATCCCTCAGCGCCATGAATTTCAGCTAACACAGTAGATTCCCGAGGGATGCCCAGCTCCACCAGTTCATTTAGCAGCGGTTTTAATACATGGGTATGCTCTGCCGATAATTGGCTTAACACCCAGTGGCGGTCATCGTCGCATAAACCGTGTAGGTGCAGCGCTGCACACTGCTGCTTATTCATCACACCACCTCACTGCTTGCTGGCACATCAGAGGTTTCCATCCATGCGTTGATTTTGGCCAGCGCCTGCTTCCTCTCAGGGTCTGACAACACCGGTAATCTCTCCCTCTCATACACCCGTCTACGGCCAAGCCTCCATAGGCTGAACAATAGAAATAAAATGACAATGGCGCCCAAGGCCACAGAGCCTAAAGGATAACGACTCAAGCTCTGGCGCAGCAGCTTTTCAACAGCAGTTGCCGGCTGTGGTTCAGTCTGCCCGGTAAACCCTGATTGATTAGTCAATGGCTGAGAAATCACTGTATCGTTCGGTATTGTCAGTACAGTCGCCGCCGATTGTTCGTTGTCCATGGTGTAAACAACAATTCCATCACCACGGGCCGTATTCAAACCCACGGTCATTTCCACCAATTGCTGAATTTCCTGGCGACGTTCAGCCGACGTACCTTTCGGTACCACCACGCCGACACTGAGCCGGAGAATACGGCCCGGTGTTTCAACAATTTGCTCCACTGATCGGCCCAAACGGTACTCCACGTCCGTGGTCACATTGCCATCTGTTTCCTTCCTGCTGGCGGCATTACCCAAACGGGTTTCCCGCCGTCGAATAACACTGCCTTCCATATTTTCCGGCGTCACTACATGTTCGTTGGTGCGCTTAACCTCGTTAAAATCCAGTTCTACATCCACACTGACCATGGCCTGCCCTGCACCGAAAGTACGACTCAGCACATCATTCACTTTTTTACTGAAGTAGTTTTCGACCGCTTGCTTTTGCTGTAAACGCCCCGATACCAGCGCCATATTGCCTTGCTCAGGTATTTGCTGGCTAAGCGTCATACCGTTTTGATCGCTTACCGTTACTTGATCGACTTTCAAATTGGATACCGCTGCGGCCACCAACCGTTGGATACCGATAATTTGCCCATTGAGTGGACGACGATCGGTGTTCAGAAACGCCTGTTTCAAAGACTCTTGTTTCAAAAACAGGGTGACCGATGCACTGGGCGGATTATCGTCCGCTTGAAACAAGCCCTTTGCCGGCATGACCAAATGAACGCGAGCGTATTTCACTTCCTTCAAGGACATAATGGTGCGCGTGAGTTCACCTTCTAGCGCTCTTTGGTAATTAATGCGTTGAGCAAATTCGGTCATGCCAAATTCCGGGTTATCAAATATCTCGAAACCAACACCACCTACCAGCGGCACCCCTGAGCCCATCAATTTGAGCCGCACCTCATGCACCGATGAAGCCGGTACTTGAATCTGCGATCCATCATTGGCCAGTTGAAAATCGATTTTCAAGCGCTCTAATTCTGACACGACATTGGCCGCATCGCGCGGCTCCATATCGGTGAACAACACCTGATACTCTTCTGAAGCCAACCAAAAGAAAGCCCCCACCGTGAGTAATACGATCAACACTACCCCACCGATCATTGATCCGCGTGTTCGGTTGTCCATGTCAGTCCATGAAGTGCCAAACATACTTGCCATAATCTTCTCCCTACACCTGCATCCGCATGATTTCCTGATAACCTTCCAGTAGCTTATTGCGCACCTGTAGGCCCAACTCAAAGCCCAACTTGGCTTTTTCCAGCGTCAACATTACCTGATGCAGGTTGTCCTGCTCACCTGACGCTAACTGTTGTACCTGTACATCCGCCGCTTGTATTTGATCATTGATGGCACTGATTTCCTGACTCAGCCATGTACCAAAAGAGCCCGATGAAGTGGGTGACTGGAGACCGGTCAACTCGTCAATACTGGCCCCTTCACTGATAAATTGAATGGCTTCAATGGTCATCTATCGTTCTCCAATATCCAGCGCTCGAAGCGCCATGGTTTTTGCTGCATTAACGGCACGCACATTGGCTTCATAAGCGCGTGTAGCTTCCATTAGGTGCACCATTTCCGATACCGGGTTAATATTCGGAAAGGCAACCATACCGTCTTCGTTGGCATCCGGGTGATCCGGATCATGAACCAGTCGGGGCTCGCTAATCGTGGCTTGAATACCCACAACTTCAACGCCGCCTAATTGACTGTGGTAAGCACTCAACTGGGATTCAAAACTACTTTGTGTGCGCTCGCCCATAATCACTTGTTTGGGCTGATAGGGGCCGCCAGAAACACCGCGAGTGGTGTTCACGTTCGCCAGATTTAGCGCCACGATATCCAACTTCACTTTCTGTACTGCCATTCCCGATGCACTGATATCAAACGATGCAAAATAATCCATTGTTATCGTCTCCCCTCAACCACAGCCATTTTGATGATTTCCCCGCGCTTGCCCATAGCCTGTAGTAAGGCCTGATAACGCAAGGTATTCTCTGTCAGCTCGACCATTTCACGGTCCAGCTCCACCGCCTCATTGGTCGTTACCACCATCGCATCACTGTCATGCAATGCCATTTTTAGTGATTCAATACGATCACGCAGCATAGCATCACTGCCACCCTGCAAAGCCTGGGTAAAACCCTGTAACTGCGCTTCAAAATCCAGGCGCTTAGCCTGAAAGCCCGGCGTATCAACATTGGCAATATTGTTGGCGATCACCTCATGTCTCAATAACGCCGCGTCCAGCGCAACACCAACCAACTGCGATGTCACCCCACCTATATCTTCGATCATACCAATCTCCTGAACCCTGTAAGTTTCACTGAATAATCCAGATTTTATTGAATAATTAACTCTGCGTGCAGTGCGCCTGCACGTTTAATCCCCTGTAAAATCGTAATCATGTCACGACTGCTAGCCCTTACTTTATTCAACGCGGCCACCAAATCTGCCACATTAGAACCCTGCGGCAAGGACACCGACACAGCCGTATCTTCTGATACTTCAATCGACGTATCAGGTACCACCTGGGTACTCACCTCTGAAAATTCACTATCAATAATGATGTTACCCACACCAAAGGGTTGCGAGACAAAAAAGTCGCTGCTGATAGCTACATTCAGATTGCCGTGCGTCACGGTAATGGGTGAAATCACCACGTTGCCACCAGCAACAACTGTACCCGTTCTCTCATTCACGACGACACGGGAAGGTGCATCTGGAACGACAGCGATGCGTTCCACCTGAGTCAGAAAACGCACCAGTTCGTCCCGCTGCGCTTCAGGTACAAACACATCAATGCGTGCGGCATCGACAGCTTTGGCCTTGCCATCGCCCAATACTGTCGCCAAAGAATCAACAATCCGGGTAGCTGTTTCAAAATCGGGTTCATACAGCTTGTACTGCACCGTGCCAGCATTATTAATAATCACGGTATCCACTGCGCGATCTACGATAGCGCCATCGGGAATATACGCCGCTGTTGGATGGTTTTTCTGAATCAGGTTGCCGTTCAAGTCATAGCTAAAACCGCCAACCAACAATGGCCCTTGGGCGATGGCATAAATCGCCCGATCCGACATCGCTAGTGGCGTCAGCATCAAGGTGCCCCCCACTAAACTACGCGCATCCCCCATTGAAGTAACATTGACATCCAGCTTATCTCCAACCTGGGCATAAGGCGGTAACATTGTCGTAATCATCACCGCTGCTGAGTTACGGCTGCGCAGTTTATTGGCGGGCACATTGACCCCAAAGCGCAATAACATATTATGCACCGACTGCATCGTTGCCACATTGCGGGATGAATCTCCGGTACCAGCAAGTCCCGTCACAATGCCGTAACCTACCAGCGCATCATCCTTCACACTGGCTAAACGTGCCAGATCCTTGAGCCGCACACTGCCATCAGCATTCGCCATCGCTTGTGCAGCGACCAATAACCCAAGGACCAGAGACCCAATGCAGCCTATGCCCAATACCCGCCTTATCATTAAAAGCACCTGCTTTATCATCCAATGTCTCATCTCTAAAACAGCCAATTAAATACGCGAGTGATAATGCCCGGCTGTTGTCGGCTGCCGAGCAACCCATCACCTCGGTAGGTGATATCCGCCTGCGCAATACGGGACGACAGTACGATATTGTCGCCGCTAATGTCTTCGGGGCGAACCCGTCCGGTGATGCGGATATGTTGTGTTTCGTTATTAAAATTAATTTTCTGTTCACCGTAAATCACCAGTTCACCACTGGGTAACACCTGCTGCACCGTTGCCGACACACTGGCCAGCAAACGGCCTTGACGGCTGATCGATCCCGCACCTTCCGACCGATTTTCAACGTCCAGGCTGCCGACTTCAAAACCAGTTTTTTTATCCAGTCGCCCCGCAACACCCAATGATTTACTGCTGCTGGAAGCTGCACTGGTCACTGAGGACGCCTCTTCCAGGATCAACACGGTGAGGCTCTGGCCTACGCCGTATGCACGATGGTCACTCACTAGAGAGGGGAAATTGTCCAGCGTCTGTTCAGTTGGCTTATCCATAACCGACGATGGCAAATCCTTGAAATCTTGAGAAATACCTTCTGGTTCCCTGCTAAACATGCCGCAGGCACTGAGCAAGAGCATTGCACCCATAATACTCAAGCACCTAATGACTAATTTTTTCGACACACACTTCATCGGTTTTCCTTTAAATCAGTTACCATTTCAGTCCACCCTTCAGTCCACCCTTCAGTCCACCAAGGCCCTGCTTTTACCGACAATCACGGCTCGGTATGACTGACCGCTACTGAGGCTTGCAACGGGTATACGCTCCCCGATCTCACCATCACTCAACGCCAGCGCCTTAACCGCCAAGGCCACCGTGCCGTGTCGGGCTGCAACCGTAATCAGCTCACCTTCGTGGACCAGCGGCAAAGCCTCCATATTGTTGCTCATCAAAATATCCCCTCTTGCCACTCGATGTCGCAAGCGCTGGTCTTTCGGAGGTCGATCAGCCACAGTTTCAGTGGTCACAGACTCAGCAATCACAGGATCACCACTCAGTCCAGCAATATCACGCCGATCAACTACCCACGCATCAGGCTGTATTAGTGCCTGCTGTGCCAAAGACTGTGTGGCAATCCAAACAGCTGCGGTTACAGACACCGCAAACCAGACTGGCACCGTTTGAAATACTTCGCTGTCTACCTGCACATCTACCCACACCGACATACGCTTGCGCAGCTGCGTGGCGGCTGACAATCGCGGGTGATAGCTGATATCCCCCTGGGGCAATATCAATACGTCAGGCTCACCTACCCGGTTCACTGCGACCTCGACTGACGCAATGTCTCCATAATGCTGTTGTAACCATCCATGCAATTGCTGATAGGCGACCTGCGCCAATGCATTGCCATCATGTCTTATCCCACCACCGCGAATTTGGATAGTTGCCGATCCTGCCCATTGCAGCTGCTGTACAATACCCGGTTCCAAACGTTCCAGGCGGGCATTCACCTCAAACCGGGTGAGCTGTCTCAGTTGCCCAGGACGTGGTGTACGCCCGATATCTATCGTCAATAATCGAGCCAACCGACCGGTCTGGTCCTGGACCACGTCAATCACATCCGCTAAGCGATAGGTACGTATCAGCGGCTGCGCCTCTGCTTTGAAACGTATAATCGTGCTGTCCGTCTCAGCTCCCCAAGACGAGCCAGCCACTACAAGCAACAGCAACAATCGAAGGCAGATCAACATCATTGCCACCTAACGCCGCAGGTTGTTCACAATGCCCATCATGTCATCGGCGGCCTGAATCACTTTGGCATTCATTTCATAACCGCGTTGCACCAGCATCATTGTGGTCAATTCCTCAATCAGGCTCACATTCGAGCCTTCCAGAAATCCTTGGGCGACCAGACCAAATTCCTCTTCACCCGGCTCACCATAGTGCGCATCCCCAGACTCATCCGAAGGCTTGTACAGATTGTCACCCAGTGGAGTGAGTCCGCTCGGGTTCATAAAACCGGCCAGCTCGATACGTCCTACCTCGACCGGGTCATCTTGATCCGGCAGTTCAACCAGCACTTTGCCTTCGGCATTAATCAAGATATTTTGTGCGTCAGTCGGAATTTCAATCGCTGGACTCAGCGCATGACCATCGGCATTGATAAGCATGCCATCTTTGTTAATTTGCAAATGACCGGCCCGGGTATAGGCATATTCCCCATCGGGCAAAAGCACTTCAAAAAAGCCCTTACCCTGAATAAGCAAATCCAGATTGCGACCAGTCCCTTTCGCCTCACCCTGGCTAAAAATTTTTTCAATGGATGCCGCCGCTGTACCCATGCCCATCGGGTTTTCAATACCTGCATTGGCCAGCGCACCCTGCGCAAAATTCATTTCGTTGTAGACCAAATCTTCAAATTCCACTTTGCTTTTCTTAAAGCCGGTGGTATTTGAATTCGCCAGGTTGTTGGCAATCACACCCACATGGATCTGATAAGCCTCCATACTGCTGGCTGAAATATGAAATGCATCAAGCATGATCGATTCTCCTGTTAAAAAATTCTCGTGTTAAAAAGGTATTGTTAAAATTCTGCAATGGTGGAAATCGCGGTACTCATCATTTCGTCATAAGCTTTGATCACATTCGAAGTGGCTTCAAAATGACGCAGTGTGGTAATCATGGACACCATCTCTTCCATGGGACGAACGTTTGACGCCTCCTGGTAACCCTGACGAACACCACTATCCGTAGCAATTTGCGCTGTCACTTGTCCGGTGGCACGCATCAAACCGTGACCGGTTTTTACCAGCACCGAGGTATCGCTAAAGTGCATTAGCTTCAATTTGCCAATATATTCGCCATTCTCGTGGACCGCCCCATCCCTATTCACCGTCACTTCACCCCCACTCAGCAACAGGTCGCCTGCTTCGGCGTTCACAACCAGACCTTGGCTATTAACCAGCCTGCCTGTGGCATCAATGGAAAATGAACCCAGGCGGCTATAACGTAGGCCTTCATCACCGCGTAGCTCAAAATACGCATCACCCTCAATGGCCAAATCCATTGCATTGCCGGTATGACGAAGCGCGCCCGGTGCGTGATCTACCCGTAGTTGCATTTCCGGCACAAGCTGTCTTTGCTTGATCTGAAAAGTATCCAGTGTGGGTTGCAGACCGGCGTCCAGCATGGACTCAAACTTTCGGGTTACCACCATGTCCCGCTTAAAGCCTGCTGTATTGGCATTAGCGAGATTGTGACTGATGGTATCCAATTGACGCATAGCGTTAATCATGCTCAGTTCACTCAGATCAATAGCCGTTGTCATATCCCTGTCCTTTTCCAAAAATTCATCGTGTTTCTCTCTCTACTAAATCTACTAAATCTACTAACTGTCTTTAGTCATCGTCGATAAGCCTTTCAACACACTTTCATCAACGGCATAAACATGCACCAATAAAATAGCAACCAATTCAAACAGGTCAGGATCAATCGCCACATCCACCGGCAATCGGTAAAGCCTGTCCAATAACGCCTCATCCTTCACTACAGGTGGCCCTGCACCTAGCCGCTCTGCTTCGTTCAAGACATCATCGGCTGTTCTGCCTGCCCCTTTTAACACTACAGTCGGCACGCCTTCATGCGGTCGGTATTTCAAACCGATAACGCGCTTAGCTACTTCCTCCGTCGCCGCCATTGTTCACATCAACCGGCTTAAACTGTCATGCAGAACGTGATGTTCCACCACCGCTTGAGTAACACCGCTAAGGGAGTCACCTGTTTGGTAACGGATATCATCCACCTGCCAACCATGATCCGTGAGCGCCGACGTCAGTGTCGTCAAATACCCCCCCAGAATTTCCGCACTCTCTGTACGCTCAGTGATAACATCAAGACACACATGACGATTTGCTACCCGCGCCTCCATTTCAACATGACCCAGGTTGTCGGTATCGAGCGTAAAGACTGCCTTGCGGTAGCGAAGAGAATCGTCACCCGGTACGGCGCTATGTTCGCGAGCAGTCTCAGAGAACACGGCCAGGTTGACTTCAACCAAGCGCTCACCAAACCACAGGGGGAAACGCAATACCCGGTGCGCAACCGAACCCTCTGTTTGCGTATTGAGTAACCGTTGACCCAGCATCCATAGTTGTTGCTGATGTCCTTGTCCCTGCTCATGGCGTGGCGTATCTTCCGGCACCAAGGATAATAACGAGGATGGTTCCCCATCAGGTTTCACCGCTGGTTTTGACTCATCGGCCACCGTTTGTTCTGCGAGCATCACCAGCATGGGTGCTAGTCCTTGCACCAGCGATAAATCCACCTGTCCAGCTTCCACCGGTGCCAGCAGTTGCGGTCCAACCATCGCGTTTGAACGATTTGTACCGGCTTCGATTTGTTGCAGCACTTGATGGATAGCCTCAACTAACGGTTTCTCCACTGGCAGGGCCAGTTTTTTCAGTATCAGTGCGCTCACCGGCACCAAATCAGAACCTTTCAAGCGAGCCTGCAACTGGCTCAATGCGCTGCGTTCCGCTGTGGTCAGAGAAGCCTGAAATCGAGCGAATAAATCTGCAACTGCATCACGGTTACCGGCCAATAAGGGGTTCGGTAATCCGGCGTCTGCTCTTACGGGTGTTGATGGCTTCTCAGCACTGCTATCAGCAATTCGCTGCAAATGGACTTTTTCATCAATGCTGATAACCCGGCCCTGAATCATCTCGCCCAGCCGCAGCAGCACAGCACTATCGACCACTTTTTCCTGACCACCAAAGCTGACGCCGTAGCGGTTACCTTCGTAATGACGCAACACTTTGCCCTTGATAATTTGCCCAAGAGTGAGGGTTGCATTGAAATCTCCATCAGAGCGGAATACCAGGGAACGGCTAGTCCCGGCAATACCCTGCTGTAATGATCCCAATACTCCACCCACATTCATACCGTCACCATTCCGTGCGATTGCACGTTCACTGTGCTCGGTACTTCTGTCATGGAAACCACCGACAAATGCGGAATACTGCGCTCAGTAATCCGACGAATATGCCGCCGTAACTCGGGCGAACACAACAACACAGGCGAGAGACTGGCAGCCATCATTTTTTCAGCCTGGGCGGCCAGGCGCGTTAACACCTGCTCGGCAAAAGAAGGTTCCACGACCATCAAGGCTTTGCCCTCATCCCTGCGCAGACCCGAAGAAAGCCGCTGCTCCACCTTTGGATCAAGTACTAACACCTTGAGATCATTATCTTTAGCCAGATTCTGGCAGATAGACGCACCGAGCTTTTGACGCACCAGCTCTGTTAACGCCTCCGGGTCTTTGGTCTGTTTTCCTTCATCCACCAGCACTTCCATAATCAATTCGAGATTGCGAATCGAGACTTTTTCGCGCAGCAGACGCTGTAGCACCTTCTGCACATCCCCCATCGACAACACACTTGGCAGTAATTCCTCGACCAAACTGCTATTGGTTGCCTTGATCTTTTCAATCAAGCGCTCGGTTTCACCACGCGTGAGCAGGTTCGGACTGTGCTGCCGAATCATCTCGGACAAGTGAGTCATCAACACGCTCAAGGGTTCAATCACGGTATAACCCGCGGCTTTAGCCTGATCGCGCTGGTGATCTAAAATCCAAACAGCGGGCATATTGAAGGTGGGATCTTTGGTTGCCGGGCCTTCGAGTTTTTCCGTAGCACTGCCAGGGTTGATCGCCATGATGTTGTCCGGCAGTATTTCACCTTCACCAACTTTGGCACCGTAAATCCACACTTCATAGCGATGCGGTGGCAATTTCTTGTCATCCTTGGCGCGCAGGCGCGGCATGACAAAGCCCATATCCAACGCATATTGTTTACGAAAGGCCGCCACCCGATCCATCATCAGGCTGTCTTCTCCACCAAACAGATTGATGAGATTCGTACCAACGCGCACTTCCAGCGCTTCAATGGCCAGCATATCGTAGACATCTTCGTCACCGGTGGTTACTTGCTCTTTTGACTCGGCTTCTGTTTCTTCAGCCGATTTGGCACGCAGGGAGGCAAACAACATAACAGCAAAGATGGCAAGCAATACAAGGACAGGAAAAGCCGGAATACCGGGCACAAAAAGAACAAACGCCAAAGCACCGCAAATCAGCCCAAGTATTTTCGGAAAGGCGGTGATTTGCCGGGAAATTTCCCGGCTCAAAAAGGCATCAGAGGCGGCGCGGGTCACGATAATTCCAGTGCCCGTCGAAATAACCAGCGCAGGAATCTGGGTCACAATACCGTCACCGATAGTCAGCAAGGTGAAGGTCTGTAATGCCTCTCCCCACGCCATACCCCGCTGAGCAACGCCAATGATCAGACCACCGATGATGTCAATCAGAATAATAATGATGCCCGCGATCGCATCGCCCTTCACAAATTTTGACGCGCCGTCCATTGCACCATAAAAACTGGTTTCTTTTTCAATTTGCTGGCGGCGCTCCTGGGCCTGCTGTTCATTGATCAACCCCATATTGAGGTCAGCATCAATACTCATTTGCTTGCCCGGCATACCATCCAGAGTAAATCGGGCAGCGACCTCCGCTACCCGCTGCGCACCGTTCGTCACCACCACATACTGCACCACGACCAACACCAAAAACACGATCATGCCAATCACGTAGTTACCACCCACCACATGTGAGCCAATGGTTTCGATCACTTTCCCTGCGTCAGCATCGGAGAGAATCAATCGGGTAGCCGCAATATTCAGCGATAGGCGGAACAATGTGGCAATCAGGAGCAGCGAGGGAAAGGTAGAAAACTGTAACGGCTTTTGAACATATAACGTCAGTAGTAATATCAATAATGCCAAACTGAGGTTAGCGATCAACAGAAAATCCAGTAAGCCTGCCGGGATTGGCATAAACAACACCATCAGAATACCGGTGACACAAAACACCAGTATAAGGTCAGACTGTTGACCAAGAATGTTCCGAATCGAAGCAATCATACGGGCGCCACCTGCTTGGAACTCACGCCGTCCTGACGTTGCTGCCGTTGTAAATAAATCCAAGCCAGGATTTTCGCCACTGCCGGAAACAGTTTTTCGGGCACTCCGTCATCAATCTGAACTTTGGTAAAGAGTGCTCTAGCCAAAGGTTTGTTTTCTACAATAGGTACTTCATATCGCCGCGCTATCCCGCGCATTTTTCCAGCTAAATCACCTGCGCCTTTGGCAATAACCTGTGGCGCGGCGGTTTTGCCTCGCTCATATCTCAGCGCAATAGCCAAATGCGTTGGATTGGTAATCAAGACATCGGCATCAGGTACCCGCTGCACAGCTCCAGCACGCTTGACGGCTTCCTTTTGCAATTGCCGACGCCGCGAGCGGATTTGTGGGTCACCCTCTCGCCGCTTTACTTCCTCTTTCATTTCACGGCGGCTCATGCGCATTTTCTGGCTGAAATCCCAACGGCTATACATTAAATCAAGCAAGGCAATGAGCAATACAGCCAACAAAACTTTGTAGGCCAGCCCGCATCCCTGATCCATAAGCATCACCGGGTAGGCCTGCGGATCGGTATCCAGCAGAGCCATTTGTTTGGGCAACAAGGCGGTAATCGCAAAGTAGATAACGGTTCCTAAAATGGCCATTTTGAGCACTGTTTTGACGGACTCAAACAACAGTTTTTTTGAAAAAATGCGCTTCAATCCATTCACTGGATTAAGACGGCTCATATCAGGTTTAATTGGGAAGAATGAGAAAATAGGTCCGGTCTGGAACATGTTGGCTAATATGCCAGTCAGCATGATGGCAGCGATAAACGGCCACAGTGAATGGGCCAAAAATGAAACCGTGTATTCAAAAAGACTCAAGGCGGTTTTGCCGTCTAACTCAATACGCCCTGCACCACTGAAAAGCTCCCTACTCAGGGCTAATTGTTGTGTGATGAACTGCTCACCCATAAAATAGGTCACCAGCAAAGCCACTGACAGCAAGAACAAGGAATTGATTTCCAGACTCTTGGCGACCTGACCCCGTTTGCGCGCTTCCCGTAATTTAAACGGTGAAGCGGGTTCCGTGCGATCCTGTTCCTGTTCAGACCCTGCGGCCATGTTTATTTCCTTATTTTTAACGGTTCCACTGTTTCACATTGCTCGGCTGGCTACACCAGCACCTGTTCCCAATAGCGAAATATTGATTCAAAAATACGCGTTAATAGCGGGCTCAGGTATTTGATCGACAAGGTCAATACCACCATCCCCACAAAAATTTTCAACGGTAAACCCACAATAAAAATGTTTACCTGCGGCATCGTACGCGCCGCTATCGCCAAACCGACATCCAATAACAACAAGGTAAAGACGGCAGGTGCTACCAGCATCAACCCATACACAAACATACGCCCAAACTGAGCAATCACCTGATCGATGTGCAACTCGGACAAGCCCTGACCAACAGGAACCTTCTCCAGAGAATACGCAAACCCCTTAATGACCATGTGGTGTCCATCCAACAGGAAAAAGGTCATGACAGCCATCAAATTCAACACCGTACCGAGCAGCGGCCCCTGGGTATTGGTGGACGGATTGATAAGATTGGCGACACCAAACCCCATCTGAAAATCCAGAATACGACCACCAAACAGGAAAACTGCAAAGGCAGTGAACAAGCCGAACGCCATCAAAGCACCGATGAATAACTCATGGAGCGCGGCCAAAAAGAATAGAGCCAGTGTATTGGGAACTTGTGTAGGTTGGATGTGTAAACTGGACACCAGCAAGCCCGCCAAGGCCAGAAGTAACAAGGTGCGCACATTGACTGGCACTTGTGTGGTGGCAAACAGCGGTGTGAGTAAGAACAAAGCACTCAGGCGAATAAACACCAGCACCATGGCCATGATCACTGCTATGTCTGCGTCAATGCGCATAGCGATAATTCCTCACCGAACTCTTCATCAAATTCTGTCGAGTTTCGTCAACCCCTCCCACTGAGGGACTAAAAATATAGCGGGATATTGCCGATCACTGTTCTCGCGAACTCTATTAGAGTCGCCATCATCCAGGAACCAAAGGCAATCAGTGTTAATGCAGCAGTGAGGATTTTAGGGACGAAGGTCAGGGACATTTCCTGAATCTGGGTGACCACCTGAAAAATACTGATCAACAAACCCACCAGCATACTCAACCCCAGCACAGGCGCTGCGAGCCAAATCGCAGTCCACAACATTTCATTGGTGAGAGCTAACGCGAAGTCAGTGCTCATTCCATCCAGTCCCTAGGCCATTCAATCGGCCCTCACTTTGCTACCTTCTGACAAGGCAACATTATAGTTGTTGTTACGCCAGAAAAACTAAACACATTCGAAAACCTATGGATACATTAGGTAACGAAAGTAAAAGCATTATTACTGACTTTACCATCAAGGCGCAATACCTTCGAGGGTATTTTAGTTGCTTTTTTTATGATTTTTC
>JAZFYA010000292.1:0-4090 GCA_036443315.1 Pseudomonadales bacterium
TGTTTTTGTCTTTTAGCGGGGTTGGTGGGTGTTTTTTATCAGGCAAGTTTGTATATCAATCTTACCAGTAGTTTGCCGCTTGGTCTCCATTAGGGGATGTCCCTAGCTGTGCATGCCCTAAAGACCACTTGACAATTATACAAGTACCTGTATAATTATCCCATGAAGAAGATAGTTTTTTTAGGTAAATCACTGAAGAATATTAGAGATTTCCCACGCAAAGCCATACGGGAAACTGGATTCCAGTTAGACAAGGTACAGCAAGGAAAAGAGCCTGATGACTGGAAACCAATGAAGAGGATAGGCCCTGGCGTTCGAGAAATAAGAATTAGTGAAGACCCTGGTATCTATCGAGTTGCCTATACAGCTAATATTGAAGGTGTGGTATACGTATTACACGCCTTTCAGAAGAAAACCCAAACAACCAGCCGGTTAGACATAGAGGCCGCTAGAAAGGCGTACAAAAAAGTCTTGGAGTATATGGCATGAACAAAGAACAAACTTTTAATAGTGTATGGGACGCACTTGAAGATGACCCAATAAAAGCGGAAAACATGAAATTACGCTCAGCCCTCATGATGGCAATAACGGAACGCATCGAGGTGGAAAACCTAAATCAAACAGAGGTCGCCAAACGACTAGGCATTACGCAACCGAGGGTTAGCGCTCTAGCAAAAGGGAAAATAGGAGAATTCCGCCTCGATACTCTTGTTAACCTGGCTCATCAGATGGGCTTGCATGTAAGTATGCAAGTGGCCGCATGAGGGTTTCACAAACCACAATATATAGGGCTTGTCTCAGCTGGGGGGTATACAAGATATTGTGTTTAAACTTGTGATCACTGGATACGGTAGTGGTTGTTATATTTGTCTAGCAAAATAAATCTGATTGTTTTTCATCTACTAGTTTTAATTCTGACACTGGCCACCAGCATGTATCATTTTCACCCCATATCAGCAAAGCTGATACGTGTGTCTTTTTATGCAGAAACTCTATTATCCTATGTTTGCTATTTCTGGCTCTAATTTTAACGTTGGCCCCAATGCCGAATTCGCCTACTAATTCCAATGATTTATTAGCCATCCCTTTTTCCTTTAATATTCCTTATTTTGTTTCATTCGCGTTAAACGTTTACAACGCCCGCATGTAATAGCATTAAGCGCCAGGCGGCATATGGTATTTCTCTATACTCTTTGGGGTTTTTCGCTCGCCACTTGCGAATAGTGGAAGATCCTTTTTTGGGGTTGTAAGTCACTCCTACTATTTTAGCGGCATCGTTCTGTGACCACCCAGCAAGTTTAATCAGCGCGTCTATTTCGTCTGGTGTAGGTGGTTCGTATTTGTCGCTAGAGTAAGGCAATGCACAGGCTTTATTCTTGAGCGCCGCAAATGTTGCGGGGGTCGCTCCACCTGCATTATATGCTGGGCTATTTTGACTCACTTTGTTAACTCCTTTGGGGGGCTATAAAAGCCCTCTCTCCGAAAAACTAACTACTTGGTTGTGTGTGACGATAATGTGATCAAGCACTCTAATTTCGATCAACTCTAGTGTTTTTTGTAAACTCACTGTGATATTTATGTCAGCAGGGGAAGGCTCAGCTAAACCGCTAGGGTGATTATGGGTGAAGATAACAGCGGCAGCGTTGGCATAAAGGCAGGCTTTGACCACTTCTCTGGGGTGCACGCTGGCACCATCAATGGTACCTCTGAAAAGTTTTTCAAACTTAATTAGCTGGTGTTGATTATTTAAAAACAAAACAGCGAATACCTCGTGCTCCAAATGCCCAATATTGAGCTGGCAAAATTGCTTAACCGACTCTGGTCTAGTATACGCAACATTTGTGTTTTGAAGCTTTGATAAAAGGATGCTGACTGCGTGGTTAATTACTTGCTGTTCTTGTTTTGTGATCACTTGGATTTCTCCCGTTTAGCGGTCTTGGCTTTGTGCCCGACCTTGCAGCCTAATATACGCCCCATTGGGTCGTATGTCAATTTTTAATTTAGGGGATTTTAAAAAGATTATTATTTGCCTCAGCTGGGGGGGAAGCACAATATATAGTACTCTCCTCAGCTGAGGGCTATACAATATGTTGTGTTAAAGGCTGGACGAATAGCCTTACTTTTTTGTTCTTTATGCTTGCAAAACTCCATTAATTTTATCCATGTTTATCGTAATGACTATTGCGTATAGTCATTTGACTTGGTATAATGACTATACGCAATAGTCATTTACAGGTAATAGCTATGGAAATGTCAAAAACTGAATTTAAGGCTCACGCGCTGGAAGTATTCAGGGGCGTTGAGCAAAGCGGCCAAACTATGATTATTACTGATCGTGGTACGCCGACAATTGAAATTAGAAAAATCAGAAGGCAGGAGATTAGCCCTTTGGAATTATTAAGAAACAGTGTTGTTAAATACGAATCGGTCACCGCTCCCGTAGCTGTTGATGATTGGGATAACGCATGATGCTCGTAATTGATACTCATGTATTAGTTTGGTTTGTGAGTGGCTCTAAAGAGCTATCTGCCGCCGCTAAAAAGGCAATTGAAGCGGTATTAGCCAAGGAGGGCGAAATTATTATATCCTCTATCTCGGCTTGGGAAATCTCCATGTTAATTGAGAAAAAACACTTAGTGCTAAGCATGGATATTGAAAGCTGGCTAGAACAGGTCGAGCAAATAGAAGGCTTTCGTTTTATGCCGGTTGATAACGAGATAGGTTATAAATCCACGATGTTACCGGGCGAGTTTCACAAAGACCCGGCTGATAGAATGATTGTAGCCACGGCCAGAAAATTAGCGGTGCCTTTGGTCACTGCTGATGAGAAAATTAGAGACTACGAACACGTTAAAACCATTTGGTAATTTATTTGTGTGCACACCGTAGCGCTCTCAGAGAGTCTCTCAGCGCTCCAGAGGCCCCAAAATTACCCTTACTGATTACCCTGGCCCATCTTGATCAGGTCGTTAATTTTGTCGTATGTAGGTATTCTCTAAACGAAGAGAACTCCTTCGCGTAGAGTGGACGGGGAGCGATAGCGGGCGAGGGTACGCTTTGCAATGTGGCCACTACTCTGGAGTATTCTGTTGCTCGATAAATTGTGTTATACATGGCGTTTATTTCCGGTATTTACGAATATCGGAGTATTTGAATTATTGTTCCACTTTATTTGGGCTGGCGGGATTCTGACTAACAAGCAACCTTGCGTCATAAGGATGTAAGGTTATAGATTTAATGGTGGCTGCTTTGGATTGAGGGTGCCTGGGATTAAATAAATAGTTGTAACTATTAGGCACTATCGCACTAGGGACTTTTAACAGCACGGAGTTTCCAGTACCCAACCATTCGTCACCGATAGATCGAGTATAGTCAATATTCTTTTGCCAATCGACGCCAAGGACTGCCAATTTTAAGCGAGATACACCTTTTCTTTGTGCGTATTCCACTTCCACTAAGTGGTATCCTTGCGGGACCTCGCCGAGGGATAATTCAAAATGTACCAACACCTCTAGCAGAGCTAATGCCGGACTTTCCGCGAGGTAAACAACGGGAATGCCTCGATTGTGCCAACGCCCCGCGCTTTGTAAACCACCAACACCACTTAAATCGTCATAGTTGCTAATGCGCCACAGTTTCACGCATAGTAGCCTGTATCGAGTTGCCCTAAGTACTCTTCGACCAGTTGACCCCCCGCTTCTGTTTGCATTAACTCCATCGCACTCATGTTATCAAAAGCCTTGCGCTTTTTGTGGAGCCATTGAATCGCCTTTTCGTCTTCCCCCATCACCACCTTGGCTAAGGCTTGAATTTTGGCAGCGCGTAACCAGCGGCCTGACTCTTCTGCTGTTAATCGTTCTTTCTTTTGTCTCCGATGCGTTAAGGTTCGCTGAGGGACAATCCAGGCAATGTCTCCACGACTAAAACCCAGTTTCACAAGCGCCTCTACTGCGTCAGGGTTAATCCCATGTTGTACGATTCGCACCATATCTACTATGCCCGTAATGTGAGTATCAAGTATCCCTCCTACTTGGTTTAATGCGCGAACACTAGCGCTTTGGGTGTATTTTGCGTGAGGTGTGAACATAGC
>JAZFYA010000293.1:0-11980 GCA_036443315.1 Pseudomonadales bacterium
CGAAGTCAACCCGTGCAATCTAGTTTGATTGTTCGATAAAGATCTGTATTTATAGTCTTTTTTTGTCATTTCAGCTTTCTAATCGAGCTAATCACTGCGTAGCTCTGGATTCCCGCCTGCGCGGGAATGACGGAGTAAGACCCTTTAGCGACACCCTCCTACGCGGGAATGACGATTATGTGATATTTTTCAATTTATGGATGGGCACTAGTTACAGTGTAGCCGCCCTGGGTCGCCTAACCCCTCACCAGCGCCAGACGTTGCAAGCCATTAACAGCGGTGTCTAAGTCAGTGCCATTCTGGTTAACCCCTCGTTTTTTTTGAAAAAAGCGATACACTTACTGAACCTTTATTGAGAACCGTTCAGCCGCGAACCAGGATCGCAAACTATGACCAGCCAGGTCACCCAATGCCCCAAGTGCCATACTTCTTTTCGAGTCACTGAAACGCAGTTGAATATTGCCAATGGTGCGGTACGCTGTGGCTCCTGCCTGCATATATTTAATGCATCCGACCACTGGCTCGACACCACGACAATAGCCCCCTCCCCTCAACCCTCCTCTTCTTCCCTGGTTATTGAAGCATATGGTAGTGAGCAATCCTCTAGCGATGCCCCCAATAATCAGGATGCAGCCACCCAGGACACAGAAGAGCTGTTTACTGACACCGTCGAACAAAGCGTGCTGGACAATATCTTCGACGACGATATTTTTGCCGATGATTTACTGGCCGATGAACTGAGCGACAGTGATGATATTAATGAAAACAGCCCCGGAACGAATAACGACGAGGAATTGTCACTGGATGATGATGGTGACGACCTAATCTATGAAACCAGTAGCCGTCCCATTATCGAACACGACGCAGCAATGATCAGCGCCGACGATCTGGCATTCGATGACGTTGAGGAAAGTCAAAACACTGATACGGATTTCAGTGACACCTTCCTGAACCTAGATAACATGGAAGCTTCTCCGTCTTCTGTTTATAAAGATTTGGACGACCTTGGTGAGCACAGCGCCACTGAGGAAGATTGGGCGAAAAAACTTCTAGAAGAAGACGATAACGTAGAGCCCGAAGAAGAATTATCTCAAACAAATACTGTTGACGAATACCCGGATATATTTGACGCTCTGGAAACACCTGACTCCCCACTCGATCCAGCACTGCTGAATATCGTCGACGAACAAGACCAGGACGTCAACCAAGAACCTATCCCAGAGGATGAATTTATTCTAGGCAATGAGCCGATGCTAGCAGGAGAGCGCTTCGGCGAAGACAAGCTAGCACTACTTGCCAACATTGAACCCGAACCGGTAGAAATTTCCAGCGCAGAAACCCGCAATATCTGGATTCAGCGGACCTGGATAGCCAGCATTGCGGCAGTGACATTACTGCTTGCAGGTCAATATATCGCCTTTAACTTTGACCACCTCTCCCGCCATGATAGTTACCGGCCACTATTGGCCACCACCTGTTCCGTTCTGGGGTGTCAATTACCCGGCCTGTACAATATTAATCTGATTCATCCCACCAATCTGATAGTACGCAGCCACCGCAGCACCAAACAGGCACTGGTAGTCGACGCTATTATTACCAACCGCGCCAGTTTTAAGCAACGCTTTCCAATGATGGAATTACAATTTACCGATCTCTCTGGCAAAGTCATCGCTGGTCGCCGCTTTAGCCCCGAAGAATACCTGGGCGGAGAATTGGCTGGCATCCAGATGATGCCAATTGCACAACCCATTCACATTTCTCTGGAAATTGTTGACCCCGGTAAGCAAGCGGTCAGTTATCAGTTGAGCCTTCATCCTCAACGAGATAGCTAAATCCCGGTTAACGGGGACAGACCACGGTTAAATGCTATCGGACACTTGTAGCCCTTGGCCGCTTGTCACACCCTTTGCAGCAAACAAACAGCGCAAAGGCTGCGCCAAGCTCCGCCGTGTGCCGCTGACGGAGGTGGCGGTGCAGTGGCTTCGTGAATACGTGAATAATGAACGCCCCAAAGCCAAAGGGGCCAAGGACTACCAGCACGTCTTTTTAACTTGTCAGGGCGTACCCTATCAAGCCAAGGGCATCTCTTTCCTGGTGAGCCGCTACCTCAAACAAAGTGGCCTCAGAGCCAGGGGCGGTAGCCATATCCTGCGCCACAGTGTGGCGACTCACATGTTGCAAAACGGCGCGGATATCCGCGCTATCCAGTTGATGCTGGGGCATAGTGAGCTGTCCAGTATGCAGATTTATACGCGGGTGCAAGACCCGGTGTTGAAGCGGGTGCATGCTGAGACTCATCCTGCGAGAGTAGCCGCTGAAAAAGATAAATCGGACAGCAGCTAATCCACGGGTTACACTAGCGGTTCTTATAGAACCTTGGAGAATCGTCATGCCGTTAAAAGCTACCTCTGTCCGATTGGATGATGAAACCCTGGAACGTGTTGGCCAAATAGCTGAAGCCATGGATAGGCCGCGAGCCTGGCTCATGTCATATGCCATCAAACAATATGTTGAGCGTGAAGCATGGTTTGTTTGTGAAGTGGAAAAAGGCAAGCAAGCCGCCGATGAAGGCCGGTTGCAAGATCACGCTGCGGTAAACGCAAGGTGGGAGGCCAAGCGTGCAGCTCAAGTGGACTGACTTAGCAGAGATTGATCTCGATGAAATAGAACGCCATATCACTCAAGATAATAGTCCCAGTGTAGCGATTGATGTGGTGATCAATATCCTGGACACCACAGAAACGGTGTTATCTGAATATCCTAACGCAGGCCGTATGGGGCGAGTCAAAGAAACCCGAGAACTGGTTATTGACGGCATTCCTTTTATTGTTGTTTATCGCGTGCTGGAAAGAACAGAGATACAAATATTGCGCGTTTTGCATGATGCGCAACAGTGGCCAGCGACGGAGTAATGCGCTATCTATTCTGGGGGAGGGGTAATCCTCCCCCCTTTTATCGGTTTATCCATCACAGGGGGCTGGCGCGGCCCTAGCATTGAAGAAAGGCTATCATGCCTTATCCAGCGTCATTTAATACCCTCCGTCTTTAGTCGCTAATCCAGTACGCAGATTTATACGCAGATGCAAGACCCCGCACTGAAAGCCGTGCATAGTGAGAAACACCCGGCAAAGCTGAATCAATGACGGACTTTTGTCTCGTACCCAAAGGGAAAAATAGAGAGCAGAGAGCAAAAAGCGGCAATGGCAGGTATACTAAGCCCTGTATCTTCTCGGCATAACCCGTAATGAGAGTAAGCCCATGTCAATACATACCGTTAATTTAAATGAAGCAGAAGGGCACTTGGCGGAGTTAGCTGAGTTGGCCGCTCAAGGTAAAGACGTGCAAGTGGCGTTGGGCAATGGACGGGTGATGAAGCTGGTGATCGAATCGGCCCAAAAAATTCAGCGGGTTGTGGGTTTACATGAAGGTCAGGGTTGGATGAGTGACGATTTTAATGACCCCTTAGATAGTCTGTTCGGGCTGGGAGATAAGCCATAAATGGATTTACTGCTGGATACCCACGCCTTTCTCTGGTTTGACCTTAGCCCGGATAAACTAAGCCCCTGTGTCTCTGATGCGTTGCAGGATAAAAGTAATCAGCTCTATCTGAGTGTGGCTAGTCTCTGGGGTTAACAGGGACAGACCACGGTTAAATGCTATCGGACACTTGTAGCCCTTGGCCGCTTGTCACACCCTTTGCAGCAAACAAACAGCGCAAAGGCTGCGCCAAGCTACGCCGTGCCAAGTTAGGGTTGTTACCGTTCGTTCCACCTCCGCCATGGTCATAGCTACGGGCAGTCTTCCCTTCGGTCAGTCTGCACAGGAAATAATGTGGCTGCAAAGCCTGTCATGTTTGTTGCAAAAGAAAACTGAGAAAACAGTATAGCCAACAGGCCGCCGAAGAACTGGGCCTGGAAGAAGCCATTATAAAAAAGGACATCGGCACATTATTATTAGCCTTAGAAGACCATCAAGAGCAACAGCTAAACGGGCAAGTGAAAGTTGATAAGGAAAAGCACACTGAACTCACGCCCGAACAAAAACAGCAGGCCTTAGCCTTACTCACCGACAAAAACCTGATTCAACGTATCAGCGACGATATCAAAAAAATCGGCGTGATCGGTGAGGAAAGCAACGCTCTGGTGAGTTACCTGGCCTGTGTCTCCCGAAAATTAGAAAAGCCGTTAGCGGTGATGATTCAACCTGTCATAGAAAAATCAAACAGTAATTTATCTATGACAGGTTGAAGGAAGTGCACAAGCAGACCCATCCGACCGCGCAACGAGACGATAATGGGAAGGAATGAAAGGTCCCAGAACCTGCCGCCGAATCCCTTCCTTCGCCGCCAACCCCGCTGAGTCACGTGGCCAGCGGATCCATCCAGCGGCGCAGAGAGAAGAGCACGAAAGTGCATGACAAACTTACTCAAGCTGAGTAAAATAAAAAACACATCCCCAAGGATCTCGATCCTTGGCCCGCACGGTCTCTTCGGAGGCCGTTGCCTTTTATAGAGACCTCAAATGCGCACCTACGTATACATAGATGGATTTAATCTTTATCGAGGTGCCCTTAAAGACAGCGTCTATCGATGGTTAGACCTCAAAGTTCTGCTGCAAAAAACCTTACCCAAAGAAAGTAAACTGCTGAAAATCAACTACTACACTGCCAGGGTGATGAATACTCCCGACAACCCGAGTATCACCAACCGGCAAGATATTTATTTAAGAGCTTTAAAAGTATACATACCCGAAATCGACATCCACGAAGGCAAATTTAAACGCAAGAAAAAACACGTGCCTTTAGTGCATCCCACCGATACCGAAGAAAAGGCTTACGTACGCTTGTACGAAGAAAAACGCACGGACGTGAACATTGCCACGCATATACTGAATGATGCCTGGAAGGATCGCTATGATATCGCCTATTTATTATCGACGGACAGTGATCTTTACGAAGCGATCCGTTTAGTAACGTACGAGCGAAAAAAACAGATTGGACTAATCATTCCGACGCGCCGAGGTATCCCGAAAGAATTAAGTCCCTTTGCCCAACATATAAGGCATATCACCACCACAGCGTTAGCGCAATCGCAACTACCTGCCCAAATCCCAGGAACACGCATCCACAAACCCAACGAGTGGCACGACGAATAAAAGAGAGTGGTCCCACCACGTTGCTTGTTAGCTAAACAGCAGCTGCAAGCCAAGGTGTTGGGCTTACGCCATGCCATCCTGAGAAAGCAAACGGTTTAAAAAAGTGCATCTAGAAAATTTTTTTGGCAGAATGGCGTTTTACTGGGAAAAATGGTTTGCAAGTGATTGAACCTAGAAAAAGCAGTTGAATCTACTGCGGACGCCTAATGCACTGAATCTAGAGCTTTTTCTAGGTTGAAGTGTCTAGGGAAAACAGGGTTCGGCCAGTATTGCCCGTCGGGGACGTTCAGTTCAGTCAGTTTGATTTGGAAATGCAGGCGATTAATCGCGCACAAACCGATGACGCCACGGGTCAGACGACCACGAGTAATATTCTTGATGCCACGGCTCCAGCGATTGCCAGCAGTGATGATTTGATTACGGCCTTGTACAGTTTGTTTAGTAATCAGTTTCAGCCGTTAACACCCATTGATGGTGATAGGGAATGGGTGCTGGCGTTGGGAACTGAGGAGCAGCGGGTGACGATGGGTCAGGATCAGACGGTGCAGTTTTCTAATGTGGAGCATTTGGCGGGGTTGGATGTTGAGGATTTATCCTCAACGAGATAGCTAAATCCCGCAAGCGGTCCCCGACTAGACCAAGCCTTTCTACTTGCAACCTCTCCAACCGTAGCTCTCCAACCGTAGCTCTCCAACCGTAGCTCTCCAACCGTAGCTCTCCAACCATAGCTCTCCAACCATAGCTCTCCAACCATAGTAATGACCCACATTGCAGCCTCTCTAACGCCCCTCAACGATAACCGATGTCAACCAAAAAATTGTATGATAGTTGTACGATAATACTTTATCCCTTCGCCACGAACCATTATCATAGCGTCTCTTTTTAGGCGGTCATTTGCCACCACAGTATCAATTGTCAAGTTTCTCTACCCAGGATGTGTAGTGCTTCAAGTCGGCCCCTATAAGCTGGCTAGCCGAGTTGTGCTCGCACCGATGGCTGGCGTCAGTGACCTTCCATTTCGGCAGCTATGCCGTCGGTTTGGTGCGGGACTGGTAGTCTCAGAAATGGTGACCAGCGATACTCGGCTGTGGCATACCCGCAAATCGCGGAACCGGCTGAATCATGCAGGCGAAGCAGAACCCCGTAGCGTACAAATCGCCGGCGGTGGGGCCTTAATGATGGCAGAAGCGGCACGTTTAAATGTCGAACGTGGTGCACAGATTATTGATATCAATATGGGCTGCCCCGCCAAGAAAGTCTGTAACAAGGCAGCAGGTTCCGCCCTGATGAAAGACCAGCGGTTGGTCGCCGATATTCTACAAGCGGTGGTGGCTGCAGTGGATGTACCGGTGACATTGAAGATTCGTACTGGTTGGTCCCCGAATCAACGCAATGGCCTCGATATTGCCCGCATTGCCCAGGACAGCGGCATTGCCGTGCTGGCAGTCCATGGTAGGACCAGAGCTTGCGGCTTTAATGGTGAAGTCGAATACGACACCATTGCCGAGATCAAGGCAGCGATTTCTATCCCGGTCATTGCCAACGGCGATATTGATTCGCCACAAAAGGCCTTACAGGTCATGCAGTACACCGGTGCTGACGCGATCATGATAGGTCGCGCCGCCCAGGGAAGACCCTGGCTTTGTCGTGAAATAAATCAATTTTTATGCAGTGGAGATATAGTAGAATCACCGGATCATAACGAAGTACGGCAAATACTATTAGAACACCTGAATGCCCTATACGCCTTTTACGGTGAATGTATGGGAGTGAAAATTGCTCGCAAACATGTGGGCTGGTATTTAAAAGTGGAGAATGCAAAGGGTGATGTTTCAAAAATAGAGGGTAAGGCAGGTAATTTAACCGCGAACTTAAAATGCCCGGACGCTGAACAGGCTCACCGACAACAGAACGGTAACCGCTTTCGCAGTCGCTTCAACCAGCTGCAATCGGCCCACAATCAACGCCAAGCTATTGATGATTACTTTGGTGATTTAACCAAGTACAACGATAATCATAGTACTAATAGCAATAGTACTAACAGTAATAGAACCAACAACGATACACATAGCTCCGCCAATCTCGACCGCAAGCCGTATACAAAATTTAAGTGTGCCACCATTAATTAAAAAGAGGTAATCGCAGTATGAAAAACAATGACACTCTCCCCAACAGCGCTGCAACCCCAGTTGCTGAATCGGTGTCAGTCAATGACCAAACGGGCCAGGACCAACAAAAACAGTATCTAAGCAACGCACCAGTAGCCCAGGCTCAAACTCTGCGCGATAGTGTATCGACTGCCCTGAACAATTACTTTGCCCACCTGGATGGTCAGGAAGTCACCGATGTCTATGCTATGGTGTTATCGGAAGTGGAAGCCCCATTGCTGGAAGAGGTGATGAAGTATACCCGTAGAAACCAGACCAAAGCATCGATTCTGCTAGGTTTGAACCGCGGGACTTTACGTAAAAAATTAAAGCAGTACGGCCTAATGTAAATTCTTCAACAGGTCAATGTAGGGGTGATAGCATCACCCCTTTTTCGGTTTTAGACTTTCTGCATTACAGTGACCCTGCAAAATCAGCAAGCAATAAGGTAAACACTTTACAAAAATTTTTGTCCTCGACACGAGCAACGACATGAATAACGATCAACACTTTCTGCCTATCAAGCGCGCCCTTATCAGCGTTTCCGATAAATCCGGCATTGTCGAATTTGCCCAGGCCCTGCAACAGCAGGGTGTGGAAATTCTTTCCACAGGGGGCACTTACACGCTGTTATGTAAAAATGGCGTTGACGCCATTGAAGTGTCCGAATACACAGGCTTCCCGGAAATGATGGACGGTCGCGTCAAAACCCTGCACCCAAAAATTCATGGTGGCATTCTCGCCCATCGCGGTCAAGACGATGCAGTTATGGCAGAACACGGGATTAACCCGATTGATATGGTAGTGGTCAATTTATATGCCTTTGAAAAAACCGTTGCTAACCCCGATTGCTCTCTAGAAAACGCCATTGAAAATATCGATATCGGTGGACCAACCATGGTACGCGCCGCGGCAAAAAATAATGCCTTCGTTACTATTGTGGTTAACGCAACTGACTATGCTGTAATCCTGGAAGAAATGACTGCTAACGGCGCTGCGACCTCGCAAGCCACCCGCTTTGATCTAGCCATCAAAGCCTACGAACACACTGCTGCCTATGATGGAGCGATTGCCAACTACTTTGGTCACAAAGTTCCCGGCGGTAATGAAAACTTCCCACGCACGTTTAATTCCCAATTTACTAAAACTCAAGAGTTGCGTTACGGCGAAAACTCTCACCAAAACTCGGCATTTTATAGTGAGAAAAATCCTGCCGCGGGCTCTATCTCCACGGCCAAACAATTGCAGGGTAAGGCTCTGTCTTACAACAATATCGCCGATACAGATGCCGCACTGGAATGCGTCAAACAATTTTCTGACCCGGCCTGTGTTATCGTCAAGCACGCTAATCCCTGTGGCGTGGCTATCGCCGACACGATTAAAGACGCCTATGACTTGGCTTTTGCAACAGACACCGAATCGGCCTTTGGCGGTATTATCGCCTTTAACCGTGAGCTGGACGCTGCTACCGCCGCAGCCATTTGCGAGCGCCAATTTGTAGAAGTCATTATTGCACCAGCAGTATCCAAGGAAGCCATTGACGTTGTCATCGCCAAGAAAAACATTCGCTTATTGGCATGCGGTCAATGGGGAGACACACTACCCACGTTAGATTTTAAACGCGTCAATGGCGGACTCTTGGTGCAAGACCGCGACCTTGGTGTTATCACCGCAGCGGATTTAAAAATTGTCACTCAGCGCCAGCCCAGCGAAGCGGAAATTCGCGACCTTTTATTTACCTGGAAAGTCGTCAAGTTTGTTAAATCCAACGCCATCGTTTATGGCCACAATGGTCGCACCATCGGTGTTGGTGCCGGCCAGATGAGCCGGATCAATTCGGCCCGCATCGCTGGCATTAAAGCCGAACACGCTTCATTAGAAGTAAAAGGTTCAGTGATGGCCTCCGATGCTTTCTTTCCCTTCCGCGATGGTATCGACAACGCTGCCCAGGCAGGGATTAGCTGTGTGATCCAACCCGGCGGCTCTATCCGCGATGATGAAGTCATTGCCGCTGCTAACGAAGCGAACATGGCGATGGTGTTTACCGGAATGAGGCATTTTAGACACTAATTAGAAGCGAGGGCTAAGTAACGAGGCGTTCATTCTTGCTACTCGTTCCACCTTCACATTTTTTAAAAAATTTTCACAAGCGGATATTACAGACCCAATGAACATTCTCATAATTGGCTCCGGCGGTCGCGAACACGCCCTGGCCTGGAAAGCGACAAAATCTGCCAACGTTGAAACGGTATTTGTTGCACCAGGCAATGCTGGCACAGCATTAGAAGACCATTGCACCAACATTGCTATCGGCACCATGGATTTTGTATCGTTAGCGGCGTTTGCCAAAGACAACAACGTAGGTTTAACCATTGTCGGCCCAGAAGCGCCGCTGGTAGAAGGTATTGTTGATTACTTTGGCGAGCAGGGTTTACGCTGTTTTGGCCCCAGCAAAGGCGCATCACAACTGGAAGGCTCTAAAGCGTTTACCAAGGATTTTTTAGCACGTCACACTATTCCCAGTTCCGCTTATCAAACGTTTACTGACATTGATCCTGCCCTCGCCTACATCAAAACCCAGGGCGCACCCATCGTTGTTAAAGCCGATGGCCTTGCTGCGGGCAAAGGCGTTATTGTCGCCATGACCGACACTGAGGCTGAAGACGCGGTACGAGATATGTTGGCGGGCAATGCTTTTGGGGAAGCGGGCCACCGCATAGTGATCGAAGATTTTCTGCAAGGCGAAGAAGCCAGTTTTATTGTTATGGTAGACGGCAGCAATATTTTACCAATGGCCACTAGCCAAGACCATAAACGCGCCGGCGATGGCGATACAGGACCTAACACTGGCGGCATGGGGGCCTACTCTCCCGCACCAGTAGTCACCGCCGACGTGTATCAACGCATTTTAGAAGAAGTGATCGAACCGACGGTGGCCGGTATGGCTGCAGAAGGCAATGCTTACACCGGGTTTCTCTATGCTGGCTTGATGATAAATCCGCAGGGGGAACCCAAAGTCATCGAGTACAACTGCCGTTTTGGTGATCCCGAAACCCAGCCGATTATGATGCGCCTGCAAGGAGATTTAGTGAAACTATGCAATGCGGCACTGGACGGCGAACTGGATAGCGTAACAGCCAACTGGGATCCTCGCTGTGCCGTCGGCGTAGTACTCGCCTCCGGGGGGTATCCTGCAGACTATAATAAAGGGGATGTGATCTCCGGTTTGGAGGATGCCAACATTAGCAATGCCAAAGTCTTCCACGCGGGCACCAAACTGGATAACGGCCAGGTTGTCACTAGCGGCGGCAGGGTATTATGTGCCACGGCCCTAGGCAATACAGTGACCGAGGCCCAGCAAAAAGCTTACCAACAAGTTAAAGCGATTAGCTGGGATAAAGTTTACTATCGCAACGATATCGCCTATAGAGCAATTGAACGTGAAAACAATAAATAGAGGTGCCTCAAACAGACTGAATCAGTATGTTATGTCATTGAATACAGGAAGGGTCTACTATGCAGCGCCAGTTATCGTTTATTGACAAATTGATCAGCAATGCCGATCAAGCGCTGCGGACTTTAATCCCCAATGCAGCCACAGCAACCCAATCCAGCCCAGCTGATAATAAAGATTTCGTTGAATTAAGCGGAGATCAAAAAAAACATATTGCCGGTTTAATGCGTATCAACCACACCGGCGAAGTGTGCGCGCAGGCCCTGTACCAAGGGCAGGCATTAACAGCAAAACTGCCCAATGTCCGCGAAGAAATGGCACAAGCCGCGCAGGAAGAAATTGACCACTTGGTCTGGTGCGAACAACGTATCAATCAACTAGGCAGCCACACCAGTTTACTCAATCCACTATTTTACGCCGCTTCCTTTACCATTGGTGCCGCAGCCGGTATCGCTGGTGATAAATGGAGCCTGGGTTTTGTCGCCGCCACCGAAGACCAAGTCTGCAAACATTTGCAAGACCACCTGCAACAACTTCCCGACAGCGACAAAAAAAGTCGCGCCATTCTCGAACAAATGCTGGAAGACGAAGCCAAACACGGTAGCAACGCACTGCAAGCTGGCGGACAGGCATTTTCAGCGCCGGTAAAAAAACTGATGTCGGCGATGTCCAAAGTGATGACAAAAACTACTTATCGAATTTAAAGAACACATCATTAACTAGCGTTTAGCGTTTCAGGAAGAAAATTATAACAAAAAATTCAGCGCGAGCACTCCGGGCCTGCAGGACAATTGACACTGTGGCCGGTCGCAAGCTTGTTGGTCTTTCCGGCTGCAGCGGAACTCGCTTCGCTCAGACTCAACCTTTCTCATTTGGATAAACATTTGAAACTTCAGGTAGGTGTCACTTTTTGCCTTCCTTGCTGAGTAGTTTCCAATTCCTTTCTTGGCCGTCCCAAAGAACACATCTTCAAGGGATAACCTTCCTTCTGCGCTCAGGTATATTTGGAACGCATCGGAAATCGCAACTAGCACCTCTATGGGTGGATATCTTGGTATTTCTAAGCCATCAGCCAAGTACTCTAAAGGGTTGGTTCTCCCCTAGTCCACTCTATTAATGCCAAGATACTCATCATCTTGAGTATCTGTAACCTGCTTCCAGAGTTCTTCGCTTGTAGATCTCCATGGATAATTATCTGTGTCTGTTTGCAATTCAATTCTTACAGC
>JAZFYA010000294.1:0-9290 GCA_036443315.1 Pseudomonadales bacterium
ACGCACTATTTGAGGAACCCACTATTTGTTTTGAAGACGGACAAACTGTTTGGAAGGCTTTAGGTGATTTTAGGCGAGCCGAGCCTGTAAACGTTGGGAACAAAAAGCAACAAGCTGATTTCCCGGATGCTCTTATCGTCAATAAGGCGAAATTTCAGTCACTGAAGTCTAAAGAAGTTTTAGAAGGTGTATACACGTTTGATGTAGCAGCTCAGGAGATACCAGGGACAAGGAAACCATAAAGAAATACGCGTATGGTGGAGTTGTTGGGCGGCTTAATTGTACGACCTTGCCTTGGTACCTGCGGGCTGGCTGCTTGAGGGGCTTTTTGTGGCGGGACGGAGCGTCCAGCCTTCCCCTGTAGGCCCGGTTGGAATATTTTGGCGCTTCAGGAGATGCGGAGAATACTTCCTTATTCTCCGCATAATATACGGGGATTGAGGTGTTTTAATCACCGCCTTTTTTGCTGAATTGCTTGTCGCTTCAGTGAGTAGATACCATAATTAACCGCAAAATATGCGGAGAATAAATGAGCTACATCTGGGAGCAGGATAATTGGCCTAAGGTTACGTGGGACGGTGAGCGCCTTCTGCATCTACTTGCGCGTGTCTCTCACGAACAGGGTCTGTTACTGGGTCGTATGGACGGGCTAGGTTTTGATCTAAAGAACGAGGCACAGCTCCATTCTCTTACTGACGAAGTCATAAACTCCAGCGAGATAGAGGGAGAGACTCTTCCGCACGACCAGGTGAGGTCGTCAATTGCTCGTCGTCTTGAAATGAAGGGCATCAAACATCTTGTTCCCTCAGTACGCGAGGTTGATAGCGTTGTGGGAATGATGACAAATGCCGCAGATAAATACGACGAGCTTTTAACCCCGGCAAGGCTCTTCGACTGGCAGGCGTCTTTGTTTACAGCAGAAAGTATACTTCACCCGGTCACGACAGGTTGCTACAGAAATAGCTCTATGCAGGTCGTATCCGGTGCGATTGGGCGGGAAAAGATTCACTATGAAGCTCCGCCTCCTAATCGCTTGGAAAGTGAAATGCGAGAATTCTTGGATTGGTTTGAAAGTCCTGGTGATATCAATCCGCTACTTATTGCAGGGCTGGCACATTTCTGGTTCGTTACCATCCATCCCTTTGATGATGGTAATGGCCGTATTGCCCGTGCTATCGCGGACATGGCACTGGCTCGTGCTGAATCGAGCCCTAGGCGCTTTTACAGCATGTCCAAACAAATCCTTATTGAGCGCAACGACTACTACAAGATGCTTGAGCAGACCCAAAAAGGGAGTTGCGATATAACTGCTTGGCAGGAATGGTTCCTAGGTTGCCTTCTGCGGGCAATTCAGAGCGCAGACAAGAGTGTCGGCGTGATCCTACAGAAAGCTCGCTTCTGGCAGCGCTTTGCTGAAGAGTCCTTAAACGAACGACAAATAAAAATGCTGAATAGGCTGCTCGATGGTTTTAATGGAAAACTGAAGACAGAGAAGTGGGCGAAAATCACTCAATGCTCATCTGATACGGCTCTGCGTGACATCAATGATCTCATCAGTAGGGGCGCGCTAAGAAAAGATCAGGGCGGTGGCAGAAGCACCGGTTATTCGCTTGTCCTTGAGGAGTAGGGCGAGAACATTGCCTTCAGGATATCCAGAGTGCCCCTGAGCAATACCAACACCGCCTCAGGGGTATTCAATGTCAAGTTGACACCCAGCATGCAAAACACCCTCAACCTTTAGGTGCGTGTGTGGCTATTTCCAATAGGATGCAGGACTCGCTCAATAAGCTTAACTCAGCGTTAAAGGGGCAAGCGTCTGATAAGGGTGTCAATGAAGAAACTGCGGCTACTTGCGTTATTCCTTTTCGCTAATTTACATCCATAGGGCTGCAGTTTTTTTGATTTTATTAAGGGAATTTATAATTCTGTAAAAATATATAAGTAATGGTGCTCTCTGTGAAAATACCCGTTCGGGTTATTAAAGTGGGTCTTTAAGTATTTTTATGCGCCTATGAAATATCCCTTCATTCATTACGTTCAGATCATCGATGATAATCGATAGATTTCGTTGCTTCTTTTTTAGTCTGCAATACCGATATTTTCACAATGTTGTTTCCTTTAATAATTGATGGAAGACCTGCGGGTTATATAATTTTTTTTTAAAGAAATTATCTGTATATAAACTGCTTGACGGATGTTTTGTGTTACGGCTCTCCCTCTATGAATGGCTTCGATGTCGCAGTGAGTTACATTGCGGAAGAGCATGTCGATGATAGCGACAGCGTGATGGTCAAAGGCAACTATGCCAAGCAGTATAACAGCGGACATTTAAAAGTCGGTGTCGCCATTGCCAATATTGGCAAGGGTAAGGGTCTAGATGAGCACGAAGCCACGGCGATCGTTGTTAGTTATGACGTTGGCAACTACAGCGTCGGCGGTGGCTGGCAAGACGAATCGGATATTGGCGGTGTCTCCGGCGTTGACCGCGATCACCTGTATATCGGCGCTAGCGCCAAAGTCGGTGCCCAGGGTACCGCCAAGCTGCAGTGGGCGACTTCCGATGGGGATGGTGCTAACAGCGATGCAACTCAAATCGCGATTGGCTATGACTATGCCTGGGATAAACACACGACCTTATTTGCTAACTATGCAAAGATGGATAACGATTCCGGGGTAATGTTCAGCGTTAATGGCAAGGGTCACGGCGATAAGGTAGTCCCCCTTGCAGGCGACGACCCGAGCGCATTGTCCCTCGGTATTGTGTATAAATTCGATGTGAGTTTGACCAAATAATAGTGCGCAGATTGTGGTGGTTTGCCTTTGCAGACGCTGGGGATTATTGCCCGGTTTGTCTCCATCAGCTGCAGCTCTCAGCAGTATAACGGGCAGCTTATAAACCCTTTGGTCAATTCGAAACAGCAATAGGCACTAGCCATCCATGATCGCCAATGAAGAATTTGTTTTATCTGCACCGAGGGCTTCCCACGGCACCCTGTCGTTGACCCGTAAGGAATTCGAATTTTTCTGCGAATTGATTCACGACCATGCGGGTATCGATATTGCTAGCGATAAAGTTCTTATGGTGGAGGGCCGGTTGAGTAAACGGTTAAGGGCGCTGGGCTTAAGCACTTTTGCCGAATATGGCCAGTATTTGAAGGGGCACTTGAGTAGTAAGGAATTTGAATTCTTTATCAATACGCTAACCACCAATAAAACAGAGTTCTTTCGTGAAGATTTTCACTTTGACTATCTGCAGAAAATACTGGCGCAACAGGCAAAATTCGACACGGCGTACATTTGGTCGGCGGCCTGTTCCAGTGGTGAGGAAGTGTATTCTCTGGCGATGGTCTGTGAAGAGCTGAGAGAGGTTAACCCCTCATTCGATTACAAAATTTTGGGTACTGATATTGACACAGAACACATCCAGATGTCAGAGCATGGCATTTATGATAGGGCGCACATAGCGAATTTACCACCTCTTTATCAGCAAAAATACTTTGAATTATCGGGTCAAAAAGGCTGTGGCCGTATTAGGGTGGGTGCCCAGCTGCGAGGGCATGTAAAGTTTCGTAAACACAACCTGATCGATTACCAGGATAAAATTCCGGTCACATTCAATGTTATCTTTGTGCGTAATGTTTTGTTCTATTTTAACAAGGAAACCACAGCGAAGATCGTTCATAAGCTGGTTGGTCGGCTCGAACCGGGGGGGTTATTGTTTGTCAGCCTGACGGAAACGCTGCAGGGTGCGGAGGACATTCTCACTTGTGTAGAGGCCTCTATTTATCAAAAGAAGGTATGACGATGAAACAAATACATGTTCATTCAGGGGAGCTCGCGTTTTCTGATGGGGAAGTTGTCCAATTTCATACAGTGGTGGGGGTTTGTGTCGCCGTGTGTTTGTGGGACAAAGTAGGAAAACGGGGAGGGCTGTGTCACTACCGGCTCCCGGATATAGCCGCCAGGGGCGATTCGGCTATTTCAATGAATGATTTTGGTACTGAGGCGATTGTCGCTTTGTTAAAGAAGTTTAAACGTCACGGTTCTGTACTGGAAAATTTGCAAGCCAGGGTATTAGGGGGTGGTGATATTCCCCTTGGCAGCACCGAGTTGACTCAGAGTATTGGACAGAGAAATACCGATGTGGCACTGGAGCTGCTTGCGTCGTTTGGTATTCCGGTGCTGGGACAAGCGGTTGGCGGCGCTTTAGGGCGACAAATTAGATTCAATTCAGGTACGGGAGAAGTGAATTTTCGCGTTGTCGACGGACAGGATTTTGAAGACCAGGCACCTGAATATCCAGTGGCTGATGCGCATGCACCGCTGGTACTTGCGGTGCGGGATCCGAATAAAATCAATGTACTGATCATCGACCATTCTTCGAAAATGAGAAAGCGTTTAAAAAGGACGATTGAGGAGAATGACGAATGTGTTGTTGTCGCTCAGGTATCAGGTCCTGGCGACGCGATGGTTGCGATCGAAAAATTAAAGCCGGATGTTATTACGCTAGACATTAATGGCAAAAATGTCGATTGGCTAGCGTTTATTGGCTTCTATATGCAACAGCATAGTATTCCAACGATTATCGTTTCTTCGTTTATGCAGGAAACCCCCGAGATAGTATTTAAGGCGATGAAAATAGGCGTATTTGACTATCTCGAGCGCTCATCGTTGGACGAACTTCACGATATGCTCAAAGCTGCCCATCAATTCAGGGCGCAGCTAGGTTTCACCCCAGCGTCCACCGTGGTAGAGATGGATAAGCACGTGCTTGAGGACAGTGTCTGCCACTCTTCTCTGATTGTATTGGGTTCGTCGACAGGCGGTGTCGAGGCGCTGGAGGTTGTTATAAAACAGCTGCCGAAGGCTACGCCCCCTATTTGTATTGTTCAGCATATTCCCAAAAACTTCTCCCTGTCACTGGCCAACCGGCTTAACGACCTGTGCGCAATCGAAGTCAGTGAGGCGACGGATGGTATGGACGTTGAGGATAATCACGTCTATATCGCACCGGGCGGACGACACATGAAATTGATAGAGCTAGCGTCGAACCAGCTCATCATACGATTGAGTGATGAGCCACGGCTACATAACGTAAAGCCCGCTGTGGATTATTTATTTAAATCGGTCGAGCATCTCAGGGCAAGGAAAGTAGTGGGTGTGTTGTTAACGGGAATGGGCGGCGATGGCGCACAGGGGCTGTTAAAATTGAAAGAGTTAGGGGCATTCACCCTGGCTCAGGATGAGGTCAGCAGTGTGGTGTACGGTATGGCAAAGGTGGCAAAGGAAATGGGTGCAGTGTGTCGGTCGGTGCCGATTATTGGGATTACTAGCGCCATGCTTGAAGCGGCTGCTGACTCAAGCAATAGGATGAGTCTCGCGATAAATAGACCTCCACAAGATGCGCTTGAGGTTAATCAGAATGTTGTTATGTAGTGTCTATCATTCGAGGCGTTCGGACTATGAAAGTTGTTGTTGCTGATGATGATGCCGCACTGTTAACCCGTCTCAGTAAGGCAATTACTGGCATTGAGTGTAATGGCAATGTTGAGGTATGTGGTGAAGCCTACAATGGTGCGGAGCTGATTGATATTGTTGAGAGTCAGTCACCGGTTGATCTTATTATCACTGATATACGCATGCCTGTTATGGATGGCTTGTCTGCACTGGTCTACTTGAAAAAAAAATACCAGGCGCTAAAAATTGTTCTCCTTTCATCTGAATCTGTTAAGAAGTTACGGGCCGAAACGGGAGAGGTAGACTTAGAGGATGCCAAAAAGATGGGTCTATTAGAAAAAATTGCAGCGCGTATCAGGTCCGGTGATACGGATAATGGCAAGATAAATTCAATGTTAGAGGGTTGTGAAAAGTTGGCGATGGATCCTATTGCGGTTGCCGAGCACTTCGGTGCAGTAGGGTTTGTTAGTAAGCCGATTACAGTAGCCAAGATGACACAGCTCCTGGAGGAGCTTAAGTCAGCCACATCATTTGTCTATATCGGTATTTAAAAAAGCTGCGATTGAGGGTTTCATGGCATGCAACGTTTGGGTGGTTTTCTCATTGATAAAGGGCTTATTTCTTCTCAGCAGTTGGCAGAAGCGCTGCTAGAACAGCTGAAGAAAACGCCGCCTAGTCTTGGTGTTTTGTATGAGAACGGTTCGCTGGGCGCGCAGGACGTTTTGGATATTCTGCGCTTGCAAGGTGACAAATTTATGGATTTTCGGACCGCGTGCGTCAAACTCGAACTGTGGCGTGACGAGTATGACGTGGCTTTGCAGTCTGAGCTTGCATTAAAGCGGCCCAAGCTAGGGCAGATTCTTATCGAAAAAGACTGGCTGGATCCTCAACGGCTACTGGCGGAGCTACACGGATTTCAAGCTTACTGTGAAGAAAATACGTTTAGCCATGAACTCAAAAAACCTTTGGCTGTCGTTCCCATCAATAAGGCGAAGCAAACAACATCGGTCGGTGAAGAGTTGCCCGTGGCGAGAGCCGAATTTAACCCGAGCTTTGCCAATGTTGAGGCGGAAAGCGTGCCCGATTATTTGGATCTTTTTTCAGAAGAGAAAAAGAATGCGCTGGAGATAACTATTTTGTCGGTAGAATCACTGGGTGATGATGATAAGTTAGCTGACGATGTCTATGAGACGCTGGATGCTTTCTTTGGTGAGTATCACTCCCTGAAAGGGGCTGCTCGCTCTATTGGTGCGGCTCTAACGGAAAGACTAATCCATGAAGCGGAAGATTTACTGACATTTTTCAAGCGTTTTTCAAGCAAAGTCGAGACGAATGATTTTGTCCAATTAGGATCGATTAATCTACAGGTTCTGGATTTACTGTGGGCGCTAAGAGATGAGCTGCTGACGGCCGCCACAGAGGAGCAATTTTGGGCTAATGATTCCTCTCAGCTTAGTTACCTCTCATTGCTGGATGATTTACATAAAATGTTGTGGGCGTTGAATAGCCGCGGTTACGAAGTATCACTGGACGAAGTTAATGATATGTTTTGATAGGGACAGGGTGTAGTGAATGGTTAAGAAGAGTTCAAAATCCAGTTCTACGGAAAGTCTACAAGATTTGATATCGAGACTCTATGAATTCTTGGAGTGCTTGCGTACAGATCCATCGACGGGTGTTATCCTGCAGAGGGTTGAAGAGATTATTGGTCAGTGTGAGGGGGGAGCAGGAATCGGTGTGGCTAGTCTTCTCTCTATTGAAGAAATTTTACCTGCCTGTTGCTCAGTGTTGTCCTTTTTTAAGGAGAATGGTCTGGAATTGGATGCTAATGTGTCCAGTTTGCTGTCAGCTTGCGGGGTAGTGATGGTCAGCGATGTAGAGTCTGCGCTCGATACAACGCTGTTCGAGACCTACTCGGTAGAGCGGGACACAGTATTAGCCGCGCTGGCTGTGTACGTGGCCGAATCCACCGGTTTTGAATTGAATTACTGTGATGATGTTGCTGTAGTCAACGGGGGTGGCGTGGAAGCAGAGTTGGCGTATGTGGAGTCGATAGTGGCTGCAGAGACAGCGGGGGATGTGAAGGGTGATGCTGCGCCTGATACGGTGGTTGATGCAGCAACTAAAAAACAAAAGCAACAGCAGGGCGGGGAAAAATCGGCTAGCGTGACCAATATAGAAGAGACCACACGGGTAAAATCCTATCTTCTAGACCAATTGATGAGTCACTCTGAAGAGCTGGTGCAACTGAGGAATACGTTGACTGATATAGCGGATCAACAGGAAGATCAACGTCTCCATGAAATGGCCACTAAACTGGCCTCTGTTTCTGAAAATATTCTCAATGATTTACTGAAGACCCGGATGCGACCGATTGGAACATTGCTTAACAAATACCAGCGAATCGTTCGGGACCTGTCTAATGATTTCGGCAAAAAAATACATCTGGAAATCATTGGCGAAAATATTGAACTTGATAGTAATGTGATCGATGCCATCACTGAGCCGTTAACGCATTTGGTAAGAAATTCTGTCGATCATGGTATCGAAATGCCTGATGTTCGAGCTGAGGCCGGAAAATCCTCCGAAGGGATTCTAACCCTCCACGCCTTTAATGAGTCTGGCAAAGTGGTGATCCGGATCAGTGATGATGGAAAAGGCGTAGACACTAAAAAAGTGTTAGATAAGGCTGTCGCTAGTGGACTTGTCTCTGAAAGTGATGCGCCCACCTTATCGGAAAAAGATATTTTAAATTTGATTTTTAATGCGGGTTTGTCAACCTCCGAGAATGTCACTGCGGTCTCTGGTCGTGGCGTTGGTATGGATGCGGTCAGACGGAAAGTAGAGGAGATCAAAGGCGTCATTGAACTAAGCAGTGAGTTTGGAGTGGGTACGGATATACTGTTGCGATTCCCCTTGACCATGGCCACAATAAAAGTCGCCGTGTTTAAAATTGATGATGTTACCTACGCCATTCCATCAGCCGATATAGGTCAGATTTTACGCTTTTCCAAAAAAGATGAGAGTTGCAGTGTTCGTTTTGATAGTGGCCAGGCATTGCTGCATCGAGATCGAAAAATAATTCCGCTTATTGAGCCTGCTGACTATCTGAATAACCTGAGTTACAGAAGTTTAATTCAGGAAACCTATTTATCAGATACGGCGATCAATGTCATTGTCTTTAAAATCGACGGTAAGCAGTGGGGGCTTTGTGTGGATGAGGTGATGGCTTTTATGGATATTGTCATTAAACCCATGGATTCGGACATGAATCCCGCGCAAATATTTTCCGGCATTGCAATGCTGGGCAGTGGTGATCTTGCCCTGATTATGAACCTTAAGGGGCTGGTAAAGTGTTCTGCAGATGCTGTGCAATTGTTTGCATAAATGGCGCCCTAATAGATCCGTCCACAGAGTTATTGCATTGGATGAGCCTTTGCCGCGACGCAGGAATAAACCCTCATCTAGCACATCGGCCTTTTTGTAATGATATATTTCTGAACGCCTGGCCCTGCTGAGATAGGCCAACTCCATAATAGGCGCAGCGTATTTAGCCGGGCTATTTTTGGCAATCTCATAACAACAGCCTATTTTTTCGTCGTTCGGCTATCTGTGTTACCTGTCGAGCATCAAACACCTAGCCAATGCTACTTCACTAAATCTTTACTATTTGACATAATGTAAAGATGCCATTACTCTTTACTTATCAGACAATTGTAAAGGACGAAGATAATGCCAAAAGTTAGCGCAAAAAGACAAATTACACTGCCAGTTGATCAGTGTCGATTAGCAGGCATTGAGCCCGGCGATGAATATGAAAGTTATGTGGATAA
>JAZFYA010000295.1:0-5790 GCA_036443315.1 Pseudomonadales bacterium
CGTGGCCGATTAAATACACCACTGAACGGAATGGTCCGTCGTTGCCAGGAGGATCAACGGCCGCCGAACCCCAAAGCCAACCCATACTATCTATCGACAATCCCGTGATCGATCGAAGTCCCGAAACTCCCCATGGGTTTGGTGCAGTTACCGGCAACAACTGTTTACTCCATGCCACTCGTCCAGTCCCAAGGTTGTACGTTCCCCATCGCAGTATCCCCGTCGGATACACGGTTGTGCCTCCTCGTTCGCCTAGAAGAATAAGTACGTCGGCTGAATTGAGTGCAATACAAGCGATACCTTCAAACTGATCACCGTCGCGTTGATCTGGGTTGTTGTCTCGCAGAAGCGGTAGTTGAAATTCGCGCACAAGAACCACGTGCTGCTCGATTACGCGAATATGAAAAATACGGCCATACTCTTTTTCCCAATAGCCGCTCTCGGTAAGCAAAAACTCGTTGGATGTGTTAGGCACCCGACACACTCCTTCGAGATCGTTCGATAGGGCTGATGCTGCAGCTGGAAAATCTAATCGTTTATATTCAATGCGCTCACTAGTAGACTTTGTGTTGAGCAAGCCAAGACGAGGCTTATCTGGTTCATAGGCTTTTGCGTCATGGACGATCAGATACTTATTCGATGACATCCGTGAGATACCGCTGATCCCGGGAATTATAGTCACGTCGACCTTCGAAGCAGAATCGATGGGTTTGTTGGTAGTAGTTGCGTATGCAGTCAGATAGAAAAGTGCGAAGCACACGATGATGATGGTGTCACTAAAGTAGATAGCATTTCTTTGTGCAAGTGGTTCCATTGCGCACTATGATAGCTCGTAATACCTATCGCAAACAGTCTGCTCCTGACCAACGAGACATAATGTCCTTAATTCCTGAGTGGGGTTATTGACTGTAATTGGCCCATGTCATCTAATAGATTTTGTGCTGTAACCCCCATATTGGTGGGTTATTAGTTTTTAGATATATTCAGAAGACGCTTTAATTGGCGAGCCAAGTTCTTTTTTTGTACTTGTTCTTCATTTATCGTTGTTGCAGTTACCTTGCTAGCGGTTTTAAACAAAAAGTTTGGTTTTCCCGCGTTTGCAATTATATGTTTCCAAATAGACTCAATTTTAGGTGCGACACCCTTATCAATACAGTCCTGCAAGAAAGCACGGTTTTTAGTAACTCGCGTTTGTTTTCTATCAGGATGCAAATTTGCATCCTGATTTTCACTGTGAGCTACAGTTGCCGTGTCTGGCTTCTTTGCTAATGCAGCTAACTCTTTCGGTATGTCGTAACCTCGATCAATCGCCCATGCTGCTAGCTCTGGGGGTTTCACCCAATCAAAGGCTGAAGCTAACCCTTGAGCTTGAGTATAAAGATTGCTAAAAAACTCTTTCAGGAAAAGTTCATCTTTAAGTAGTGACAAGCAGACAGAAGCCTCCATATTATGTAAGTCATTATGTTCTATATCCAGATAATTTTGCTCGCGAGGATCAATATCAAAGCAAAGAAAAATAGCCTCCCATAATCTTATCTTAGTTTTATCCTTCCAAAAATTCCAATCTGGTTTATCTGTTTTATCCATTGCTTCGGCTATTGGCACTTCTGTACCTGACCGGAAACCCGTGATGCTCACTGCCTTTGCTTTCTCCGCTTTCGTAATCTTTATCTTTTCAGCAAGCCGCCACGCTTCATCCTGATTATTCATTGCTTGTGCTCCTTTTAACACACCTTCAATTAGAAACCTCCGTCAGGCCACATGATCTTTCGAAGTTTTTCTATTTTTCGCACAACGTTACGCCATGGTATGCCTCATTCCAATTTGAACACTAGGTTAAGTCGAATAGTTTACTCATTACTGACACACTGCTCCTAAAACTGTTAACGACATCAAGGTGGTAAGCTTTACCATAAAAGTCTGGTTTTTTTATGGTAAGTTTTACCATAAAAATCAGTTTCCCCCAGCCTGTATAATCCGCATTCTCTTGTTTCACCATCCTGTCCATATCGCGCCATACGAACCTGATTCAGAAATCCATGCTCCCACACTTCTTTTCGGTATTTAGCGAGAGTTCTAGGATTACTGAATCCCCACGGCTCTAGATCGTTTGCCAGCAGTGGGAAAACTGCCTGTGGGTTGCCATTAGCCATCCTTCGTGCAGCCATATCCAGCACCTTCGCCATCGGGCTTAGTGCTTTGTACACGAGAGAATCAATTGTTTGGTCGTTTGTAAGAAGAGGAAGTGCATCTTTTCTACGTCAAGAAGTCGGTCGAGTTCGGCATGCTTGGTAAGCCGAGCCAATGAACGTCTGCTATCGATCCAAAGCAGACGTTCGCTTATGGCAACTAAGTACAATGTAGTACCTACCCTCTTTCCTTTCCCCAATTTTGGCGAACTTGTATGTCTATTTTGTGCCAAAAGCGGACATTCAGAAGCGAGTTCTACCCTCAAGCTTCTCCTCGATTGTTCGTTAAGCAGATATGAATCTATTCGTTTAGTCTTTAAGAGAAGTTAAAGTGAAACCATTTATGCTATAGGCTGATAACCATGATTTTGTCCTTACCTACTACTGACAACTTTTACAAATTCTGTTCTACGTTCGGACTAATAATTATGATTGGTCCAGCGACCGCAGTAACAATCTTGACTATCTACACAACTGACATGTTTGAACAAGTGGAATTGGACACAGCAACCTTAAAAGTAGATACGGGGTACCAAAAACGTTTGGGTAAGCCTATAGAGAAAAATCCTTCAGGGTCTACATTAATAGAAGAAGATGAAATGCTTATTAGTGAGAGGGCGGCTAATTTAATAGTACTTAAAAAAGAACTTACCAAGCAAAATGTAACTCTTGAAAAAGCCAAAAGAGGCTTGTGGTATCTAACTATCGCAATATTTCCCACTGCTATCCTATATTCCGTGGGAGCTGTATTAGCCTTCTTTGGTTATAAAAACAAGTATAAAACACAGCTATCGAAAGATAAAAAATCTTAGAGGGTTGGATTAGTGGTAGGGGACATCCCTAGTCTGGAACAATTTCACTTCCTTATCAATGTAATACCTATCCCTCTTTTCTTTCCCCAATTTTGGCGAAAAAAATTTTCTGGGAAAAAATAGTGCGGTTCTTTATAACTTTTTATGCATCCATAATCTTGACTGTGTGGCATTAACATTCAAATCCATGTAAGCAATTTCATTCTCCTTATCTGCCCGAAAAGTGTGGGTTCCAAGATAAAAATTTTCTTTCCCAATGTGTTGCGGCGCGTCAGTAGGCGGTTTTATATCGAAAGCAGCAATCCAGTCTATTTCAAAATCCTTCCAATGCTCTTTAGGGATTTCATTTAGTGGTTCACGTTTGATGGATTCGTCTGTTTTATATCTTTTCGGGCGACCCCAAAAAGTTAATTTCCCATCAAGCCCTGCTTGCCTAAGAGCATTTGCGAATTTCAATACTGGATAGTCCGTATCCTTGAATTTGAAATCATCTTTTTCTGCTTCAGCAAATAGCTTGATAAGTGGAATTCTGTATTCATTTGAGTAATCTACTTTTAATATTGTTTTAGTATTTCTCTCTTTACGATACCCCGAATATCCGAGTTCCTTTATCACTTTCCATCCAGCCTTGATGAGACGCAAGATTTGATCGAGCATGAAGAATTTTTCTTACAAGGGAAAAGATGATTTTATCACCATTTGGAAGCCTATTAAGTACTGCGCTATATCCTTAATAATGACCGAATTGAATGCCCGTTTTCAACCCAAAGCGGACATTCAGAGAAGTACCTGCCTAGTGATTCGCTACTATAAGACTCAACCTCTACACTTTCATTGCCACTAGTATAAAAACTTCGGGCTGGTCAGGTAGCCATTTACAATTTTTTAGATGTATTTAATCTTTGATTTAAGTGTAACTAGCAGTCTGATTGAGCGAAAAATTGGGTAGGCAAAAAAATCACGAGATAGTCTCGCGAGGGTGCACCTGGCTTCTCGGAGCGATGTCGCTGTTCACGGCGTGCCCCTCAGCAGCACTAGACAAGAATCACTGCCAGAGCCACCGGCGATGCTGAGCGGGCCGGCGTCAGTCACGCAGACGGAAATGGACAATCCCGCAGAAAAGTCCGTTATCTTGACAGAGAAACGCCGCTTTCTCGGCAGACTGGGGACTCAGCCGGTGACGCCGGAGCAACGGGAAGAAGCGGAACGTCTCAGACAGCTCAATGCAAAGTACGGGACCGATCCCACAGCCATCGTGGGACGAATCCAGCTTTCTTCCCAATACCGCAACCTTCCTCGGAGCGCGAGCTCTATCTTAACCGTAGCCCGTGTGTCGATCTGCCGCTCCAGCGAGACTACGTGCTCCGCGTGGAGGCGCCGTTCTTGCAATCGAGCATTCCGAGTCGGACCGGCACCACCACCGCGCATGGTTTCAGTGACCTCGGTGTCACGCTCGGGTGGCGTGGCTATAACACGCCCGAATATGCCTTTCTAATCGGTATAAATGCGACGTTTCCCACCGCCACCGAGACCAAAGTGGGCCTTGGCAAGTATACGCTAGGCCCGATCATCGCCACGGCTCGGTTTATCCCCAAATGGGCGTCCTTTCTGATAGGGGTGTTAACACAACAAGTCTCCGTCGGCGGTGATTCCGATCGAAAGTCCATTAATATTTCGAGAGCATCGCTACGAATCAATACCATCTGGGTCGAGAAGTGGTGGAGCGTTGTGGAGGCTGGGTGGATGGTCAATTGGAGACGAAGTATGAGAGGTAACATGAACCTAGAACTCGAAATCGGTCGGAATGTGGTGGGGAAATGGGGTGTGTTTATACGTCTTGGTACGGGATTTTTTGGGCAGGATCTTCCCGGCGCCTATAGCTGGAATATCAAAGGCGGCATTCGCCATATATTTCTGAGTTTCTAGGCTGGCAGTACGCGGCAGCTAAAAAGTATGGTGAAAGAGTTGACACCAGAATGTATTGAATATTTGGGATTGCACAAAAAATAATCCGTCGATTTACATCTAAATGTCCGCTATTGGCACAAAGCAGACACTCAGCCGAGTAGAAAAACATGCGTTATTTTCCAGCAAGGGAAGTAGGTGGGTGTACACCTAGCCTTGAACTAACCCATCCCCCTATCAATGTTGTACCTACCTCTCTATCCTTTCCCCAATTTTGGCGAAATAATTTTTCCAGAAGGAAAATCGGTGAACATCTGCTTTCGATCCAAGGCTATCAGGATAACTATTGTATATAGGAAGCAAGCTGCTCTGACGATAGAAATATGTTATTATAATAAGTTGAGCATTTTTCTAGTAATGGACCTATGAATGAAATTCTGCAATACCTGAATAAGCATGGTGAAACACTTGATATGGAAATCGCTGTAGCTACGGGTATCTCACTTACTAATGTGCGTCTCCATTTGTCAGAACTTGCTGCCAAAAGAGAAATAATAACATGCCATTTGACTAGGTTCGAAAAGGGCAAGAAAGTCGAGGGAATAAGTTGCCGGATAGCTGGATATATTCCTCAAGCAGCGCCTGGCAGAAAATCGAAGGCACAGCTGCAGGTTACTGACAAGTCAAGTTTTGTTAAGGAATGATGGGCCAGTCTAATAACTGTTAGGCGTTTTAAGAAAGCCATGAGCACTGAATTACTTGTCCTACTTGTTATTGCAGTTTGCGTGGCCTAATGGTGTGTGCGTCGAGCAAAGTCTGATAATTCGTTGCCACTACAGACGGACGTGACATAACCTGTTCCTTCATCGCCAGCACAAACTCGA
>JAZFYA010000296.1:0-9127 GCA_036443315.1 Pseudomonadales bacterium
TGCAAGTCACTACAATTCGTCCCTTGATTAACATTCATCACGATTACAGTGACAAGTCAGTATTGCTTGACGTTTACTGGGTCGATAAGTTTGAAGGAAAACCTGAAGGTAAAGAAGGGCAGGCAATCCGTTGGGTTAACGCGGATGACCTTGTAAATTATGCCTTTCCAGCAGCGAATAAACCGATTGTCGCAGCGGTACAGGCTGAGCTTCACTGGATCAGTTCGGTGGGATAAGTTGTATAAGTGTCGTTGCCAAGGAAAACTAGCGGATTTATTGCCAGGCGATTTTTGTCTATATCGTGCCACAAATCTGGGTGATGTTGCTTACCTCTGTTCGAATCGGCCATTACGAATTTGAAAAAGCCAGCTGCTGCGAGTGCGTCCCTTTTTTGTTTATGGCAAGTTGTTCATGGCAAGGCGTTTGAATACAGGAAACTATCAATATTTCAAGTTCAAACTATCAAGTTCAAACAACGCAGCCATGGGGTAGCCATGGGCAAAAAGGGGCGTGCTATGATACCCAAATTTCAATCGCTTTGGGGGGTATAGGACGGATTAATATCCTCGATTTCTCTGCGAGCACTGGAATAATCCTAGAAAAAGCTCTAGATTCAGTGCATTAGGCGTCCGCAGTAGATTCAACTGCTTTTTCTAGGATAATAGCCTGTCGCTACTTCTGTTAACTGACAGTATCTGCCTGTTGTTCTGGCGCTGCCGACTTAAAATCAGCCCGCTCATTGCAGGCCTGGTAGATCGCCATAATGGTGGGGTAGGGGGCAACATCACAGTTAAAACGCAAGGCATTATAAACCTGCGGTACCAGGCAAATATCTGCCAGGCTAACGTCACCACCAAAGCAGTAAGGTTCGGGACTATCCCGCTGTGGGGCTAACTGTTGAACCTAAAAAACTCAGTTAAAAGCCTCCCGCTAACGCAAATTTGAGCGCCAGACTCGTCACCAAACTTCAATTGTGCGTCAATTTACACAGAAAGATAATCATCATCAGGCGGCTTTAATAACGAATCTCCAAGATATTTTTTCATCGCTTCACTCAAAATCAGGCACCAACATTCAAACCTCGTCAACTGCGGCGCATTTGTTTTTAAATGAGTAAAAAATGCTTGAATCCGTTGAAACGTGTCTTGTATATAATCAGCCTGAGCATGTGTACTCGTAATAGTCATGGTTTTTTTTCGGCCTGTCTCCGTTAAGCGCCCTACAGAACTGAGTAGAAGGGGGCGACTCGTGATAGCCTCCATATGCTTGTCGGGATTAGCCAGTCGGGCAAAAATATTCCACCCGTTATAAACCAACGCAATGATCCGAGCAATGAGCCGGCAGGGCTTGATGTCCGTTGTCGTAAAACCACCCCAGCCCCAGTGGTTTTTTATTTCATCGAAGTTATTTTCACAGTCTGCCCGGTCTCTATAATGCCGGACAATACTAATCACTTCGTCATCCAGGGAGGTGACTAAAACAGCGTATTCAAAGGCTCTAATATCTTCTGCCTCTGTCAGAAAACCAAATGCCTGTTGCCCCTCCTGTTTGTCTTCCAGTGCCAGCATCGCATCCTTCGACAAACGTCTGCGCACGATAACCACACGTCGGTCATTGCGCCATGTTGAAAGCCGTAAATAGTCATCTTTGGCCTCCCATCCATCAATAACGTAACTCCATCCGCCTAAGCTATGATGCTTGTGTATAAGCTGTTTTACGTGTTTTGACTTTCTCAGCTTGAATAAATAGTTCAGTTGTTTCTCTTCTGCCGTTGTCATGACATCATCAACACCCCAGTCACAATCCCCTCGAATAAATTTAGGCCATGATGAACTTGGCAGGCGATCCAGAAGCTCCCACAAACCGGGAGAAGAATGGCTGGCTGCGGTGTCCGTACCGGGTTTTACTTCAACCTCTAAAACCAGTCTAAGATTGGCAATCATGTAGGTGTGATACGTATGGGAGGGGCGACCTGGCTTGTGTGGGTTGTAGCCCACCACAGCACCTTCTTGGTGACCGTAAAGCGGTTTGACAGTGACGTCAGAATCGAGAATCCAGGGTTGTGTTAGTAGCGGTTCATAGCTGCGTTGCAAATGGTTTTGCAGCCAATCAACACCTTCATCTTCATCCATTTTTTTCAACGCTCGACGTGCGGAATCATCACTGACGACTTTAGACATTCCTAGCATTTGCGTGTTGACGACATCACCCATCAAGCTGGCCATGTGTGCATAACGATTATGTCCCGATAGAATAGAGAGCAAAAATGAACCGAGCACATCCACTTTTTTAGGCGCATTGTTACTTTGATATTGGAGTGGGCAACTCGATATCCAGGGTTCAAATAAACCGCCGACTTTTAAAAATTGAATAAAAAAAGGGAGCTGTCCGATAGGCGTGACTGCCGCCGTCGGATCCCATTCCACATGAATGTTTCCGCCGAAGGTTTCGGTTGCAAGAAGGTCGTTTTTTGCCTCCGAAAACGGTGTATTTTCTTCACCCAATGGGTGCTGGAATTTAGAGTCCTTCATCATGATAATTCCCAAATCATTTCAGTCACTTAGGGTATTCTGACACCTCATGACATAAGCTCAACTGATTTTTCTAGGTTGAAGCGTCTTTTCAATGCTGGAAAAGCCTTCAGCAATCCAGTGTTGGTACCATGTCTGCTGTTGCTCAGTGCTGAGTTGCAGATCGTTTTCTATATACTGCAACACCCGCAGGTTGTTAAGTGGATGCATATCGGTGGCCACTTGCTGGCTTAGCGATCTTACCTGCGCACGCAACAGTGGCTCAGCCGGTAATAGGGGGGGATGGGGATACGCATGCTCCAGATATTCTAGTATCGCTAGCGATTGTGTGATCAACCCCTCTCGGGTCTGCAATGCGGGTACTAGTCCCTGCGTATTTAGGGAGAGGTAGTGAGTCTTGCGGTGTTCTCCTGCTCGCAAGTTAACCGCTTGTTGTTCGTACTCCACTTGTTTAACTGCCAGTGCAATGCGTACTTGTGTTCAGCGTCTTCGACAGCCACGCCCATGGGCACATCGCCGACTACAATCGCAATCTCTGCTTCAAAATCAATGCCCCAATCTTCATCAGCCATGCGGATGGTTTCCCTAGGGCCTAGAAAACTGTCAGAGGGTATGTTTCAGTGTTGCGGCTAGTGGCAGACAAGTTTGATACTGGCAGGTCTTTCATATCGATAATCTAAAAAAACTATCGACACCCTCCCGGCAAGTAACGATCCAGAATAGTACCCGCAGATCTGGCGGCATAGTTAGCGCTGGCAGTTGCTCCGGTAACGCCGGCACACACCCACTCTATAGTCCCGGTAGAGTTGGTATTGGAAAGTGTTACCCCTCCTATATGAGGTGAAAAAGCCATGGTACTGCCTGGAGCCAATGGACCTATATTGTCAAAGGTCATTGTTATATGCCCCATGGTAGCAGGATTACTGGATATATTAATCACAGTCACATACTTACTCGTTGCAGTACCACCTAAAGCACCCAAAACGTTAAATCCCGTAGCATATATCGCTATTCCACCCGTCCCGCTGTCCAGAAAAGATTCCGAGACATCCGCCCTCACACCACTGAATAATGACATAGCCTCCCCCACCTTCGACCGAACTGTATAATCCTGATACGCGGGTAAAGCTGTAGCCGCCAAAATACCGATGATGGCTACGACAATCATCAATTCTATTAGGGTAAAACCACGTTGTATTTTTTTCATAAACTCAGTACCAGATAAAAACCACCTAGAGCCAATTCTTAATACGCAATCAATATGCCAAAGCATCCCATGCCTTGAAATGCATATTTATAGCGTAAAGCCTGACCTACAGAGGGGCTCAGGGGCTCGACCCGTTAAAACTAGATTACGTCCTCTAACAGGGTGACATAATATGTCACTTTAAGACCAAGAGCGCCAACCTTATTCATTTGGTTTTTTTTCAAAATAGCTAAAACTTAAATTGCCAGGATCAACACACACAAGCCCTGCATTATAAGACGATTCAATCGAGAGCCGAATGCAAGAGCCCTGCTGGTGATCAACCTCACCGTGCAAAAGTGCTTCCACCGCAGCGGCATCGCTGGGCATCATACGGTATAAATCAGAACGCAAAGGTATCGGTGTTTTACCCTCCAGCGTGACCATCATCTGCATATGTGCAAATCCTACCGGATCCTGTGGGACCTCGACATATAGGACTTTAGGGTAGCCACCGACAAATTCGTCCAGTTTTTCTAAATCAATACCTCCAGCAACCACCTCCGTGCGTTTAAAAGCGTAAAAAGTATCATAGGCATGAACGACCAATATCGGCCGGGCATCGAACACCACATAAACCCCAGTCACTAAACAGGAAAATTGCACAGCCACAATGATGGATAAGTCCCTCACCAATTCGCTAAGCGGCTTGGCTGCATTGTATACAATCAGGGTTAATAGCGGCCCCAGCACCAGATCAACCGCAGCGACAATCTTGATCCCATCCCAGCCCCCGGCAGCGGAGAATAATGCGCCAGGAAACCACCAAAAAAAGATCAGCGCCGCCAACCCTATAAAAATAACAAAACTCAGCGCCAGATGAATTAAAAAAGCCAACCACCGGCTTTGAACACGTAACTTCACTGCTTACACCTCCAGGACACAACCACACAATCGCCTGCTAATTAGAGTCTGCTCAGAAATAGCTCTAAACAGCAAATATCCCTTCTCGGAGCGAGTAGCCTAGCTCAACTGCTCGCTCCTCTTTGAAGGGCATTAACCTCTTCAACAACAGGTTAACAATACAGGCTGAACTGAATCGAGACCACCACACACTTTTCCGCAGCCAAATAAAAATCTCGTACAATACCAACAGGTTCATCACCAGGAAAATGCTGCGAATCCAGGCACCCGATGTGTCTGCCAACCGGGCTCTGATATAATTGAGACGGTAGCCATTCTTGCCCTGTCCAAATTTCCCTTCTATGGGGATCCTTTGGCGATAATCCTTCTGCCGCTGTCGTTTTTCTGCCTGCAATTGTGCGCGGTTTTCCGCTGTAATCTTCTTTGGCCTGCCCAATGGCTTGCCGCCATAGCGAATCGCTTTTTTCTTTAAAAAACGTCGGTTGTCTCGGGTTCCATACAGTGGGTCGGCCAACACGACTTCGGGGTAATATCCATAACGATGAGTGTAAGCTTCGACCAAGTCAGGCAGGGCGTTACCTTCGTGATAAGCCTCCCAGCTCAACTCTTCAACATGCGCGAGTCCATCCTTATCCAGGCTGACATTGAGCTTGGCTCCAAACTCCACAGACTTGTTCGCTTTGCCTCGGACAATCGGGCGTACATGAGGTTGATGAAGGCTGACAATGCGGTGAGCACAACGCTTAACTTTTTCGCGATACATGGCTTCTTGCTGAGCATAAAGATGCTGGATAATCCAGTAATAGCGCAAAGACCTGTGGGACAACGGGATCGCCTGACCAGGCATACTATCCAACAACGCCTCAATATGCTTAAGATTACGTCGCAAATACTGCCGTTGCTGCTTAAGGCCACGCCGCAATCGTTTACCTGTCGGTCGACGCTGCTTTACAAGAGATAAAAAATCCCGGCGGGCGTTATTGCGATAAGTCCGAGGTTTCTTTGTCAGCGTACTGTGGGGATACAAGCAGTCAATCAGTTGCTCGCTGATCTCGCGGGCTTCATTCAATAAGCTCAGATCAGTCGGATAACGGATCGCCTGTTCTGCAACCGTGGCATCCACTATGAGCTTGCCCTGGTGTGTCACGGGCTCTGCGGCGCTGTCGTCGTTTGGATCATCGTTTTTGGTATCGGCATCGGTATCATGCGTGACAGAACCATTCCCTCTAAGCTCATTATCCGGGGAACTCGACTGGGCAACGGGGTTATGGGCTTTATCTTTCTTCGATAGCGTATCGACAATGCTCTGTTGAAACTGCTCAAAGAGTTGCTCTCCCATGCGCTTGCGAATATCCACAAACAACGAGGGTGCAAACACCTGTTCGGTTTGAAAACTGTTGAGCCCGACAAAATACTGCAGGTAGGGGTTTTCCTGAATTTGCGCCACGGTTTCCCGGTCGCTTAAACACAGTTTGTGCTTGATGATGACGGCACCGATCACCAACCGTGCCGACTTCTCTGGACGCCCAAGACACGACATCTGCTGATAGTAGTTGTTGCCAAAGTGATCCCATGGGATACAGGTGGCCAGTTTGACCCAGCGGTTATCCGGATCAAGGTGGGTCTGAAACGGCGTTTCAAATCCGGGTAAGCATTGCTGTGTTTCGCTATGATCTCGTCTCATTGCTGCAAGCCTTTTGAGTAGATGACATCAAAAACTGTGCACTATTGTATCTAAAGGAGCGAATTTTTTCTTTATTTTTAAAGGGTTATAGTTTCTGAGCAGGCTCTAATTAACTCGCCGACGATATTTCAAAAACTGAAAAGTAAAAAAAACCAGCTACGCAAAGCGTAGCTGGTTTTTTAAGTATACCGTATTGGTATGTAACTTAGCGACACTCGCCAGGCAGGTAACGACTCAGGATACCAGTACCAGGTGTTGGATGAGCTGCAAATATAGTCTGGGCTTTCACCGCTGATGCACCACCGCAAGTCCACTCAACTGTACCGGTAGAGTTAGTATTAGAAATAATGTTACCACCAATACTTGGGCAATAAGTCAGAGTAAACGCTGTGCCTAATTGAGTCACACCACCCATGGTCATAGTGACACAACCCAAAGTGGCTGAAGCAAGAACACCATCGCAATTCATAACGGTGACATTTTTACTGGTAGCAACGCCACCCGCAGCAGCATCAGTATTAAACTGGGTACACCAGTTCACAACACCGGCCTCACCACTGTCAATAAACATCTCTGTGATACCCACTTTAAAACCAGCAGCCAGTGACATACCTTCTGACACCTTAGCTCGAACGGTATAATCCTGGTATGCGGGTAAAGCTGTAGCCGCCAAAATACCGATAATCGCGACCACGATCATCAGTTCGATAAGGGTAAAACCTTTTTGATTTTGCTTTCTCATAATCTCTCTCCAAAATGTGTCTAACTTAAATTAATACAGGGATATCCTGTAACTTTAAAATGCTGTATTGCTAACTACCTATGTTCTAACAATTCGTGCAGGTATTTCTCAGCAGTCTGACAGTAGTAACACAATCTCCGTGCCAACTTTGAAAAACCATAATGTGAAAAATAAAAAGACTTTGTAAAATAAGGGATTACAGTCGAAAACTGGAATTTTCATTAATCTATAGTAGTCTTAAATACAGGAAAATCAATTATGGTAATACACACTATTTGCCACAGACTGACAAATTTTGTCAGCGTTGAAGCCACCCTGGTTCGAGATCCGAGAGGATCATCAACAAAAACTATGAACCAGAGCACAGTAATAATTGGATGATCCAGACACAGAGGGGAGGACGGGTATGCTGACAGAGGACACCCAGCTCCACTAGCTTCCTTTGCTGGCTCGCATTACTGGGAAGAGCTTAATTATCTCAGCAACATTACCCCCCAGAACAAAGGTTTGAATCAGGGCGTCTGGAAGAATCTAGAAGATGCTGTGAGGAAGGCTGTTGGTTTTCGAGATTCTCTCTACGTTATTACGGGGCCTGTGTATGAGAATAGTACCTTAAAGCTGCCGAACTCGGATGAGGAGCATAAGGTTCCTACGGGGTACTTCAAGATTATTTATGCTGACAAAAAGAGGCGACATCTATCCTGACACAGCGCACAACATGGCCCAATTGATTCGAACAGAGGCAACCGACATCACCCTAACACCGTGCCACATTAAAAAATTATCCTCTGATTGACGGAAAGCGATCTAAATTTCAATCGCTTTGGGTATATCCACCATAATCCTGGTTCCAACTGATGTTTCCAGGATCATCACTCCCTATGTAGATCGTCAGATAACACATCGTCATAGTCTGAATCTCCGGCCATTACATTTTCCTCATTAGCCCACGCGACAAAATCCTTATTGCGACAGCGCTCAGAACAAAAGGGTCGATTGGTGTTGTTAGTGGACCATGCGGTTTTTGTGTTGCAAACCGGACAGCGCACGAATTTAGTTTGTTTGTCGGCCATTTCTTTTCACTTTGGTTGTTTTTTCTGTAGCGAGTTCCAGGTATTTTTCGTGTAGCCTGTCGACACGGTGTACTAGTTCCTGCAGTCCTTGCGTATTGTCGATCACATCATCCGCTTTATCCAACCGTTGTTGCTGAGATGCCTGGCTAGCCATAATGCGTTTTACCTGTGCCTCGTCATTGCTATCGCGTTTTATCGTACGCTCCACTTGGACGTGCTCAGGAACATCAATCACCAATACGCGATCACAGATAACATCCTGCTGAGACTCAATTAGCAGTGGCGAGACAACGATAGCGTAGGCGCTTTGGGCTACATTCAAGCGACGCAAAATCTCCTTGGCGATTAAAGGGTGTAGCAGAGACTCAAGCCATTGTTTCTCGTCGGCATCATTAAAGATTTTTTTGCGCAGAGTCGCACGATCAAGGGAATCATCAGCAAGCAATATAGCATTGCCAAAATGCTCAGCAATTTTTTTCAGCGCAGCTGTGCCGGGCTCAACAATCACTCGGGCGGCGATATCGGCATCAACAATATCGACCCCCAGTGCTTTAAAACGATCCGACACAGCGGTTTTGCCACTGCCAATTCCACCGGTAAGACCGACAACGAACATAGCTGCTCCAGAAAAAGTTCGTCACTGCGAGCAAAGCGCAGTGATCTTATGATACCCGAATCGTTTTAGTAGGGTGGATTAAAATCCACCATTGCAATACAGCTGATTTTTCTAGGATTATATACCCATAGCGTTTAAGATTTAGGTGTTTTAACTCAGTCCGTCATTCCCGCGCAGGAGGGTGTCGCAAACGCTTTTTCAGGGTGCAGAAGTAGGTCCAGTGGCGCGTTGCCTGTTATGCCCAATCAGAACGCGTTGTTAGCTTGCCAATCTGACCGACGTTGTTGAGCGAGCACTGTTTGAGCGCCTTTTAGCGAGTTGCGCAGCCGTCGGGCAGGTTGGCAAGCGGGCGTTCGGGCATAACAGGCAAC
>JAZFYA010000297.1:0-43482 GCA_036443315.1 Pseudomonadales bacterium
TCGGCTCATCACATCCTGGGGCTGAAGCCGGTCCCAAGGGTATGGCTGTTCGCCATTTAAAGTGGTACGCGAGCTGGGTTTAGAACGTCGTGAGACAGTTCGGTCCCTATCTGCCGTGGGCGTTGGAAAATTGAGAAGAGCTGCTCCTAGTACGAGAGGACCGGAGTGGACGAACCGCTGGTGTTCGGGTTGTTATGCCAATAGCATTGCCCGGTAGCTACGTTCGGACGGGATAACCGCTGAAAGCATCTAAGCGGGAAGCCTCCTTCAAGATAAGTTTTCCCCGAGGACTTGATCCTCCTAAAGGGCCGTAGAAGACTACTACGTTGATAGGCTGGGTGTGTAAGCGTTGTGAGGCGTTGAGCTAACCAGTACTAATTGCCCGTGAGGCTTGACCATATAATGAAGTGGTTTTGTTCATTATATGGAATCAATCCTAAGAAACTTAGAAAGCTCGGATTGTACAAAGCGAGAGAAATTATAGTATCTCTATATCTTTATTGAATAGAAAGATTTATTAAATAGAGCGAAGAGTAATCAGTTTATTTGCCGACCTTATTTGCAATTCAGATAGTCCAACGAGAGATTATCTGGAAGGCAACACTGATTTGAAGTGTAGTGGCAGAGTCTGTACCTGTGTGAGGAGAAGTCCTTTGCAGAGTTCAGATGACATTCATCGCTACGCTCTTCATGCCGGTTTGCCTGGCGACCATAGAGACATGGAACCACCTGACCCCATCCCGAACTCAGCAGTGAAACGTGTCCTCGCCGATGGTAGTGTGGAGTTTCTCCATGTGAGAGTAGGTCATCGCCAGGCTTCAAATTGAAAACCCGAGATTTATCTGAGTCTCGGGTTTTTTTGTCTCAATTTTCTGTTCAAAATTAGGTAACAATATAAATCATGGACTTTTAGTCCATAGTCGTTGAGTGGAGGGCTTCGTAGGGAGCTTAATAAGAAAATAAAATGGCTTATAGGCCAAGATATTATGTATTTGCTTGTCAACAGAGCCGTACAGTGAAATTGGTGTTAGGCGTTAAGTATGTTGTCCGGTCATTTCATCGACAAAAATAAGTCCACTTATTGGTCTTCTCTGCCTGGCTATGATATTCAATCAGTTTTTGTGCGGCAGCTTCAAGCTCACTTCTGCTTAGTAGGTTCATTGTTATCACTCACAGTGGGTTGTTGGGTGTTATTGCTCCAGAAGATCCCGTGTCTCAAGCTGAAAAGACACACTTGCTAGGTTCTTTGCTATTATCGTGGCCACACTTTGTTATACAGAGATACCATGTCTTTAGAAGCTTTATTAGCAGTATTGGCTGATGGCCAGTTCCATTCCGGAGATGATTTGGGACAGGTGTTGGGTGTATCTCGAACGGCGGTTTGGAAACAGCTAAAGAAAGTGCAAGAGCTTGGTTTGTCGTTGGACTCGATTAAAGGCAAGGGATATTGTATTCATGGTGGTCTGGACTTGCTGTCGGCCGAGGCAATTGAAGCTAATCTGTCTGTTGAAGCGAAGACGTTAATTGCCGATGTTGAATTAGTAGATATTATTGACTCTACCAATACGCTGGCGATGAGCAAGGCAGTATCAGGTGGTCACAAAGGTTATGTGTGTAGTGCAGAGCGGCAAACAGCGGGCAGAGGTCGACGTGGTCGTAGCTGGGCAAGTCCATATGGGAGCAATTTGTATTTTTCTGTGGTGTGGGAATTTACTAGCGGTGTTGCCGCCCTCGAGGGTTTAAGTCTTGCTGTGGGTGTGGCAGTTGTGGATGCGCTACAAAAAGTAGGTGTGTCCGGTGTGCAGCTTAAATGGCCGAATGATGTATTGCATAATGGCCGCAAGCTAGCGGGAGTTTTGTTGGAAATGGTTGGGGATGCGGCTGGGCCTTGTCAGGTGGCGGTGGGTATTGGTTTGAATGTCAATATGTCCGTTGAGTCTGCCGGGTCGATTGACCAGTCTTGGGTTGATATGAAGTCAATCAGTCGACAAGACGTCAGTCGCAGTGAGTTGTTGGCATTGTTGCTCAATGAGCTGATGCCGATGTTAGCTGGCTTTGAACGGCAGGGCTTTGCTGCCTATCGAGATTGTTGGCAGCAATTGGATGCTTATGCTGGGCAGGAGGTGTTTGTAAAGTTGGGGCAGGATGTGGTGGTGGGCAGGGCTGCAGGTGTTGATGCAGCGGGCGCAATTTTGATTGAAACCGCTTCAGGGCAGCGTAAGTTTAATGGTGGTGAAGTCAGTCTACGCGTTGTGGAATAAGAGCCAGAGATGATTCTTGAGTGTGATATTGGTAATACCTGTTGCAAGTGGCGATTGCTGGATAGAGCCAGCACAATAGTGAGTGGTGGCAGCTTTGCCCATGAAGAAGGTTTTGCGGGGTTGCCGTCCCTTGGTCGGATCGAGCGTATTCGAGTAGCTAGTGTTGCAAAGAATGTGGTGGTAGAGCAATTTCTGGCCAAGGTAGGTGAGAGTGGTATTGAGCCGGAATTTGCTATTTCCTCCAAGTCGGCTGCCGGTGTGACCAATGCCTACGGCGAAGATGCAGTAAAGTTGGGTATTGACCGCTGGTTGGCAGTCGTTGCCGCTTATAACCGGCAGCGGGGAGCTGTCCTGGTGATTGATGTGGGCACTGCGTTGAAGGCTGACTTGGTAGCGGCGGACGGTCGCCATTTAGGGGGCTATATCGTGCCAGGGACTGATTTAATGAAGTCGAGCTTAAAATCTGCAACAGCCAAAGTACGGTTTAGTGAAAAAAACTATGTTAGCGGGGTGGTTTTTGGTCGTTGCACCACAGATGCCGTCCATGCCGGGGTGCTTGCTTCACAGGTTGGTGCGATCACTGTTGCTATCAGTGAGGCAAAGAGGCAAATGCTGGGAGGCTTTGCCATACTTCTGACCGGTGGTGGTGCTTCGAACATTGCTGCCTATCTGGAGACAGAGGTTGTTGGTGTGCCCGATTTGGTGCTGGATGGCCTTGGCTGGCTTTTGCCTTAGCCTGGTTGAGCATTAAGTAGCTGAAAATTAAGGAAGCGAGCGTGCGCTGGATATTGATTGTTTTACTGATGTGCAATGGTATTTATTTTCTGTGGCAGAGTTATCTGGTTCAGAATGAATGGCCTGTAGTGGTGGATACAGCATCGCCGAAGACGGAAGGGGCTAGGGCTTTGGTATTATTAAGCGAGGCCTCATCTCAGCAACAACGAGTCGCCTCAAATACTGGGCTAGCAGGGATTATTAAATCTGGGGTTGATTGGCCTGAAACTGCCGAAGAGTCCGCTGGTGTTTGTTGGCAAATTGGCCCTTTTAGGGAGGAGATAAGTGCTAAGCAGGTAGTGAACCGTTTGGCCGCTCTGGATATTTCCCTCCGCCTTCTAGTTATAGAGGTTCCTGGCAAGCCTGACTATTGGGTACATATACCGCCTCAGGTGTCACGCAAGGGAGCCATTAAACTGCTTCGAGAGCTGCAATCGAAAAAGATTGATAGCTTCCTAATTACCGAAGGAGAGCTAGCTAACGGCCTCTCCCTAGGGTTTTTTACTCAGGAGGATCGGGCCCAGCAGGTCTATGAGCGGCGTGTGAAGCAGGGCTATGATGCCAAGATCAAGGTTGTCCCACGCAGGCATACAGAATTGTGGGCCGTGTTTGATACCGGAGAGTATGGTAAGTTTTCCGATGCCTTATGGAACAAAGTGAAGGAGGGAAACCACGGTCTGGAAAGACATAAAAATTACTGCGATAAGATTGCGTCGGCAGACAACTTCGAATAGAATGCCCGCCTCGTTGAAAGTGGGCTTGAGGCTGGCGTAGCTCAGTTGGTAGAGCAGCTGATTTGTAATCAGCCGGTCGGGGGTTCGACTCCTCTCGCCAGCTCCAATTTTCCTTTTAAATGCGAGCACTTAAAGTTTTAGTCTGATGAAGGCTGTTCTTGGTGAGGTTTTGGGCTTTTTCCTTGTGCCTGCTGTTTTGTATTGAATAAGACAGGGCGGGAGGATGAAGGGCTCGCTCCCTGTGGTGGGGTTCCCGAGTGGCTAAAGGGATCAGACTGTAAATCTGACGCGCGAGCTTCGGTGGTTCGAATCCACCCCCCACCACCATTCTCCAGATACCTATAGGGTAGAGGGAGAGCTGAAAGGGGTATTTAGCGGGTATGGTTCAATGGTAGAACCTCAGCCTTCCAAGCTGATGATGCGGGTTCGATTCCCGCTACCCGCTCCATCATTGTTGGATTGGTGGAGATAGTTAGGGGGTAAAGCCTCGGTGTGCTCATATAGCTCAGTCGGTAGAGCACTTCCTTGGTAAGGAAGAGGTCACCGGTTCAAATCCGGTTATGAGCTCCAGGTACTGTTGCGGTGACCAGTGTTGGCTATCGATGGCTAGGAATGGTTGTTTTGGGGGGTGTACAGATTCGGAGGCTGTTGCAATTGTTGACGGCGAGGTTCGAACGGCCCCAAGCCCCGTGGATTTGTTGTCTAAAATGATGGCGGCTGTCTATTCACGGTTTTACTTTTGTACTATGGGTATGGATGTGGCCGGCGGCTAGTGTTACCTGATAGCGTAAGAGAGGGTGGTCGTATTGTTGGTGCTAGCGTAGTCGTCAAGGTTGTCGAATTAGAGGCAGAATTAAACTCTGTTTCCGGGGCATTTACGTTTCGAGCTACAGGCCAGTGGCTCAATTGGTAGAGCACCGGTCTCCAAAACCGGTGGTTGGGGGTTCGAGTCCCTCCTGGCCTGCCATTATTAAATACACCACTTCGCAGAAGGGCGAAGCGGTGCTTTGTGCGTATTTAAAACGCGATGATTGGTAGCGATGGTTGTATAGCGAGCTTGTTATAAAGTGAAAAGAAAAGGCATCTGAATATACAGTTATGAACGCAAATGTAGAAACTCAACGTGACGGCCTTAACGGCCTTAAGTGGCTGCTAGTAACGCTGTTGGTTATTGCGGCTGTTGGCGGTAATGTTTATTACGCGGATCAGTCGCTGCTTTATCGTGTGCTGGGTCTAGTGGCTCTGGCGATTATTGCTGCTTTTGTTGCGGTTCAGACTACCCAGGGTGCTGCTTTCTGGAAACTATCAAAAGAAGCCAGAACAGAAATTCGTAAAGTGGTGTGGCCAACACGGCAGGAATCTACGCAGACCACCATGATTGTTGTGGGGTTTGTGTTCATAATGTCGTTGATCCTGTGGGGGTTGGATACTTTGCTGGGTTGGTTAGTTTCACTGGCTATCGGTTAGAGGTTGACACTTAGAGGTTGAGAATGTCGAAGCGTTGGTACGTGGTACACGCCTATTCCGGGTATGAAAAGAAGGTCGCCAATACGCTGAAAGAGCGTATTGAACTGCATAATATGCAGGACAAGTTTGGCGAGGTGCTGGTTCCCACGGAAGAGGTTGTGGAAATGCGCGGCGGCCAAAAACGTCGTAGTGAGCGCAAGTTTTTCCCAGGTTATGTGTTGGTGGAGATGGAGTTAGGTGACGATACCTGGCATTTGGTAAAAGAAACCCCTCGGGTGATGGGCTTTATCGGGGGTAAGGCGGACAAGCCTGCGCCAATTACCGAGGCGGAAGCCAATATCATCCTGCAGCGCATTGAAAGTGGCGATGCGCCCAAGCCCAAGACCTTGTTCGAGCCAGGTGAAATGGTTTGTGTTATCGATGGCCCCTTTAACGACTTTAACGGTGTTGTCGAAAAGGTTAATTACGAAAAGAGCCGGCTGCATGTGGCGGTGTTGATCTTTGGTCGCTCAACGCCAGTTGAGTTGGACTTTAGTCAAGTAGAGAAGAGCTAAAACTATCGAGTACAAGACTCGAGTAACACTTACCGAGTAATATAGAGACAAGTAACAAGAGATGAGTAACGAGGGTTTTTTCCTTGCTTCTCGCAGCGAAGTAATCCTCGCATCGCGTTACTTTTCAAAACCGGGGAGCCGGAGACCAGTTGCGAGACTGTGAGGCGTTAAAACCCAAAGGAGAAGTAAAATGGCTAAAAAAGTTGAAGCTTATATTAAGCTGCAAGTGCCTGCTGGTCAGGCCAACCCCAGTCCGCCTGTTGGACCTGCTCTGGGTCAGCACGGTGTCAATATCATGGAATTCTGTAAGGCCTTTAATGCGGCTACCCAAGGCCTGGAGCAGGGTTTACCCATTCCGGTTGTGATCTGTGTTTACAGTGATCGCAGCTTTACCTACATCACCAAGACTCCACCGGCTGCTGTTTTATTGAAGAAAGCTGCGGGTATTAAGAGTGGTTCCGGTACCCCTAATACCAAAAAAGTGGGTAAGGTGACCCGTGCGCAGTTGGAAGAAATTGCCACCACGAAGATGCCTGATTTGACTGCCGCTGATATGGATGCAGCAGTTCGTACTATCGCAGGTAGCGCGCGCGCCGCCGGCATTGAGACGGAGGGAGTGGTGTAATGGCTAAATTATCCAAGCGCCAAAAAGCAATTAATGAAAAAGTGGAAGCGGGCAAGTTGTATCCCATTGAGGAAGCGGTCGCGCTGCTGAAGGAAGTCTCTACGGTTAAGTTTAGCGAGACAGTCGATATCGCCGTCAATTTGGGTGTTGATGCCAAAAAATCCGATCAAGTTGTGCGTGGTGCTACTACATTGCCACACGGTACGGGAAGTAACGTGCGTGTTGCTGTATTTGCCCAGAGTGCAAACGCCGATAAGGCCATTGCCGCTGGTGCTGATCTCGTTGGTATGGATGATCTGGCTGAGCAGATAAAAGGTGGTAATCTGGATTTTGATGTAGTGATTGCTGAGCCTGCGGCGATGCGTGTTGTTGGCAAGTTGGGTACTATCCTGGGGCCTCGTGGCCTGATGCCAAACCCAAAAACTGGCACCGTAACGCCTGATGTTGAAACTGCAGTGATAAATGCTAAAGCAGGCCAGGTGCGTTTCCGTATCGACAAAAACGGTATTATCCACGGTGCGATCGGCAAGCTGTCTTTTGATGCTAATGCATTGAAAGAAAATCTTGAAGCACTCGTTGCTGATTTGAAAAAAGGCAAGCCTTCTGCTGCTAAGGGTATTTACCTGAAGAAAATGATTCTGTCTACAACGATGGGGCCTGGCTTGGTATTGGATCAATCTTCTTTAGAGGTCTAAAGAGGAAAAAGAACTTTGTGGCCTGTCGCTGTATTTTGTTAATGCGTTTTTTTTAAATGGAGTTTTTAAAAATGGGTAATAAAGTGACTGCAGGCCGTCAAAGACCGTAGGTGTTATAGGTTGTTCTTTGATGCTTTATATAAAAGTACTGATGAATTATCTGGCTTAATAAAGTTTTTGCACTTTTCTCGCTTGGGTTGACTTGTTTGGCTTGATAAGCAGCGGGAATGATAGGCAAAAGCACAACCTACGCAGACGGTGAAACTTGTTGATTGTTGGCTTTTCTATGCGGCTCTTTTAAACGTTAGAAGGTTAAGGCTAGGACTTAGAAAGTTAGACGCTTTAAGTGACAGGCGACCACCGAAACAAGTTGTCGAAGTGATGTTGATGATTGCTGTTGGCAAAAACTGCAACGATGAGTGCTTAAGGTGTAGCGCTCATCATATTCTGGAGAAATAGTGTGGCATTAGGACTCGAAGACAAAAAAGCGATTGTCGCTGAAGTCCAGCAAGCTGCTCAAAGCGCATTATCTGCAGTAGTAGCCGACTCGCGCGGCGTTTCTGTTGTTGATATGACTGCACTGCGTAAAGAGGCTCGTGAAGCTGGCGTGACTATGCGCGTCGTACGTAACACGTTGGCCAAGCGCGCTGTTGAAGGTACAGACTACGAGTGTCTGGCAGATACTTTTGTAGGTCCAACGTTGATTGCATTTTCTAATCAACACCCAGGTGCTGGTGCACGTATCCTGAGTGCTTTTGCAAAAGATAATGACAAACTTGAGTTGAAAGCTGCTGCCTTCGAAGGTGAAGTGACTGATATCGTGTTGCTGGCAAGCCTGCCAACATACGACGAGGCAATCGCCAAGCTGATGAGCGTGTTAAAAGAAGCATCTGCTGGGAAGTTGGTGCGCATTTTTGCGGCTATTCGCGACCAGAAAGAAGAGGAAGCTGCTTAATCCCCTTTTTCTAATTAAATAGTTGAATAGAAAAATGCGATAGCTGGCTTTTTATTGAATTTATCGAGCGCTATTTTTAAGGCAAGGGCTTTAAATAAGTATGTGCTCAAGAGATAGGAATTGAACTATGTCTTTATCTAAAGAAGATATTATTAATACTGTTGCTGACATGTCAGTTAAAGATGTTGTTGAGCTGATCGAAGCAATGGAAGAAAAATTTGGTGTTTCTGCGGCTGTTGCTGTGGCTGCTGGTCCTGCAGGTGATGCTGCTGCTGCAGTTGAAGAGCAGACCGAATTTGACGTAGTGCTGACTGCTGTTGGTGACAAGAAAGTAAATGTTATCAAAGCTGTTCGTGCCATCACGGGGCTGGGTTTGAAAGACGCCAAAGGTATCGTTGACAGTGCGCCTGCGACGGTTAAAGAAGCCGCTTCAAAGGGTGACGCTGAAGAAGCTAAAAAGCAGCTTGAAGAAGCTGGTGCAACTGTCGAGCTTAAGTAAGCTGGCGGTTGATGAGCGCTTTTTGAGATGCCCTGTTGAAGATGTGTTTGTTCTGGGCGTTGATAAGAGTGCCGGGCCGATGGGTTAATTCTAGGATTAATCCCGTCGGCCTTTTTCTGTTTATAGGTTTTGCTCGGATTTTTTATTGTCCATTTGTTGTTGATTAAAATTGTCTGAAGTTGAAGCCGACTTACCGAGTAAGATGCAGAAGTAGGCATTATTATTTGTGTGTTTTGCTTTTGGTAAGTGAAAACCTGATTTCAGGACTGTGATCTTTGATCACAAAACGAATGCTGGGGAGCGCTAATGGCCTACTCGTATACAGAGAAAAAACGTATTCGCAAAGATTTTGGCAAGATGTCCAACGTAATGGATGTACCCTATCTGCTGGCGATACAATTGGATTCATACAAAAAGTTCACTCAGGACAACACTGTCGTAGGTGGTCGTGAAGATATTGGCTTGCATGCAGCGTTTAAGTCGGTGTTTCCTATCGTTAGCTACTCGGGCAGTGCTGCCCTTGAGTATGTTGATTATATCATGGGTAAGCCCGCCTTCGACGTTACTGAATGTCAATCGCGTGGTGTGACTTATGCAGTTCCCCTGCGGGTGAAAGTACGCCTGATTATTTACGATAAAGAATCGGGCAGCAAAACGATCAAGGATATCAAAGAGCAAGAAGTCTACATGGGCGAGATTCCTCTCATGACAGATAATGGCACCTTCGTTATCAATGGTACTGAGCGAGTTATTGTTTCTCAGCTGCACCGTTCACCCGGTGTGTTCTTTGATCATGATAAAGGTAAAACCCATTCCTCTGGTAAGCTGTTGTACTCCGCACGAGTCATTCCTTACCGTGGTTCGTGGCTGGATTTTGAATTTGATCCTAAAGATCTAGTTTATGTTCGTATCGATCGCCGACGCAAGTTGCCAGCGACAATCCTGTTGCGTGCGCTGGGTTACAGCACTCAGGAAATTATCGACTTGTTCTACGATATCGACAATTTTACTGTGGACAAAAAGGGTAACTATAAAATGACAGTTATCCCCGAGCGTATGCGCGGCGAGGTATTGTCATTTGATTTGATGGGTAAGGGTGGTTCGGTAATTGTTGAAGCTGGTCGTCGTATCACCGCGCGCAACATTCGCAATATCGAAAAAGAAAAACTGAAAACGCTGGTTGTGCCGGCCGAGCACCTTCTCGGTCGCGGCTTGGCGAAAGATATTATTAATAAGGAAACCGGTGAGGTTCTTGTCGAGTGCAATACCGAGCTAACTGAAGAAGTATTGGCGGTATTGAGTGAAGCAGGTATTACTGAAATCCAGACGATTTATACCAATGAGCTGGATTGTGGTTCGTTTATCAGTGATACCCTGCGTGCGGATCCTTCCCGTAATGAGCTGGAGGCACTGGTTGAGATTTACCGTATGATGCGCCCTGGTGAGCCGCCAACCAAAGAGTCTGCGGAAAACCTGTTTCAGAACTTATTTTTCTCGCCAGAGCGATACGACCTGTCTTCTGTCGGGCGGATGAAATTCAACCGTCGTCTGGGGCGAGAGGAAGTGATCGGCGATGGTATCTTATCCAATGATGATATCGTTGCTGTGCTGAAGACGTTGGTAGATATTCGCAATGGTAAAGGTGTTGTCGATGATATCGATCACCTTGGTAACCGCCGCGTTCGTTCAGTCGGTGAGATGGCCGAAAACCAGTTCCGTGTTGGTTTGGTGCGGGTAGAGCGCGCTGTTAAAGAGCGTTTGTCGATGGCAGAATCTGAAGGCCTGATGCCCCAGGATATGATTAACGCCAAGCCAGTTGCCGCGGCAGTGAAAGAATTTTTCGGCTCATCGCAACTTTCTCAATTTATGGATCAAAACAATCCGCTATCTGAGATTACTCACAAGCGCCGTGTTTCTGCTTTGGGACCGGGTGGCCTGACTCGTGAGCGTGCTGGCTTCGAAGTACGTGATGTGCACCCAACACACTACGGTCGTGTATGCCCTATCGAAACGCCTGAAGGTCCAAACATTGGTCTGATTAACTCTCTAGCAACCTATGCTCGCACCAACTCGTATGGTTTCCTGGAGTCTCCTTACCGCAAGGTTGTCAAAGGTAAGGCTACCCAAGAGATTGAATATTTATCGGCGATTAACGAAGCAGAGTTTGTCATTGCACAGGCATCGGCGACGCTTGATGCCAAGGGCAAGTTGTTGGAAGAGTTGGTCTCCGTTCGTCACATGAACGAATTTACCCTAAAGCCACCTGAAGACGTACAGTTTATGGATGTATCACCGAAGCAGGTGGTATCCGTTGCGGCTGCGTTGATTCCCTTTCTGGAGCACGATGATGCGAACCGTGCCTTGATGGGATCAAACATGCAGCGTCAGGCGGTTCCAACACTAATTTCACAGAAGCCTTTAGTCGGCACTGGTATGGAGCGTTTTGTGGCATCTGACTCCGGTGTTTGTAAAGTGGCTAAGCGGGGCGGTTTTGTTGATAGTGTTGATTCCGGTCGTATCGTGGTTAGGGTCAATGACAAAGAAGTAGACGCTGACCAGCCTCCAGTGGATATATACAGCTTGACTAAATACACCCGTTCTAACCAGAACACGTGTATTAACCAGCGTCCTATCGTTAAAAAAGGTGATCGGGTCCAGCGTGGTGATATTCTGGCTGATGGTCCTTCTATTGACTTGGGTGAGTTGGCGCTTGGGCAGAATATGCGTATCGCTTTTATGCCCTGGAATGGTTACAACTTTGAGGATTCGATTCTTGTTTCCGAACGTGTAGTGAAGGAGGACCGTTTCACCACAATCCACATTCAGGAGCTGACCTGTATCGCCCGTGATACCAAGTTAGGTTCTGAGGAAGTGACGTCGGATATTCCCAATGTGGGTGAAGGCGCGCTGTCCAAATTAGATGAGTCCGGTATTGTCTATATCGGTGGTGAAGTATCTGGCGGTGATATTTTAGTGGGTAAGGTGACACCTAAGGGTGAAACCCAGCTAACGCCGGAAGAAAAGCTGTTGCGCGCTATCTTTGGTGAGAAAGCATCTGATGTTAAAGATACTTCTCTACGCGTTCCTTCTAGTGTTAAGGGTACCGTTATTGATGTACAGGTATTTACCCGTGATGGTCTGGAAAAAGACCAGCGTGCACTGGAAATTGAAAAAGCCCAGCTGGATCAATATCGTGAGGACTTAAACGAAGAGTTTCGAATTTATGAAGGTGCGACTTTCGCGCTGTTACGCAAAACGTTAAACGGACAGAAAGTCGTGAGTGGCGCTGGTGTTCAGAAAGGCGTTGCGATTAATGATGAAGTACTGGATGAACTCGAAAAAGATCAGTGGTTCAAGCTGCGTTTTGCTGATGATGCTCTCAATAACCAATTGGAATCTGCGGAAGCCCAGTTGGCGGGGAATCGCAGTGTATTGGAAGAACGTTTTGAAGATAAGAAGCGCAAGCTACAAAGCGGTGATGACCTGGCTCCAGGGGTATTGAAGATTGTTAAGGTCTACCTGGCAATCAAACGTCGTATCCAGCCCGGTGATAAAATGGCGGGGCGTCACGGTAACAAGGGCGTTATCTCAGTCATTATGCCAGTCGAAGATATGCCCTATAACGAACAGGGTGAGCCAGTTGATATTGTGCTGAACCCCTTGGGTGTACCGTCGCGGATGAACGTAGGTCAGGTTCTGGAGACTCACCTGGGTCTGGCGGCTAAAGGTCTGGGTAGCAAGATCGACGAGATGTTGCGTGAGCAGAGGAAAGTCGCTGACCTGCGTAAATTCCTGCAACGCATCTACAATGGCGTTGATGGACGCAAGGAAGATCTAACGTTATTTACTGACCAAGAAATTTTGGATATGGCCGATAATCTGCGTGCGGGTGTGCCGATGGCCACCCAGGTGTTTGATGGTGCTTCTGAAGCAGAAGTTAAGCAGATGCTTGAGCTGGCAGATATGCCAGAAAGTGGTCAGATGACTTTATATGATGGTCGTACCGGAGAGGCGTTTGATCGCCCGGTAACGGTCGGTTATATGTATATGCTGAAACTGAACCACTTGGTAGATGACAAGATGCATGCTCGTTCTACCGGTTCATACAGCTTAGTGACTCAGCAGCCGCTGGGTGGTAAGGCACAGTTCGGTGGTCAGCGCTTCGGTGAGATGGAAGTGTGGGCATTGGAGGCGTACGGTGCGGCTTACACCTTGCAAGAAATGCTAACGGTGAAATCGGATGACGTTGCTGGTCGGACCAAGATGTACAAAAATATCGTTGATGGTGACCAGCGTATGGAACCTGGAATGCCTGAATCCTTTAACGTGCTGGTCAAGGAGATTCGTTCTCTGGGTATCAATATGGAACTGGACACGGAATAGAATAGAACGTAACCATCGACAATCGATTATGGGTGGAGCCTGACGGGGTTTCGTCATAACGGAGGAACGGCGTGAAAGACTTATTAAATTTACTCAAGCAAGGTCAAAACGAAGAGTTTGATTCTATCCGGATAGGCTTGGCCTCTCCGGAAATGATTCATTCCTGGTCGTTCGGTGAAGTAAAAAAACCTGAGACCATCAACTATCGTACCTTTAAACCCGAGCGCGATGGCTTGTTCTGCGCCAAGATTTTTGGCCCGGTCAAGGATTATGAGTGTCTTTGCGGCAAATATAAACGCTTAAAGCATCGCGGTGTTATTTGCGAGAAGTGTGGTGTTGAAGTGGCGTTGGCGAAAGTGCGCCGTGAGCGTATGGGGCATATTGAACTGGCTAGCCCTGTTGCCCATATCTGGTTTTTGAAATCACTGCCAAGCCGTATCGGTTTGTTGCTGGATATGACCCTACGCGACATTGAACGAATTCTTTACTTCGAGTCTTTTGTTGTTATTGATCCTGGCATGACTACCTTAGAAAAAAATCAGATGTTGACGGACGAGCAGTACTATGAAGCGATGGAAGAATTTGGTGACGAATTTGAAGCGATGATGGGGGCAGAGGCAGTACAAAAGCTGATGCAGGACATCAATCTTGACGAAGAGGTGGCAACGTTACGAGAAGAAATCCCCGCTACCAATTCTGAAACCAAAATCAAAAAATTCTCCAAGCGGTTGAAGTTGTTAGAGGCGCTGCAGACTTCAGGCAACAAGCCTGAGTGGATGATTCTGAACGCTCTACCTGTGCTACCACCGGATCTGCGTCCGCTGGTTCCTTTGGATGGCGGTCGTTTTGCAACGTCCGATTTGAATGATTTATATCGTCGCGTCATTAACCGGAATAACCGCTTAAAGCGTTTATTAGATCTGAGCGCGCCGGATATTATTGTCCGTAACGAAAAGCGTATGCTGCAGGAATCTGTCGATGCACTGCTGGATAACGGTCGTCGCGGTCGTGCGATTACGGGTTCTAACAAGCGCCCGCTGAAATCTTTAGCCGATATGATTAAGGGCAAGCAGGGTCGGTTTCGTCAAAACTTACTAGGTAAGCGTGTTGACTACTCTGGGCGTTCAGTCATTGTAGTAGGTCCTACCCTGAGATTACACCAGTGCGGTCTTCCCAAGAAGATGGCGCTGGAGCTGTTTAAACCGTTTATTTTTGGCAAGTTGGAAGCCCGTGGTTTAGCGACCACAATTAAAGCGGCCAAGAAAATGGTTGAGCGCGAGCCAGCGGAAGTGTGGGATATCCTCGCAGAGGTTATCCGCGAGCATCCGGTTATGTTGAACCGTGCGCCGACACTTCACCGCTTGGGCATTCAGGCTTTCGAACCTGTCCTTATCGAAGGTAAGGCGATCCAGTTACATCCACTGGTGTGTACGGCCTATAACGCCGACTTCGATGGTGACCAGATGGCGGTTCACGTACCGTTGACGCTGGAGGCTCAGTTGGAAGCCCGTGCGTTGATGATGTCGACCAATAACATCCTGTCACCAGCGAATGGTGAGCCTATTATCGTTCCCTCTCAGGATGTAGTACTGGGCTTGTATTGGATGACGCGTTCTCGTGTCAATGCCGCGGGTGAGAACATGGTGTTCGCAAATCCTCAAGAGGTACACCGTGCTTACAATGCTCGCAAAGTACATTTGCAGGCCCGGATCAAGTGCCGCATTAAAGAAGTGCTGTTTGATGAAGAGACTCGCGAGCGCCAGGAAGAAATTAAAATCATCGAAACCACAGTGGGTCGTGTGTTGTTGTGGCAAGTTGTTCCCGAAGGCCTTCCCTATGAGTGGGTTAACAAACCCATGGTCAAAAAGGCCATCTCTCGTATCTTGAATGAGTGTTACCGTAAAGTCGGTTTGAAGGCGACGGTTATTTTTGCCGATCAACTGATGTACACCGGTTTTACCTATTCAACCCGCTCCGGTGCGTCTATCGGCATTAACGATTTTGCCATTCCTGAAGCCAAAGAACAGATTATTAGTAACGCTGAAGCGGAAGTGAAAGAAATTGAACAGCAATACGCGTCTGGTTTAGTGACCCAGGGTGAGAAGTACAACAAGGTTATTGATATCTGGTCTCGCGCTAACGATTTGGTGTCTAAGGCAATGATGGACGGTATTTCCACAGAGGTTGTGGTTAACCGTGATGGTGAAGAAGAAGAGCAGGATTCTTTTAACGCTGTTTTTATCTATGCCGACTCGGGTGCTCGGGGTTCCCCTGCCCAGATTCGTCAGTTGGCGGGGATGCGTGGCTTAATGGCCAAACCCGATGGCTCCATTATCGAGACCCCAATCACCGCTAACTTCCGTGAGGGCTTGAGCATCTTGCAGTACTTCATCTCGACCCACGGTGCTCGTAAAGGTTTAGCTGATACCGCTTTGAAAACCGCGAACTCCGGATACCTGACTCGCCGCCTTGTGGATGTGGCCCAGGATCTAGTAGTGACCGATTATGATTGTGGTACCAGCGAAGGTTTGATGATGGCACCAGTTATCGAGGGTGGTGATATCATCGAAACCCTGGGTGATCGCGTATTGGGCCGTATTGTCGCCAAAGACGTGATCGATCCAAACGCTGATGAGGTTGTTTTTGCCGCCGGTACCATGATTAATGAGAAAGGTATTATTGCACTGGAATCCTTGGGTATTGATGCGGTGCAGGTCCGTTCCCCGATTACCTGTGAAACTCGTCATGGTCTTTGTAGTGTTTGTTACGGTCGTGATTTGGCTCGTGGTCATATGGTTAATGCCGGTGAGGCAGTGGGCGTTATTGCCGCTCAGTCCATCGGTGAGCCTGGCACCCAGTTAACTATGCGTACCTTCCACATCGGTGGTGCGGCCTCGCGGGCAACCGCAGTGGATAGTATTCAGGTGAAGCAGGAAGGTACCATTCGATTGCAGAATGTAAAATTGGCGAAAAAAACTGATGGCACCTTTGTTGCCGTTAGTCGTTCCGGTGAGTTGACGGTTTCTGATAAAAGTGGCCGTGAACGCGAGCGTTACAAGTTGCCCTATGGTGCGTTGATCAAGGTGGCCGACCAGTCGGAAGTGGCTGCCGGTGATATTGTTACTACCTGGGATCCGCACACTCATCCTATCGTTACTGAAGTGGCTGGTAAAGTGAAGTTCAGTGGTATGGAAGAGGGCATTACGATTAAGCTGCAGACGGATGAACTGACTGGTTTGAGCTCGATTTCCGTTATCGATCCTGCCGAGCGCCCGGTGGCGGGTAAAGATATTCGCCCAACAGTAACATTGGTTGACGCTAAGGGTAAGGAATTGTGCCTGGCAGGTACCACCGTGCCGGCACATTACTTCCTGCCGGCCAATGCGATGGTTGGTTTGACTGACGGTGCTAATGTGGGCATCGGTGATGTTATCGCACGTATTCCACAAGAGAGCTCGAAGACCCGTGATATTACCGGTGGTTTGCCCCGTGTTGCAGACCTGTTTGAAGCTCGTAAGCCGAAAGAGCCTGCTATTCTAGCGGAAATTTCTGGTACCGTGAGCTTTGGTAAAGAGACCAAAGGCAAGCGCCGTTTGGTGATCACTCCCACCGATGGTTCTACTTATAAAGGCGCCGATCACTACGAAGCATTGATTCACAAGTGGCGTACTCTGAGCGTGTTCGAAGGTGAGCATGTTGAAAAGGGTGAAATTGTGTCTGAAGGGCCTTTGAGTCCTCACGATATTTTGCGCTTGAAGGGTGTTGAAGAATTGGCCAAGTACATTACCAACGAAATTCAGGATGTTTATCGTCTACAGGGTGTAAAAATCAACGATAAGCACATTGAGGTCATTTGTCGCCAGATGTTGCGTAAAGCTGATATTACTGCTTCTGGCGATGCAGCATTGATCAAGGGTGAGCAGGTAGAATATATCCGCGTACTGGAAGAGAATGAACGCCTGAAAGCTGAAGGTAAAATACCCGCTAGTTTCGAACGTATGTTGTTGGGTATTACCAAGGCATCATTGGCCACAGAATCCTTTATCTCTGCGGCTTCATTTCAGGAAACCACTCGTGTACTGACCGAAGCTGCTGTAACAGGTAAACGCGATCATTTGCGTGGTTTGAAGGAAAACGTAGTTGTGGGTCGTCTGATTCCTGCCGGTACTGGCTTGGCGTATCACGCCGAGCGTAAGCGCCGTAAGGAAGAAGAGAAGACTGCCAGCGAGGAAGTGGTAGTGAGTGCCGCAGATATTGAAGCGGCATTGACTGAAGCCTTGAAGGACGAAGGTCAAAAGGCCGAAGGCTAGAAGTCGGATATTAACGCGGGCTATTCGGGGTGGGCTTTAGCTTCAGGCTGCCGTTTTCAGACGTTCAACCCCGGATAGTAGTAATATCCGGGGTTGACTAAGCTGGAGTGCGTCTATAAAATTTGCGCTCCAGTTTTTTTGGAATAGTTCAGCCAATGCGTATGACATTAGCTGGATCAATGGCCTTCTTGCTCTCTAATTTTAGGGAGAAGGGAAGGCGTTTTATTATTTGGAGTTTGTTTAATGGCAACGATCAACCAGTTGGTTCGTAAGCCGAGAAAACGTAAGATTCAAAAAAGCGATGTGCCTGCTTTGGAGGCATGTCCGCAGCGTCGTGGTGTGTGTACTCGTGTATACACTACAACGCCTAAGAAGCCTAACTCTGCTTTGCGCAAGGTGTGTCGTGTTCGTTTAACCAACGGTTATGAAGTGACTTCATATATCGGTGGTGAAGGGCACAACCTGCAGGAGCACAGTGTTGTGTTGATTCGCGGTGGTCGAGTTAAGGATTTGCCGGGTGTGCGTTATCACACTGTTCGCGGTAGTTTGGATACCTCGGGTGTAGCTGATCGCAAGCAGGGTCGCTCTAAGTATGGTGCCAAGCGACCAAAATAGAGATCGCGGGGACAGATTTAAATCTGTCCCCTGACAGCTTCGCTGTCATACGTTTCCGGTTTTAGAAAAAAAGTGGTTTAAAAGTAAGTACGGTATTACTAGTAATTAGAGTCAAAAACCGTCAAGACATTTCAACCTTAGTAAGGCCAAACTCCTGCTACCCGCGCCTCCAAGCTTTTGGAAATTGTGGCAAAACAGTGTTTGGATAACCTGAAGACATAGGGCTAACACAATGCCAAGAAGAAGAGTTGTCGCCAAGCGCGAGATACTGCCTGATCCAAAATTCGGCAATCTTACGCTGGCTAAGTTCATGAACCACGTCATGGTGAGTGGTAAAAAATCAGTTGCAGAAAGTATTGTTTACGGTGCGTTGGACATCGTACAAGAACGACTCAATAAAGATCCTATTGAGGTTTTTGATGGGGCTCTGGAAAATATCGCACCGATGGTTGAGGTTAAATCTCGCCGAGTAGGTGGTGCGACTTACCAGGTACCCGTAGAGGTTCGTCCATCTCGTCGCGCAGCCCTGGCTATGCGCTGGTTGGTGGCATACTCCCGTGGTCGTGGTGAAAAGTCTATGCGCCAGCGTTTAGCGGGTGAAATTATCGATGCATCACAGAGCAAAGGCTCTGCAGTTAAAAAGCGTGAAGATGTGCATCGTATGGCAGAAGCGAACAAGGCCTTCTCTCACTACCGTTTCTAAGGCTAGCGTATTTAGTTGTCGTATTTGTAGAAGCTGTATTTTAGAAGCCGTATTTTAGAAACCTAGTTAAGAGCAGTTTGTAATTTTATTATTTCTCTATTGAGGACAAAGCAGTGGCACGTAAAACGCCTATAGCTCATTACCGTAACATTGGTATCTGTGCTCACGTAGACGCGGGTAAAACCACGACTACGGAACGTGTTTTATTCTACACGGGTTTATCTCACAAAATTGGTGAGGTGCATGATGGCGCCGCTACCATGGACTGGATGGAGCAAGAGCAAGAGCGGGGTATCACCATTACCTCTGCGGCCACTACCTGTTTTTGGTCGGGTATGCAGCAGCAGTTTGATCAGCATCGTGTCAACATTATCGATACGCCGGGGCACGTTGACTTCACTATTGAAGTAGAGCGTTCTCTGCGAGTGCTGGATGGTGCGATTGTTGTGCTGTGTGGCTCTTCCGGCGTTCAGCCCCAGACTGAAACCGTGTGGCGTCAGGCCAACAGATACGAAGTGCCGCGCATCGTGTTTGTGAACAAAATGGATCGTGCCGGTGCCGACTTTCATAGGGTAATCGACCAGCTGAAAGAGCGTCTGGGCGCCAACCCTGTCCCTCTGCAGATGACTATCGGTGCTGAAGAAGAGTTCAAGGGTGTGGTTGATCTGATCAAGATGAAAGCTATCCTGTGGAACGAAGACGATCAGGGTATGACGTTCGACTACGCTGATGTTCCCGCTGAGTTACAGTCAAAGTGTGAAGAAATGCGCGAGTACATGGTGGAGGCTGCAGCGGAATCTACCGATGAACTAATGGAAAAATATCTGGATGAGGGTAACCTAAGCGAAGAGGAAATCGTCGCGGGTATCCGTCAGCGAACATTAGCCAACGATATTGTTCCGGTTATCGGTGGCTCTGCTTTCAAGAACAAAGGTGTACAGGCAATGCTGGATGCCGTTATCCAGTACCTGCCTTCACCTGAAGAGGTTAAGGCGATCGAGGGTACTCGGGACGATAAAGAACAGACTGTTGCGATTTGCGATGCCGATGACAATGCACCGTTTGCCGCACTGGCTTTTAAAATTGCCACCGACCCCTTTGTGGGCACGCTGACGTTTTTCCGTGTTTATTCCGGCAAGCTGGAGAGTGGTACGGCGGTGTACAACTCGGTGAAAATGAAAAAAGAGCGCGTCGGTCGTATGGTGCAGATGCACGCCAATAATCGCCAGGAAATCAAAGAGGTATTGGCAGGTGACATTGCAGCAGCGATCGGTCTGAAGGATGTCACTACGGGTGATACCCTCTGCGATCCCAACAATGTCGTTGTGCTGGAGCGCATGGAGTTCCCAGAGCCGGTTATTTCCGTGGCAGTTGAGCCAAAATCAAGGCCCGATCAGGAAAAAATGGGTGTTGCGCTGGGTAAACTGGCCCAGGAAGACCCCTCTTTCCGTGTTAAGACCGACGAGGAAACCGGCCAGACTATTATCTCTGGTATGGGCGAGTTACACCTGGATATCCTTGTTGACCGTATGCGCCGTGAATTCAGTGTTGAGGCCAATATCGGTAGGCCTCAAGTGGCCTACCGTGAAGCGATTACGAATACCATTGAGGTCGAAGGCAAATTTGTTCGCCAGACCGGTGGTCGCGGTCAGTACGGTCACGTTTGGATCAAGTTTGAGCCGGGTGAAGATGCCAATGCTGAAGGCTTGGAATTTGTTAACGAAATCGTCGGTGGTTCGGTTCCCCGTGAATACATCCCGGCGGTTGAAAAAGGTATTTCAGAGCAGATGAAGAACGGCGTGCTGGCGGGTTATCCGTTGTTGGGCCTGAAAGCAACGCTTTATGATGGATCTTTTCATGATGTGGACTCTAACGAGATGGCGTTTAAGGTTGCTGCGTCTATGGCAACTAAAAAACTGTCTCAGGAAGGTGGCGCTCAGCTGCTGGAACCCATTATGAGAGTGGAAGTGGTAACTCCTGAAGAAAACATGGGTGACGTGGTTGGTGATTTGAATCGTCGTCGCGGTATGATTTTAGGTATGAACGAAAATGCCATGGGCAAGGTCGTTGATGCTGAGGTGCCACTGGGTGAAATGTTCGGTTACGCTACTGATTTGCGTTCAGCAACTCAGGGTCGTGCGACCTTCACTATGGAGTTTGAGAAATATTCTCCGGCACCAAACAATATTGCGGAAGAAATTATCGCAAAAACCAAAGGTTAACTTTCTTTTAATATTTGACGAGGTAATTAGCTGTGGCTAAGGAAAAATTTGAACGCACCAAACCACACGTCAACGTTGGTACTATCGGACACGTTGACCATGGTAAAACAACATTAACCGCGGCCCTGACCAGGGTAGCTGCTGAAGCTTCCGGTGGCGATGCGGTTGCATTTGATAATATTGATAACGCGCCAGAAGAGCGTGAGCGCGGTATCACCATTGCTACGTCGCACGTTGAGTATGATACGCCAACGCGTCACTATGCCCACGTCGACTGCCCAGGCCACGCTGACTATGTTAAAAACATGATCACCGGTGCAGCGCAGATGGATGGCGCTATTCTGGTGTGTGGTGCGACGGACGGCCCCATGCCCCAGACTCGTGAGCACATCCTGCTGTCACGTCAGGTCGGCGTGCCCTACGTTGTTGTGTTCCTGAACAAGGCTGACCTGCTGGCGGAAGATTGTGGTGGTGCGGGTTCTGAAGAGTACAACGAAATGATCGAGCTGGTTGAAATGGAGCTGCGTGAGCTGCTGGATACTTACGAGTTCCCAGGTGACGACACGCCAATCATCCCAGGGTCTGCTCTGATGGCCCTGAATGGCGAAGATGACAACGAGCTGGGTACTACCGCTGTTAAGAAGCTGTTGGAAACCCTGGACACTTACATTCCTGAGCCAGAGCGTGCCATCGACGGTGACTTCATTATGCCGATTGAAGATGTATTCTCTATCTCTGGTCGCGGTACGGTGGTGACGGGTCGTGTTGAGCGCGGGATCATCAACACCGGTGACGAAGTTGAAATCATTGGTATCCGTGAAACTCAAATCACTACCTGTACGGGTGTAGAAATGTTTCGCAAGCTATTGGACGAAGGCCGTGCTGGTGAGAACATTGGTGCGCTGTTGCGTGGTACCAAGCGTGATGACGTTGAGCGTGGTCAGGTCCTGGCCAAGCCTGGTTCTATCACACCTCACACTAAGTTCGAAGCTGAAGTCTATGTATTGAGCAAAGATGAAGGCGGTCGTCATACGCCATTCTTCAAAGGCTACCGCCCCCAGTTCTACTTCCGTACGACTGACATCACCGGTGCCTGCGAATTGCCAGAAGGTACTGAGATGGTCATGCCGGGTGATAACGTGCAGATGGTCGTTACGTTGATCAACCCCATCGCGATGGACGATGGTTTGCGCTTTGCTATCCGTGAAGGAGGTCGTACTGTGGGTGCGGGTGTTGTAGCGAAGATTATCGAATAGCTTTGGTGAAATGTTAGGCGAATCTTAGCATTGTATCGAAAAGGGTCTCTTCGGAGGCCCTTTTTTGTGCGAGGGTCTTGTGGGCAGAGGGGAGTTCACTATATACCCAAAGCGATTGAAATTTAGGTGTTATAGGCCGCTCCTGCACATCCATGCGCCTGCGGCATTAGTGCATCCATGCACGTCACACCCCCTTTTTGCCCATGGCTGCGTTGTTTGAGCTTGAGATATTGACAGTTTCCTGCGTTCAAACGCCTTGCCATGAACAACTTGCCATAAACAAAAAGGGACGACATCTATCCTGGCACAGGGGGTAAAACCTAAATTTCAATCGCTTTGGGTATAGTTGGATTACTTAGTCGCTTTCCTTTCTTTCTCAGCAGCAATAACGTCTTCTGAAACTGAATTCGGACAGGGCATATAGTGAGAGAATTCCATAGAGAATTGACCGCGGCCCGATGTCATGGTGCGCAGGCTGCCAATGTAGCCAAACATTTCAGCAAGCGGTACATCAGCTTTAACGCGTACGCCTGTAGTGCCTGCTTCCTGATCCTTGATCATACCGCGACGACGGTTTAAGTCGCCAATGACATCGCCAACGTGATCATCCGGGGTGAACACATCAACCTTCATGATAGGTTCGATCAACTGGGGCCCAGCCTTAGGCATGGATTGACGAAATGCGCCTTTAGCAGCGATTTCAAAGGCTATAGCGGATGAGTCCACAGCGTGGAAACCACCATCGTACAGCTCAATTTCAATGTCTAGTACAGGGAAGCTTGCTAGTGGACCTTGCTCCATCATCCTCCTGAAGCCTTTTTCAATAGCAGGGAAGAATTCTTTAGGTACGTTACCACCGACAACAGTCGAGTTAAATTGGAAGCCGGAGCCAGGTTCTCCTGGCTTGATGCGGTAATCGATTTTACCAAATTGGCCAGAACCACCCGATTGCTTCTTGTGGGTGTAGCTGTCGTCTATCTCCTCAGTGATAGTTTCACGGTAAGCAACCTGAGGCGCACCCACATTAAGATCAACACCGTGGGTACGCTTAAGGATGTCAACTTTGATATCCAGGTGAAGTTCACCCATACCTTTAAGAATAGTTTCGCCAGAATCTTCATCTGTTTCAACACGGAAAGAGGGATCTTCAGCAATCATTTTGCCGATGGCAATGCCCATTTTCTCAGATCCACCTTTGTCTTTTGGCGATACGGCGATTGAGATAACGGGATCAGGGAAAATCATCGGCTCAAGCGTTGCAGGGTGCTTTGGGTCACACAGAGTATGGCCTGTTTTGACGTTCTTCATGCCAACAATGGCGATGATGTCACCCGCTTGTGCTGAGTCAATCTCGTTACGGTCATCAGCATGCATTTCAACCATACGGCCGATACGTTCAGTTTTACCTGTGTAGGAGTTCAGTATGGTAGTGCCTTTAGTCAAGATGCCTGAGTAGATGCGGATAAAGGTGAGCGCGCCAAAACGGTCGTCCATGATTTTGAACGCCAGCGCTTTCAGCGGCTCGTCAGTCGATACCGTTGCAACGTCGCCAGTCTCATCGCCATTCTCGTCAGTTAGCGGTTGGGGTTTAACTTCTGTTGGGTTGGGCAGGTAATCGACAACGGCATCGAGTATCAGTTGAACGCCTTTGTTTTTAAACGCCGAACCACAGTAAGTGGGGAAGAAGTCCAGAGCGATAGTCCCTTTACGAATGCAGCGCTTAATATCCTCAATGGAAGGTTCTTCACCCTCCATATAGGCCATCATCAAATCATCGTCTTGCTCAACGGCCATTTCGAGCATTTTTTCGCGATATTCTTCTACCTGATTAACCATGTCGGCAGGAACATCGCCGACTTCGTAGTTTTCTGGCTCGCCAGAATCATCCCAGATGTAGGATTGACGTGTCAGCAGGTCAACGATACCGACGAAATTTTCTTCGATACCGATGGGCAAAACCATTACTAATGGGTTTGCGCCCAGTACCTTTTCAATTTGACCTACAACGCGCGGGAAGTCTGCACCCATGCGGTCCAGCTTGTTGACGAAAATAATACGTGCAACGTCTGATTCGTTGGCATAGCGCCAGTTGGTTTCTGATTGTGGCTCAACGCCGCCTGAGCCACAGAAGACACCCACTCCACCGTCGAGTACTTTCAGTGAGCGATAGACTTCAATGGTGAAGTCCACATGTCCGGGTGTATCAATGATGTTGAAGCGATGATCTTTCCAGTAGCAGGTGGTCGCCGCGGACTGAATGGTGATGCCGCGCTCTTGCTCCTGCTCCATAAAATCGGTGGTTGCTGCACCGTCATGTACTTCACCCGTTTTATGGATCTTGCCGGTAAGCTTCAAAATTCGTTCTGTGGTGGTAGTTTTACCTGCATCAACGTGGGCGAAGATACCTATATTTCTGTATTTGGATAATTCAGTCATGGTGCCGCTCGGTTTGCCTTAGTGAAAATCGCGCGCAAGTATACAGGATCCTTGTAGGCATATTGAACCAAAAAATAACAATTATTAACTCTTTGGTGCCAAGCCACACGTCAATATTGGTATGGTGAGAGCATTGCTGCGCTGTTGCATGGTGCAATGACGTTGTTCGGTTACATTAACAGCCTGTGCACCATGACATCCTGCGCGCCATAGCATCAGGCCGCGGTCAATTCTCTATGGAATTCATCATTGTCGAAATAAATCGGGGTAGCGGTTGACACCCCAGGGGTCAGTCATTAGAATGCGCCTTCCTTTTTTCGGGTAGCCCCGGCCATTGTCGGTGAGCCCCTGTTAAAACACGATTGGAGTATGGTCAGTGCATAATCAGCGAATCAGAATTCGTTTAAAGGCTTTTGACCATCGCCTAATCGACGTGTCTACTCAAGAGATTGTAGAGACAGCAAAGCGCACTGGCGCGCAGGTATGTGGACCTATTCCGCTGCCTACTCGCAAAGAGCGTTTTACTGTGTTGATCTCGCCGCACGTGAATAAAGATGCTCGTGATCAATACGAGATCCGCACTCACAAGCGCTTGTTAGATATAGTTGAGCCAACTGAAAAGACGGTAGATGCGTTGATGAAGTTGGACTTGGCGGCTGGTGTAGAAGTCCAGATTAGCCTCGGCTAGAGCGGTAGCTTGGTCGCAGGTTAAATCCACAAAAATTATATTAAGTAAGGCTCGCTCGGGGTTTTCCTGGGTTGTGTAACGTTCTCTCGGCGTCGCTGTTGATCTTGACAAGCAGCGCTTTAGGCAGGGTGCTGAGAGTTCGGCCATAGAGGGTAAAGCCCCGTACACTAAGAGGTTGGAACAATGACAATTGGTTTGGTCGGTCGTAAAAGCGGCATGACCCGCGTTTTTACAGACGACGGCATATCTATTCCGGTAACAGTGGTTGAAGTCACTCCCAATCGTGTTACTCGTGTCAAAACAGGCGAAACTGATGGCTATGCGGCGATCCAGGTGACTACTGGGGTGCGTAAGGCATCTCGCGTGTCCAAGGCTGATGCGGGTCAGTTTGCTAAAGCTGGCGTTGAAGCTGGTCGCAGTTTTTGGGAATTCCGTTTGCAGGAAGGTGATGAGGCCCCAGAAGTGGGTGTTGAGTTGACTGTTGCAACGTTTGAAGCGGGTCAAAAGGTTGATGTGACTGGCCAGTCAAAAGGTAAGGGTTTTCAGGGTGGTATCAAGCGCTGGAACTTCACTATGCAGGACGCTACCCACGGTAACTCGATCTCTCACCGTTCTAACGGTTCTATCGGTATGTGTCAAACTCCCGGTCGCGTTTTCAAAGGTAAGAAAATGTCGGGTCATATGGGTGCTGAGCGTGTAACAGTGCAGACGCTAGAAGTTGTTCGCGTTGATGAGGCTCGCAACTTGATTTTGATTAAAGGCGCTATTCCAGGCGCTCCTGGTGGTGATGTCATTGTTCGTCCTGCTATCAAAGTGCTCTCTTCCAAAGCTCTCTCTTCTAAAGTAAGGGGGGCATAATCGAGATGGAATTAGCGACCTTTACTGTAGGCAAGAAAAAAGCCACAGGTGCTGTAGAAGTGTCTGATGCGGCTTTCGCCAAAGAATTTAACGAAGACCTGGTTCACCAGGTGGTGACTGCCTATTTGGCAGGTGCTCGTCAGGGTACTCGCGCGCAGAAAAACCGCGCTGCGGTTTCTGGTGGCGGCAAGAAGCCCTGGCGTCAAAAGGGTACTGGCCGCGCTCGTGCTGGTACTATCCGCTCGCCAATTTGGCGTTCTGGTGGCGTGACGTTTGCAGCTCAGCCGCAGGATCACTCGCATAAAGTTAACAAGAAAATGTATCGCGCTGCGCTGCGCTCAATCATTTCTGAGCTGGCTCGCCAAGAGCGCTTGGTTGTGGTTGAAGCGTTGGCGCTTAAGGAGCCTAAAACCAAGTTGTTGGTTAAGGTGTTGGCGGGCTTGGATTTGGATAGTGCGCTGCTGGTTTCAGAAGATGTGTCCGAAAATTTATACCTGGCTTCGCGCAATCTGCATAAAGTAAATGTGGTTGATGTTACTGGTATTGATCCGGTAAGTTTAATTGCTGCAGATAAAGTGGTAATCACTGTGTCTGCGCTGAAGAAGTTTGAGGGGTTGTTAGGATGAATGCAGAAAGACTGTATACGGTTCTAAAAGGCCCTCATGTTTCTGAAAAGGCGGCTATGGGTGGTGAGGATCAAGTGGTCTTCAAAGTTGCGGTTGATGCGACCAAGCTGGAAGTTAAAAAGGCCGTTGAAAAATTGTTTAAAGTCGACGTCCTGGATGTTCAGACCGTGAACGTTAAAGGCAAGGTCAAGCGCAATCGTTATGGTTTGAGCAAAAAGCCTGCTTGGAAAAAAGCGTATGTACGTTTAGCGCAAGGTCAGGAAATTGACTTTGCGGTAGTGGAATAATCGAGAGTTAGAGTCAGATGGCAATTGTAAAAGCAAAACCGACATCTCCTGGTCGCCGTCATGTTGTGCAGATCGTACATAAGGATCTGCACAAAGGCGCTCCATATGCTCCTCTGTTAGAGAAAAAGAGCAAGAGTGGTGGTCGGAACAATAACGGACGTATCACTACGCGTCATATTGGTGGTGGTCACAAGCAGCACTACCGCTTGATCGACTTTAAGCGTAACAAAGATGGTATTTCGGCAAAGATCGAGCGTCTTGAGTATGACCCTAATCGGAGCGCAAATATTGCTTTGGTTTTGTATGCTGACGGTGAGCGTCGCTACATTATTGCACCAAAAGGGATTAAGGCTGAAGATGTGATTATGTCGGGTGATGCGTCCCCGATTAAGCCTGGAAATACATTGCCATTGCGCAATATTCCGATCGGCAGTGTGGTTCATTGTATTGAAATGAAACCGGGTAAGGGCGCCCAGATTGCACGTAGTGCGGGCACCTCCGCTCAGTTGGTTGCCCGTGAAGGTCAGCACGCCACATTGCGTTTACGTTCCGGTGAAATGCGCAAGATTTTGTCTGAGTGTCGAGCGACTTTGGGTGAAGTGTCTAACAGCGAGCACAGCCTGCGTAAGCTAGGTAAAGCGGGTGCTTCGCGGTGGCGTGGGGTTCGTCCTACCGTTCGTGGTGTTGCGATGAACCCGGTAGATCACCCACATGGTGGTGGTGAAGGTCGTACTTCGGGTGGTCGTCATCCGGTATCGCCTTGGGGTACACCAACCAAGGGTTATAAGACGCGTAAAAATAAGCGTACTGACAAGTTGATCGTACGCAAGCGTAGCGCCCGCTAATAACAATTTTTATTAATAGCGGCTTTTGTTAACAATGTTATTGGGTTAGAAAAAACTAGAGAGGAAGGTGCTGTGCCACGTTCACTAAAAAAAGGTCCATTTATTGATCTTCACTTAATGAAGAAGGTCGAATCTGCGATCGGAAGCAACGATAAGCGTCCCATTAAAACCTGGTCGCGTCGTTCCATGATTTCTCCTGACATGGTAGGGCTGACTATCGCAGTGCACAATGGTCGTCAGCATGTGCCAGTTTTTATTACTGAGGACATGGTAGGTCATAAGCTGGGTGAATTTGCAGCGACTCGTACATTTCGCGGCCATGCCGCTGATAAAAAAGCCAAACGCTAGTTGACATTAGCTCTCGGTTTTTGACTCTCGGTTTTTTGTACTCTCGGTTTTTGTATAAGGGTAAAGAATGATGGAAGTTTCAGCAAAATTAACTGGCGCGCAGATCTCTGCACAGAAAGTGCGTTTGGTCGCTGATCAAATTCGCGGTAAAAATGTTGAAGAAGCTCTCGATATTCTGGAGTTTAGCAACAGAAAAAGCGCGGGTATTATCAAGAAGATTTTAAACTCTGCTATCGCCAATGCAGAGCATAACGAAGGTGCTGATATCGATGAATTAACGGTATCAACCATCTTTGTTGACGATGGCAGCACATTAAAGCGCCTTCGTCCACGGGCTAAAGGACGTGCGGATCGTATCCTTAAACGCTCATGTCATATTACCGTTAAAGTTAGCGATAGCGAAAAAGACTAAGTAGGAGATGACCACATGGGCCAGAAAGTACACCCAATAGGCATACGGTTAGGCATTGTTAAAGAGCATACTTCGATATGGTATGCCGATCGTGGAGTCTATACGCAGAACCTAATTAATGATTTGGAGGTTCGTGAGTATGTGCAAAAGAAGCTCGTAAGCGCATCAGTAAGTCGTGTTGTAATCGAGCGTCCGGCGCAGACGGCGCGGATCACTATTCATACGGCTCGTCCAGGCATTGTTATCGGCAAGAAGGGTGAAGATGTCGATAAGCTGCGTAAAGAACTAAGCACTAGAATGGGTGTGCCTGTGCACATCAACATTGAAGAAATTCGCAAGCCTGATCTGGATGCGAAACTGGTTGCCCAAAATGTGGCTGGTCAGTTGGAGCGTCGCGTGATGTTTCGTCGTGCCATGAAGCGTGTTGTGCAAAACGCTATGCGTCAGGGTGCTCAGGGTATTAAGGTTCAGGTTAGTGGTCGTGTTGGCGGCGCTGAAATTGCTCGTACTGAATGGTATCGTGAAGGTCGCGTACCCCTGCATACGCTGCGTGCCGATATTGACTATGCCAATTATGAAGCTAATACCACTTACGGCATCATCGGTGTCAAAGTATGGATCTTCAAAGGTGAAGTGATTGGCAATGTAGAAGAAGTCGAAGTAAAACCTAAAGGTAAAAAAGGCGCCAGCAACTAATTAGTAAGAACTAATTGATAGACGGGTACCGAGTGTTTTAGTTCAGAATTTAAGTAAAGGGTAAAGGTTCAGCAAATGCTACAGCCTAAACGTACAAAATTTCGCAAGATGATGAAAGGCCGCAATCGCGGTTTGGCTCATCGCGGCAGCAAAATTAGCTTTGGTGAATATGGACTCAAGGCTATAGGCCGTGGTCGTGTTACTGCTCGTCAAATTGAATCTGCACGTCGTGCAATGACCCGCCATATTAAGCGTGGCGGAAAGATTTGGATTCGTGTTTTCCCAGACAAGCCAATTACCGGTAAGCCTTTAGAGGTTCGTCAGGGTAAAGGTAAAGGTAATGTTGAGTACTGGGTGGCACAAGTTCAGCCTGGAAAAGTATTGTATGAAGTGCAGGGTGTGAGCGAAGCATTGGCGCGTGAAGCATTTGCTTTGGCGGCGGCTAAGATTCCAGTTGCAACCACTTTTGTTAAACGGTCGGTAATGTAATGAAAGCTACTGAATTGCGTGAAAAGTCTGTGGAAGAGCTGAATGCTGAATTGCTGAAGCTGCGAGAAGATCAATTTAAGCTGAATATGCAGCAGACCACTGGTCAGCTGGGTCAAACTCATCTGATAAAGCTAGCTCGTAAAGATATCGCACGGGTTAAAACTGTGCTTTCAGAAAAGGCAGGTAATTAAAATGTCAACAACAGAAAACGGCGCTCGTACAGCTACGGGTAAAGTGGTTAGCGACAAAATGGATAAAACCATTACGGTGCTGATCGAACGCCGGGTTAAACATCCGATTTACGGTAAGTACCTTACTCGTTCGTCCAAGTTGCATGCACATGATGAAGCTAACGAGTGCAAATTAGGGGATGTGGTCACTATTAGTGAAACGCGTCCTCACTCCAAGACTAAAACTTGGAAGTTAGAAAAAATCGAAGAGAACGCATCTGCTGTTTAGTGCCAACAGCTGGGTTACTAATATTGGCAATAACAGGCCGCAGTTGATAGGTTTGGAGTAGAAGATGATTCAGACAGAATCCTATTTAGATGTTGCAGATAATAGCGGCGCTCGCCGTGTTATGTGTATCAAAGTGCTGGGCGGTTCGCACCGTCGTTACGCACGAATTGGTGACATGATCAAAGTGACAGTGAAGGAAGCGATTCCCCGCGGCAAGGTCAAAAAAGGTCAGGTAGTGACAGCAGTTGTTGTTCGCACTAAAAAAGGTGTTCGTCGCAGTGACGGGTCGCTGATTAAGTTCGACGATAACGCAGCCGTTATTCTTAATGCACAAAACGCGCCTATAGGTACTCGTATCTTTGGCCCGGTAACCCGCGAATTGCGCGGTGAGAAATTCATGAAAATTATCTCTTTGGCTCCCGAAGTATTGTAAGTCATCTTTATTATAAGGGTTGACTGATAAAGGTAGAAGCGAAGAGAGTTGAGGGTCGGAAATGCGTAAGATTAAGCGGGAAGACGAAGTAATCGTCTTAGCTGGTAAAGACAAAGGTAAACAAGGCAAGATTCTAAGCCTGCTTGGGGAGGATCGTGTCATTGTTTCTGGTATCAATATAATGAAGAAACACCAGAAGCCTAACCCTCAGGCAAATATACCAGGTGGGATTATTGAAAAAGAAGCGCCAATTCAAGTGTCAAATCTGGCGATTTTAAATCCGGCTACAAACAAGGCAGACCGTGTAGGTTTTAAAGTTGAAGGTGGTAAGAAAGTACGCATCTTCAAGTCCAATGGCGAACAGATTGACATTTAAGCTGTTTAGCTGAGAGCGGGCATCGTCTTAGGATATAGTTAGGAAGAGCATAGTTTAGGCCTAGTTTGGGTCAGGGTTTAGAGAGAGCTGGGAACAGTAATGGCTAATTTAAAAGAATTGTACAAAACCGAACTTCGGTTAAAGCTGAAAGAAGAGCTGAAACTGGACAATGTGATGGAAGTGCCTCGCATTACCAAAATTACTCTGAACATGGGTGTCGGTGAAGCGTTGGGAGATAAGAAAGTCCTGGAACATGCGGTAAGTAATATGCAACAGATCGCTGGCCAAAAACCGGTTATCAATAAGGCGCGGAAATCTATTGCAGGTTTTAAAGTCCGGGAAGGTTGGCCTATCGGATGTAAAGTAACCTTGCGCAGCGATCGGATGTATGAGTTCCTCGAACGCCTGGTTAGTGTTGCGATCCCGCGTATACGTGACTTTCGCGGCATTAGCCCTAAGTCATTCGATGGACGTGGTAACTTTTCAATGGGTGTTACTGAGCAAATTATTTTCCCGGAAATTGACTACGACAAAATCGATAAGTTGCGTGGTATGGATATTACTATTACGACAACTGCCAAAACTAACGAAGAAGGGCTGGCTATGTTGAAAGCGTTTAATTTTCCTTTTAAAGAACTAAAGGTATAGCGGTTATGGCAAAGCAATCAATGATCGCTCGTGAAAAGAAGCGCACAGTTACCGTAAAAAAATATGTGGCTAAACGTGCTGAACTAAAAGCGATCATTCGCGATCCAAATGCTAGCGATGATGACAAGTGGGATGCACAAGTTAAATTACAAAAGCTTCCGCGGGATGCTAGCCCAAGCCGCCAGCGTCGTCGCTGTCAGATTACAGGTCGTCCACACGGTGTTTATCGTAAGTTTGGTCTGTGTCGTAACAAGTTACGTGAAGCTGCTATGCGTGGTGATATACCTGGTTTGGTTAAGGCCAGTTGGTAATTTCTTCTCCCCGTTGACTTTCGAAGGGTTGATTTTCGAAGAGTTGACTCTTGAGGTTGAAGAGGGATTTGAGTATTGAAGCAAGAGATAAAGCAGAGGTTTTAGGAGCAAATATATGAGCATGCAAGATCCCGTAGCGGATATGCTGACCCGGATTCGCAACGCCCAAATGGTGGGTAAAACTGATGTCAGTATGCCTGCTTCTAAGTTGAAGTCGGCGCTGGCTAAAGTGTTGCAAGAAGAAGGCTATGTTGCCGGTTACAATACTACAGAAGTTGACGGTAAGCCTGCACTGGTTGTTGAACTTAAGTATTACGAAGGCAAGCCGGTTATTGTTGAAATCGACCGTGTTAGTCGCCCTGGCCTACGTGCTTACGCTGGCAAGGATGAGCTGCCAAAAGTACGTGGCGGTTTAGGTGTTGCGATCGTTTCTACCTCTCGAGGTGTGATGACTGATCGTGCTGCACGTGCTGCCGGTGTTGGTGGTGAAGTACTGTGTACGGTTTTTTAATTAGGCTGCCTGTTAAGTTAGCTTTTTAATTTAGAGTTGTGAGTTTAGGACTATGTCTAGAATAGCAAAAAGCCCAGTCGCAATTCCGGCAGGCGTTGAAGTCAACATTAATGGTCAGGAACTGACTGTTACAGGTGGCAACGGCACACTGTCTTGGGGTGTGCATGAAAAGGTTGAAATTAAACAGGAAGAGAGCGAACTACTCTTCTCTGCTCGTAATGGCGAGAAACAAGGCTGGTTATTGGCCGGTACAACCCGCGCACTGGTTAACAATATGGTCATTGGTGTGACCACAGGTTTTCAGAAAAAGCTTGAGCTCAATGGTGTTGGTTATCGTGCCAAGTGTTCTGGTAAAACGCTGAATTTAACATTGGGATTTTCTCATCCGGTTGATTACACATTACCAGAAGGTGTTAGCGCTGAGACGCCCTCTCAAACTGAAATTGTATTAAAGGGCGTTGACAAGCAACAGGTTGGACAGATTGCTGCAGAAATACGCGCTTTCCGTCCGCCTGAACCCTACAAGGGCAAAGGTATCCGTTATTCCGACGAGCATGTACATCGTAAAGAAGCTAAGAAGAAGTAAAGTTTAGGTTAAAGGTATTAGTATGAGCGATAAGAAACCATCCAGATTACGTCGTGCTCGCCGTGGTCGTGCCAAGATGCGTGAGCTGGGTGCAAACCGCCTGAGCGTTCATCGCACTTCGCAGCACATTTACGCACAAATTATTGGCCCAGCAGGTGACAAGGTTTTAGCCAGTGCATCCACATTGGATAAGAGCTTACGTAGTGGAAGCACCGGCAATGCTGAAGCAGCTGCGAGCGTTGGCAAGTTGATTGCCGAGCGAGCGCAAGCAGCGGGCGTCACTGACGTTGCTTTTGACCGAAGTGGTTTTAAATACCATGGCCGGATTAAGGCTTTGGCAGATGCTGCCCGTGAAGGCGGCCTTCAATTCTAACGATTCAACGTCAAGGTTTTGAACGATGGCATTTAATGATTCAAAAAAGCAGGATGATTCTGAAGGTTTGCAAGAGAAGCTGGTTCAGGTCAACCGTGTTGCGAAAGTTGTAAAGGGTGGTCGTATCTTCGGCTTCACGGCGCTCACTGTGGTTGGTGACGGTAACGGTAAAGTCGGCTTCGGTCGCGGCAAGGCTCGCGAAGTACCGGTAGCAATCCAAAAAGCCATGGAAGCCGCTCGTCGCAACATGATCAACGTTGATCTGAATGGTGACACTATTCAATATTCGATCAAGGCTAATCACGGCGCATCAAAAATTTATATGCAGCCCGCATCACAAGGTACTGGTGTCATTGCCGGTGGAGCCATGCGTGCAGTATTGGAATTGGCTGGAGTACATAATGTATTGGCCAAGTGCTATGGTTCTACTAACCCGGTTAACGTTGTTCGTGCTACTTTTAAGGCACTGGAGACTATGGTTTCTCCCGAGCAGGTGGCTAACCGTCGTGGTAAAACTGTCGAAGAGATCTTAAATTAGACGCTTATTTTTAACTGTTTTTTATTTAGGTAAAGTGGGCGATGAATTAAGCAATCCTTGTGATTGCCACGTATCAAGGTTTGCATGTTAAGGTTTGAAGATTAAGGTTATAGAGATGGCCAAGAAGACAATCAAAGTAACACAGCTTCGCAGCACCAGTGGGCGATTGAAGTCCCATAAAGCGTGTGTTGTTGGCTTGGGTTTACGACGTATTAATCACACCGTTGAAGTGGAAGATACTCCATCGGTTCGTGGCATGATCAATCAAGTCAGCTATTTAGTAAGCATTGAGGAATAATCATGACCGATGAATTACGTTTAAATACACTGAGCCCGGCACCTGGCCGTAAGCACAGCGCCAAGCGTGTTGGTCGTGGTATCGGTAGTGGCTTTGGTAAAACGGCTGGCCGTGGTCACAAAGGTCAAAAAGCTCGCAGTGGTGGTAGCGTACGCCCAGGTTTTGAGGGTGGTCAGATGCCAATGCAAAAGCGTTTGCCAAAATACGGTTTTACTTCGCGCGTCGCCCGTGTGACAGCCCAGATCCGGACCAGCGAGTTGGCAGCTGTAAGTGATGATGTGATTGATCTGAGTGCTTTAAAGCGCGCTGATCTGGTGGGTACACATATTGAGCGCGCCAAAGTTTTCCTATCGGGTGATATTAATAAAGCGGTAACGATCAAAGGTTTAGGTGTTACTAAAGGCGCTCGCGAAGCCATTGAAAAAGCTGGCGGCAAAGTCGAAGACTAGATCGTCAAGTTGAAACGTTGAGGAATAATCCATAGATGAATGCAGGGCTATTATCCGGTGGTAATCAATCAGGCTTAGGCGAGCTCTTTGCTCGCCTGCGTTTTGTTTTGTTGGCTATCATTGTTTACCGGATTGGCACCCATATTCCTGTGCCGGGTATGAACCCGGACCGAATCGCCGCGATGTTTGATCAGAACCAGGGTACTGTGCTGGGGCTGTTTAATATGTTCTCCGGTGGTGCGCTAGAGCGTATGAGTATCTTGGCGCTGGGCATTATGCCCTATATATCGTCGTCGATTATTATGCAGCTGATGTCATCGGTAAGTCCGCAGCTAGAAGCGTTGAAAAAAGAAGGTGAGGCGGGTCGCCGGAAGATTAGTCAGTATACCCGTTACCTGACGGTGATTTTGGCAACCCTGCAGGGGGCCGGTATGGTCGTTGGTCTGCAGGAAATGGCCTACGCCCCAGGGCTTTCATTCTACTTTATTGCTGTTGTGTCGTTGGTCACAGGTGCTGTGTTTATGATGTGGTTGGGTGAGCAGATTACTGAACGTGGTATTGGTAACGGTATTTCGCTGCTTATATTCGCCGGTATTGTTGCTGGTTTGCCCTCGGCTATAGGACAATCTTTAGAGCAGGCGCGGCAGGGCGAAATCAATATACTAGTACTTTTGGTAATCTTGGTTCTGGCCATTGCGGTGATTTACTTTGTGGTATTTATCGAGCGTGGTCAGCGTCGTATTACGGTGAACTACGCCAAGCGTCAGCAGGGTAACCGGACGGTACAGGGGCAGCAGAGCCACTTGCCGATGAAGGTTAATATGGCGGGGGTTATCCCGGCGATATTTGCCAGTTCGATTTTGTTGTTTCCGGCCTCGATTGCTCAATGGTTCGGTCAAGGTGAAGGCATGGAATGGTTACAGGACGTGTCATTGGCGATTGGCCCTGGTCAACCACTGAATATCCTGTTGTTTACGGTGTTGATTGTGTTTTTCTGCTTCTTCTATACGGCGCTGATGTTCAATCCGAAGGAAGTAGCCAGTAACTTGAAGCGTTCGGGAGCATTTTTGCCAGGTATCCGCCCGGGCGAACACACCGCAAAATACATTGATGGTGTGTTAACTCGCCTGACTATGTTTGGCTCCTTGTATATTGCGATGGTATGTCTTTTGCCCCAGTTTTTGGTGGTATTTTGGAATGTGCCATTCTATTTGGGCGGCACATCCCTATTGATTGTTGTGGTCGTAGTGATGGATTTTATGGCGCAGGTGCAGTCACATCTGATGTCGCATCAATATGAGTCGGTAATGAAAAAGGCTAATTTGAAAAATTATGGTAGAGGCCGCGGCGGTTAGCACTGTTGGGGTCTGGTTTTAGTCCCATTTAAAGGGGACAGTGGTGGAGAAGTAAAATGAAAGTTCGTGCTTCTGTAAAGAAAATCTGTCGTAACTGTAAAATTGTTCGTCGCAAAGGTGTGGTGCGTGTTATTTGTAACACTGAGCCTCGTCACAAGCAGCGCCAAGGCTAATCCGAATCAGTAATGTTCAGGTTGATTTTTATTTGATCTGACGATAGACTATCGCGCCTTTCGCATCGGGGTGGTGTTTTTTTAAGCACCTCTGTAGTTGTGAAAGACAGGCTTCTTCTTAGGTATTAGATAGTGCATAGAAGAAGGGTTGGTAGCGCAAGTCTTACGTCAATGTGCTAGATCCAGGATTTGTATTGAGACCTGTGGACGATAAAACAAAAGTTTTGGAGTAAGTTGGATGGCTCGTATTGCTGGTGTCAACATCCCCGATCATAAACATACGGTGATTTCGTTGACCTATATCTATGGTATCGGTCGCCCTTCGGCCAAGCAGGTGTGTGCAGCATCTGGTATTGCTGAAGAACTAAAAATTGGTAGCCTGTCAGAAGCGCAGCTGGATTTACTGCGTGCTGAAATTGGTAAGTTGAATGTAGAAGGTGATCTTCGTCGTGAAGTGTCGATGAATATCAAGCGTCTGCTGGACTTGGGTTGCTATCGCGGTGTGCGTCATCGCAGGAATCTGCCGCTTCGTGGCCAGCGTACCAAAACCAATGCGCGGACTCGCAAAGGTCCTCGCAAGCCTATTCGCAAGTAATTAACAGTTAGTTACTTCGACAGGCCAAAGCCACTTGTTATGTAAAGTAAGTTTTAAAGTAAGTTATTAAAGGGCATCTCTATTCATTGAAAATACTATAAGATTTCGGAATGGCTCTCCTCTAAAACCCTTCATATAGGGGGGTTCTATTAGGTCTTCATCTTGAATTCTTCGAGTAAAAGCAATTAATAGAGATGCACTAAAGTAAGTAATTGAAATAATTACTTTAGTGTAGCTACATCACTATTTGTAGTGCTGATATTAGAGTAGGAAGAAAATGGCTAAAGACAATAAGCCGGCCCGTAAAAAGGTCAAGAAGACAGTGGTGGATGGTATCGCCCATATACACGCGTCTTTTAACAATACTATTATTACTATCACAGATCGTCAGGGTAATGCGCTTAGTTGGGCAACTGCTGGTGGTTCTGGTTTCCGTGGTTCACGTAAAAGCACCCCGTTTGCTGCCCAGGTTGCAGCGGAGCGTGCCGGTGCTGCTGCTCAGGAATACGGTCTTAAAAATCTTGACGTTCAAGTCAAGGGCCCAGGACCAGGCCGTGAGTCTGCTGTTCGCGCCCTTAACAACTGTGGCTACAAAATTGGTAGCATTAATGATGTTACGCCGATTCCACATAATGGCTGTCGTCCTCCGAAAAAACGTCGTGTCTAACCATTAAGAGCAGCATGAGAATACAGGAATACAACTATGGCTAGATATTTAGGCCCAACGTGTAAGCTGTCCAGAAGAGAAGGAACAGACCTGTTCTTGAAGAGCGGTGTTCGTCCTCTGGACTCAAAATGTAAAGCAGAGGCAGCGCCAGGATTTCATGGTGTGCGTCGCAGTCGTCTATCTGACTACGGTGTTCAGCTACGTGAAAAGCAAAAAGTTCGTCGTATCTACGGCGTACTCGAAAAGCAGTTCCGCAACTATTACAAAGAAGCGGCTCGCTTGAAAGGCGCAACCGGTGAAAATCTGCTGCAATTATTAGAAAGTCGATTAGATAATGTTGTTTATCGTATGGGCTTTGGTTCAACTCGTGCAGAAGCACGTCAGCTGGTTTCCCACAAAGCTATTCTAGTTAACGATAAAGTAGTTAACATCGCTTCTTACCAGGTGCAAGCTGGCGATAAAGTTTCTGTTCGTGAGAAAGCCAAAAGTCAGCTGCGGGTTAAGCAGGCAATTGAATTAGCTGCTCAGCGCGCAGACTCCGAGTGGATCGAAGTGAATGCGAGCAATATGGAAGGGACTTACAAGGCCAAACCAGATCGCGGAGAACTTTCTTCAGAAATTAACGAGAGCTTGATTGTTGAATTGTACTCTAAGTAATTTGCGAAGATTGCATAGACTTATCCCGACAATCCGAAGGACTAATACTACACAGGTGCCCATATGCAAAGTGCAGTGAACGAATTTTTAACGCCACGTTTTATTGATGTTGACGAAGTGAACAATACTCACGCTAAGGTGACTTTGGAGCCTTTAGAACGCGGTTTTGGCCATACATTGGGCAATGCTCTACGTCGTATACTGTTGTCCTCAATGCCTGGTTGCGCCATTACTGAAGTTGAAATCGATGGGGTATTGCATGAATACAGTGCCATTGATGGTGTTCAGGAAGATGTCATTGAAATCCTGTTGAACCTGAAAGGCGTTTCTATCTTGATGCATGGTAAAGACGAAGCGGTGTTGAGCTTAAGCAAGTCTGGCTCTGGTATTGTTACTGCTGGAGATATTCAGGTCGACCACGATATAGAAATCGCCAACCCGGAGCACGTGATTGCCCACTTGAACGAAGCTGGCACACTTAATATGCAGTTGACCATCGCCCGCGGTCGTGGTTATGTTCCAGCGGATGCTCGCCAGAACGAAGAAGAAGAGACTCGCAGCATTGGTCGTCTACAGTTGGACGCATCGTTCAGCCCGGTTCATCGCGTTGCTTACGTAGTAGAAAACGCCCGTGTTGAGCAGCGTACTGATCTTGATAAGCTGGTTCTCGATCTGGAAACCAATGGTACCATCGATCCGGAAGAAGCGATTCGTCGTGCTGCAACTATTTTGCAGCAACAACTGTCGGTATTTGTAGACCTGGAGAGCGAGAAAGAAGCTGAGCCAGAGGAGGAAGAGGATGAAGTCGATCCAATCCTGCTGCGTCCGGTGGATGATCTTGAGTTGACTGTACGTTCGGCGAACTGTTTGAAGGCAGAAAATATTTACTACATCGGTGACCTGGTTCAGCGTACAGAAGTTGAGCTACTGAAAACCCCTAACCTGGGTAAAAAGTCACTGACTGAAATCAAAGACGTATTGGCATCACGTGGTTTGGCTCTAGGCCTGCGCCTGGACAACTGGCCACCCTCCAGCCTGAAGAACGATGATAAAGTTCTTGCGTCATAACTAATGTTTTACAGGAGTAGATCTACTCTGCTGCTAATAAAAGCTATTTGAAGGAATTAGAGTTATGCGTCATCGTCACAGTGGCCGCCAATTAAACCGTAACAGCTCACATCGTAAAGCGATGTTCCGCAATATGGTTAATTCATTAGTTGAGCACGAGCTAATTAAAACCACTTTGCCTAAAGCCAAAGAGTTGCGTCGTTTTGCAGAGCCGCTAATTACGTTGGGCAAAACCGATTCAGTCGCTAATCGTCGTCTGGCATTTGATCGTACTCGCAGCAAAGCAGTAGTCGGTAAATTGTTCACCGATTTGGGTTCTCGTTATCAGGAGCGTCCCGGTGGGTATATCCGTATTTTAAAAGCGGGTTTCCGTACTGGGGACAAAGCGCCTATGGCGTATGTTGAATTAGTTGATCGTCCCGAAGTAGAGGATATCGTTGAGGATGAGGATGAATAGGATTTAGGCCTGCGGACCTATAGGTATAGTGCCTAAGGTTACCGTGAAACGTTGCGGTCATTGGATGTCACCCTAACGGTGACAGAAAATTGCTCCTGCATTTTCTGCATACATGGCTTCCATGCCAATAAGGCCAAACTACCCCCCAAAAGCGCCCTTATTTTCACATTAAAAGTTATCAGTCATCTATAAGAAGTCCATGCATTAAGAAGTCTATGCATTAGATCCCCGTAGTATCCAAAACTCTCCCTAAAGATCGTGTCACAAGCTCTAGATTCAACTGCTTTTCCTAGACTAAAGGCTTTTTCACTGTCGACTTATTAATCTATAATTACATCCGAACTTTTCAACGCATTCAACTGGCTGTCATCCAGGCCCAAAATCTTCCTAAATACTTCATCATTGTGACTGCCCAGCTTGGGTCCAGACCAGATGGTTTCCCCCGGTGTAGATTTCAGCTTGGGCAAAATCGCAGGAATCTTTAACGGCTTGCCATTAATTTCTACCTGCTCAAACATACCGCGGGCTTGATAGTGTGGGTCGGCCATCATATCTTCTACATTGTAGATAGGGCCTACAGGGATGTGGTCGGCTTCAAGGTTTTCTATAATGGTGTTAGCGTCATAATCCAAACACCACTTAGCTAATACTGCATCGATTTCTGCTTCGTGAACAACGCGGCCTTCGTTACTGGACATCTGCGGGTTTTCCGCCATCTCTGGGTGGCCGGCTATCACCATCAGACGTTTAAAAATTGCATCGCCATTGCCACCAATCACCACATATTTACCATCACGACAACGGTAAGTGTTAGTAGGCACAATGCCTGTGATAGTGGTGCCTGAGGGTTCGCGGATTATGCCAGCGCCGTCGTACTCGGGAATAACTGCTTCCATCAGATTGAACATGGATTCGTACAGGGCGATGTCGATTACCTGCCCCTCGCCGTTTTCGTTATTGCCGCGTTCGATGATGGCCAAGGCAACACCTAAGGCAGCATGGATGGCGGCAATTGTGTCACCAATACTTAGGTTGGGACGAACCGGTGCCTGATCTTGAAAACCATTCACATAGCGGAAACCGCTATAGGCTTCGCAGACGGAAGCATAGCCGGGTTTGAGCGAGTTGGGGCCGTCTTGACCGTAGCCGGAAATACGGGTGTAGATTAGGCCGTGATTGGTTTGCTTAATATCCTCTGGCCCCAGCCCCCATTTTTCCATCACGCCTGGACGAAAGTTTTCAACCAGCACATCGGCGTTATCGATAAGTTGGCGAACTAGTTTGCGGCCTTGTTCGGCTTTTAGGTCGATAGTAACCGATTTTTTATTTCGGCCCAGGCTATGCCACCATAACGAGGTGCCGTTTTGTACTTCGCGCCAGCCACGGATGGGATCGCCACCTTGTGGTGATTCAACCTTAATGACCTCGGCACCAAAGTAAGCGAGCATCGCACCGGTAAAAGGGCCTGCCAGCAACTGGCCTAATTCAATAACGCGAATGCCCTCAAGAGGACGTTTGCGGTTGTTGGACATGATTCAAACCTGTCGATTAAACTTAAAGTGGCTGGGAATCATACCGGAATTTTTTTTAATCGGCTAATGGGGTAGTTCTTTGTTAAAGGCACAAGCCGCACGTATGCTAGGTCTTGTTGGGGTCTTTGATTTATGATCTCTACAATAAATCAAAGACCTTAAAGTCTGAGCATATGAGTGACCTTTAAAATCTTTATTAACGTAGCTCGGGTTCAACTCGTCAAACCAAAAATTGATGATAGATAAATAGTCCATCGTATTTCCCAAAGCTTAAGGATAATCAGGTTTGATCTAAAGAAGCTATCACCGAGTCCGTAGAACAAAAATAGCTTATTGTGTTAATGCCGGGATAACAGTTCAATTTTGTAACCATCTGGATCTTCTACAAAAGCGAGTATGGTTGAGCCATACTTCATCGGGCCCGGTTCTCTAACAATATTTCCACCTTTTTCGCGGATTTGTTCGCATATAGCATAAACATCGTCTACACCAATGGCAATATGACCAAAAGCATTGCCCTGCTCATAGCAATTTGTATCCCAATTATGGGTTAATTCAATCACGCTATGTGTCTCTTCTTCGCCATATCCCACAAAGGCCAAGGTGAAACGCCCTTCAGGGTAATCTTTTCGACGCAATAGCCACATGCCTAATACTTCGGTATAGAAACGCAAAGAGGCTTCTAAATCAGTTACACGCAGCATGGTATGGAGTAAACGCATCTGGGTTCCCTCATATTTAAAAGTAAAGCAGCTTAGGTAATCGCTGGCTTTTTCATGGCCTGTATGAATAAGGCTGAGTGTAACAGATGATTCAACCATCGACGCAGATGTTGATAGGGTGAGTGATCAAACCAATCTTTATCGACAAACGCAAATTGTCGTACGCGGGTAAGAGCGCTATATCAGCCAGTGTTACACGCTCCACTATCGGATAAGGATGTTGAACCAAACGCTGCTCCCAGTCTTGCGAAATAGTCTGTCCCTGCTCTCGATATTCCCATTGAGGATACGCTGGATAACGGACAGCCTATTTATACTGATCAAGAAGAGGTTTAAACGTTTGGTCGTTTTGCCTGACCACTACAGTCTACCTCATTAACCGTGACATCGAAATTAATAGGGCGACACCAAACCTAGCAATCTTCAATATACTGTTGATTAGGAGGAGCAGCCAATCAATACACAAATACGTTCTCCGCAATAGGGACAATCGATTAACTGCTCTTCCATTAAGTTCATGCTCAAATATCAACAGGCTATTTATTGCGCTAATTCAGCATCAATACATTGCAGCTCATTACCCAGCAGCTTAAATGTAAGAATATCCAGATCTTCACGCATATGAAGTTCAGAGCAAGTACCAGTTAAGGGCATCACAGTTCGTTGATTTAAATAACGAAATAGAATTTGTGCCGATGTTCTCTGGTAGTGTTGTGCTAATTGCTTCACCACACTACTAGCCAGTAAATGCGGGTTAGCGGTAAGCGTCCCAAAACTTTGATACACCACACCTTGATCCAAACACCACTGACGTAAGACACTATCGTACTGCGTTTGTTGATAGAATCGATTTTGCACGATACTCGGTTTCACCGTCGCATTGGTATATAGCTGCTTGAGTGTCGCTAACTCATAACAATTGCTGATGCCGAGTTGATGTGTCCCACCCTGCTGATAAATCGCTTCCATAGCGTGCCATGCGGCCATCAATTTAGAGTGCGGCTGAATGGGCGAATGAAGTATGAAGGCATTCACGTAATCCGTTTGCAGATTGTGGATTGAGGTTTCAAAAGACTGTTTGACTTGGTCTTCGACGCTGGCATCGGGATCATAGGGTATCCGCTTGGGGTCTTGTCCTGCCAATGGGGTAAACTTGGTTTGAATAAACAGTTTTTCTCGTATGGTGTTCTGATCCTGTAAGCGCTGTAGTGCCACGCCAACACCGGATTCATGGTAGTGTTTAGGTTGACAGGCCGTATCGATGCCCTGAAACCCAGTCTCAATGGCTTTGATCACCAAGGCTTCTGTACGTTCTTTTTTCCAGGCAGTACCATAGAGTAACGCTGGCATAGCCAGTGTAGGTCTATCACTTGAAGGTTTTTGAGCGCTTATCATACTGTTTATCCATGAACCGAATGGCACTTACTTAAGGGCAGCGCTGTTAACGGCTTGCGACGGTAGTATCCCGCCGCCACCCTCGGTAGTCTAACCCCTCACTCGGTTGGAACCCCACGCCCTGGTGAGGGGTTAGACTAC
>JAZFYA010000298.1:0-2683 GCA_036443315.1 Pseudomonadales bacterium
TTTAAATTGGGAGCTTAGCTCTGGACGGTCAGATTGCACGCCTCATCCTGATTTTTCGGGATTCAGTGGACGCAAAAAACGTACAGGCGGTGCCCACCGCGCATGTCTCGGTTCTTTGATTGCCCCACACTGAAACGCAGGGATTTTTTATTTCGGTCCCGCTAACGTTTCTTCAATTTCCCCAACTTGCATTCTCTCCTCTTTTGGTTTGCACACACCCGCCCTGGCTTCGTGAAAGGCAATCATCGCCATTTCAAAATGCTGAGAATTAAATTTGTCGTGAAACACGTCCTCGAAGCCGTTTTCATCACACCACTCTTTAAAGGTATGAACATCGTTTTGGGTCATATCAATCATGGACCGGTAGACCCCGCCTAAGACTTCGGTCTGCTTAGAAATCCTTGACATTTAAATTTTTCTCGCTTATCTTTTTTCTAACTCTCCTATCATTGATTGATACTCAAAAGATTATGATCGGCAAGACTATTTCCCACTACAAAATCCTTGAAAAACTTGGCGGTGGCGGCATGGGAGTGGTTTACCTTGCCGAAGATACAGAACTTTAGGGCTGATAGGTAAATATCTTGGAAAGAGGGCTTCATAAGAAAATAATTAGAAATAAGGAGACACATTATGGCAACTTATATCGCGTTGTTCGATTTTACGGAGCAGGGCGTCCGCAACTTCAAGGACACAACCAAACGGGCCGATGCTTTTGTCGAAGTTGCAAAGAATGCTGGCGTCACAGTTAAGGAGGTTTATTGGACCTTGGGAGCGCATGACGGTGTGCTCATCTTGGAAGCGCCTGATGACGAGACCGTCTCAGCGCTCCTGCTGTCGCTCTGTAGCCTGGGCAACGTTCACTCACAGACCCTTCGGGCATTTGATAGATCGCAGATAGAATCTGTCATCGCCAAGATGGCTTAAGGCAACTCGGAAATATACGGTGCCTGACCCTATAAGGAAGAATAGAACAAATAACGCTTCGCTAAAGGTTATATCACACAAGGACAGTAGTGACAAAACCTGATGGACACTGTATAACAATTTGTTTGGAGCGGATGGCTGGTTTGTACGGCCCTGGCTAGTTTTCTTCGAATTTCAGACTTTTTTTTAAGATTCAGAGGTGAACCCGCCACCGCTCAAACAAAGGCGTTGGGCGGCTTGTTCTTTAAATGACTGCATCTGAAAGTAAAAAGATAATTATCACAAGAGGTAAATTGATGAAAGCAGCAGTATTCTATAGAAGTGGTGGGCCAGAGGAAATCCAGATTGTTGATGTACCTCGCCCTCAAATAAAGCGTGGGCAAGTACTTGTCCAAGTTAGAGCTTGCGGATTAAATCATTTTGATCTATTGGTTCTTCGTGAGGCAGATCCAGCCGAATTGACCTTTCCGTTTTGGGGAGGAGCAGACATTGTGGGTGTCGTGGCTGAAGTGGATAGTGAAGTGAGACAATTCAAACCGGGAGATCGGGTGGTGGTCAATCCTAGTTTATATTGTGGACGGTGTGAATACTGTATTGCCGGTGAGGAAAGTCTATGCACGGATTATGGGATTATTGGGGATAGCATACCAGGTGGTTTTGCCGAGTTTGTCGCTGTGGATGAAGGGAGCCTGATGAGCCTGCCTGACGACATTTCATTTGAGGAAGCGGCTGCTGTGCCATTGGTATTTCAGACAGCTTGGCGGGCCTTAATGAGCCAAGCACAGGTTCGCCTCGGTGAAGATGTATTGATATTAGGTGCTAGTGGCGGCGTAGGAACAGCAGCCATTCAAATTGCTAAACTGGTCGGGGCAAGAGTCTTTGCCATAACCAGTAGTCAAGAGAAAATGTCACAGGCTCAAAAAATGGGGGCGGATGTGGTATTAAACCGTAAAGGTGGAGATTATTGGACCGAACTGGCCAGGTTAACAAAAAATCGGGGATTGGATGTTGTTGTTGAAAGTGTTGGAGCAGCAACTTGGGCCCAGAGCCTCAAAAGTTTAGCTAAAGGTGGTAGATTGGTGACATATGGGCGGACCACCGGGCGTATAGGAGAAACCGATATTCGATTAATCTTTTGGAATCAATTGCATATCATAGGAAGCACAATGGCAAACCGTAGAGAATTTAGAGAAGTAATGCAGTTTATCTTTCAAGGTCGGTTACATCCCGTCATTGATACGGTCTTTCCGTTGGAGCAAGCTCGGATTGCGTATGAGCGACTCAGTACAGGTGCACAGTTTGGTAAGGTAATCCTCAAAATTGCTTAATATGGAAATGTGGTTATGAATACACTAACTCTCTTATTAGCCGCCCAATAAGGCCGATGCAGCGGACTGCCCAAGCCCAGCTTATTGCCAAATAGTGGTGCCTGACATTGACTCAAATTCCAACAAATTCCGCTGGCGAAGTACATTTTTATCGGCGGGGTGTTTTGGGTAGTGCCTCGTCTTACGACAATGGCTATTCGTGCAGCCGCTGATTGGCGGCGTTAGCCCGTACACGACGGAAGCTTGATAAGGAAAATATTTTGAGATCAAGTAACTTACTGCTTATTGTGTGGCTTTTGCTGAGCTCCACTAATCCAGCTCTTAACGCAACTTCCGAGAAAGAAGCAAACGTGCTCGCTCCGATTTACACTTTTGTGTGCCCGGTCAGCAATATCAATTTTCAATCCAGGTTATCATTTGGGCTTACG
>JAZFYA010000299.1:0-4470 GCA_036443315.1 Pseudomonadales bacterium
TCTCGTTTAACATCAAGTCCCAACTGATATATCGCACCAATTGCAGCTTGACTTTTAGGATCGCCTTGTTGTGCATATGGCAACAATAAAATTAATGCATCTGCATGTTTTCCATTTTCAAAAAGAGATAATCCCCTTTTAATATCATCAATCATAATGGCACCAAGATAATCATTTAGGGTCTGGCCGGTGGCTGAATAAAACTTGTGTCTACCAGACATCTTTCTAAGTCAACAGGAGGACAAGCGAACCCTACGGCTTGTGGAAACGTAAACAGAGTTCCCTTCGTCCTATATACGCATGTCTTTGTTATGCCATCAAACGAAGGCCGCTCTTGTACAAATTCCATATCACAAGATGTTTCTTCCTCCGTGTCAAACGCGGTAATTAGTTTCCAAAACCTATAAATGTGTTGAGCATACCTAGTGGTTGTTGCTGCACCAGCAACAGCTTCACATACTGGCAAAACCCACGCGAGGGAATTACCCCCCAGTCCCGTGTCCGCATCTTCCGCATCACAGGCTAAAACATTATCGAACAAACTCCCTAACCTAAATTCCCCCAACAGAGAATCTGGCACCCCGATCTCGTCATCAAGCTTTCCTCCATCCACCAATACCCCACCAAACACTTCAACCCCAAGGTATCTTTCCAATATTGCTGCTATAACTGCCTCATCACCTAAACCAGCGTTGATTGCACCATTAGCTAATAGTCTTTCAAGTGCGCTGGAAAAATCCTTAGTTTGAGGGGCGAAGTCAGAAAAAATTTCAGGTACAACAACTTTGTATGTCACTGTTGCATCATCGTAATGTATTTCAGCATTTGGATGTTGACACCCATCGCTACTAAGAAACTCTAACAAGCTTTGATGGGTTCCTCCGTCACAAGCCGGCCCACCAACAAACCATATCGATAATGGCCCATCGACACAGTATTCAGTTGAATAATCCAATATATTGCAAGCTAATGGGGCATTGAAGTCAACAAAAGTACGCGTTTCAGTGGTTAACGAAACACTAGTATTGTCTACAAAGTAATTTGAATTAGCTATATAGCCAGCAATATCTTTGAAAAATTGCCTAAAATCATCATCAATACCACCCTCATTACCATCATCTATTACTTTCGATGCAATGGGGGCTTTACCTGTCTCATTGGGTGCATAGACAATAAGATCTTCACCGACGGCAGAATTGAGACCTTTAAAAAAGATATCAATGACCCCATCGGCATTAAAATCTCCAGTGGTGAGATCAATCACTAGTTCTGGTAAAGCCAAGGCAGTGTTTTTCTGATCACCAAACAAATTTTCAATGGCATAACTACCATCAGTTTGTTTCAATAATGCAAACTCTCTAACACCGGGATTAAATCCAGGTTGATCATTGCGCTTAATATAAATATCTGCGAGCTGATCGCCGTTAATATCACCATGACGCACTTCATATTGATCATCAAACCCTAATAAAAATACAGCATTGGGATCTAACCCGCCTTCAAAGACTGTAAAGGTAATTGTATTTGTATTGGCCACCAAACCATCTACGATTGCATCGGCATGAATAACATAAGTCCCCACCGGGATATCGGCTCCACTAAGCATTTCCAAATCGGATGCCTCGATTGCATATTCAAGCTGATTGGGTACATCGATATCAGTAAATTCATGAAACACACCACCGTCCTCAGTGCCTTCTACATGTTCTCCTACTCGCAATTGAATGCCTGTGACATCGTTTGCCAAGTCACCCATTGAATTGAGTGTTATTCGGAGTGTCACCGATTCTTCAGCAAATATAAAAGTATCTTTAGGCTCTCCTGCGGAGTCATCTGTTACTACTGTCGCTAATTCGACTAAACGAATGACATCTGCTCTCAAGGTAAAAATGTCGATAATTTCACCATCATTATTGCCATTGATAAAATGAGCCACAATGTCGTAGCTTCTCACCGGGATAACAAAGTCATCTGCTAAGAAATCTTGCGTATTAAAGGTAACAGATGTGGCGGTAGAGGATACTTGCATTGTCGTACTATCCGGCAATGTCACTAATTCGCCAGACTCCTTTTTAAGAAAAAATTCTACTCGTGTGGTGGTGCCAGGGTTTTCAATGGTGAATTCATAGTGCACCCCTATTGTGGCGTCATAGGTGATATTGTCACAAATAAGTTCTCCCGAAGGAGCCGGTGCTGAAACCGTAGCGAGAATTCTACTAGCGGCAGTGACAAATTCCACAGTGTCGAAGATTGGCGCTGTTGGTATTGGATTATTGGAGTTTTCAACGCCTACAGCACGAAGGCTTTCCACTGTGGTCCCCCCACCACCAGAACCCGGCTCTACAAGAGTTACAGTAAACGTACCTGATACGTTGCCAACAGTGAGTGTCGCCGTATTTTCTGTTGCACCATGATGGGGTCCTACCACCCTAACTTGAATAGTATCTCCCGCTCGCGCATCCCAGGATGTAACAAAACCTCCGCCGTTACCCGCAAATCCAGCAAGTTCAGTACCTCCAGAATCATTTATAGCACTAATAGTGACGGCAAGGCTGCCGTCAAACCCGCCTAGAGTGATTACTGCGGAAAAGTTATAACCCGTTTGGCTAGTTTCCACAGTCACGGAAGTGAAAGAAAAAGCATCCGGTGTAGAATCCCCGCCTGGAGGTGTCCCAGCGTTAACGATGGCCCAGTAATTTGCCGTTCCTCCAACGCGAACCTCAGCAATTGTGGCCATCCCTGGATTGGGTGCACTTTGCGTTCTTATTTGCAAAGTATCTCCAGGGTTTACGACATGACTGGTGGCATAAGCGCCCCCATTAATGGATATCTCTGGGCTGCTAAGTGCAACTATGCTGTTTGCAGCACCTGAGCGAACACCCGCTATTAATGGCCCATCAAAACCCGTTAAATTTACCACGTTAGAATACACAACATTAGATACCGGCTGTAAAGGGATTGGATCAAAGGAGAAAGCATCGGGATAAGGATCTGGGTCAGTCAGCGTAGAACCAATCCACATTTCCAGCCTCTTAGAACGCTGCCAAATTCCTCCATTAGGGAAGCTGTCAAGAATAGCTCTTCCATCTTGATCAATAAGTTCGATGGTGAAATGCGCCGAACCTTGCAAATTAAAAGTAATTTCGCCATCAGGTGATACCGTTTGTGATGGATCACTCGTTAAGTTGCCTACGTCATCCATGTATTCGGTGTTCGTTACGCTGTAATCACCCGTAAGATTACCTCCTACCCTAATTTTGACATGAGAAACGTTTGACGTACTCCAACGCACGGTAACGGTTTGAGGGGCTGAAAATATATAGATATCTGAGTCTACGTGAAACGACTCTTCAACACGGGTAGGGGTTAATCCGACAATAACGAGTTCATCGACAGCAGGCGGCGCGGCATTGTCTCCTGTACCATTGCCATCGCTGTCTGTGGTTTCAGTGGAATCATTGGGGAATGCATCAGCATTGTCACCAACACCATCGCCATCACTGTCCAAAGTTTCAGTTGGATCGTTTGGAAAAGCATCTTCGCTATCAATGACACCGTCACCATCTGTATCAGTATCATCGCCAATGGGAATGATGACAGTAATATCATCTACCATGATTGGGACATATGTTGTTGCTACAGCGTTATTAGCCAACACACTAAAGCAGATAAAGAAACTGAATAGTAAAGGTAACAAACGATGAGAAATTGAATTGACGTTTGGGCTTGATGAAGTGTTTATCATTGAACTCTATCCCTTAGTGTAGAAAATTTTAGCGGGTAAATATAACGCCATAGTTTTGTGGAAAATTGATGTTTGGCGCTTTTCAGCCAAGCAGCAATTTTTCCAAAACAACGCCTGGTTAAGCCCCGAATGCCAAAAAGTATAGGCAAACAGAACAATAAATTTATACTTAAGGTAGCATTTTAGAACGACTGTACTATACTGTGATTATGTACAGCTAAAACCTGTGCCTAGCATGCTACCCGCATGTAACGTTCTTTTTATTTAAATAGCGCTAAGCCAATGGGCAGCAACCCACTGACTTAGCTAACCAATACAACCTTAATTGGAGGTCATAATGGCTACGTACGATAATACCGTAAATCCTTACCCATTTCCGCTCTATCTTTCAAGTGAAGAGATGCAACTGCTGTTGAGCATCAGCCTTCACGGCATAGATATTATAGAGAAGACACCTGACGCAAAGATATACTTGCAAAAGCTATCTATGAGCTTAGTGGCTAATCTGAGGGTGAAAGAGCTTGATCCTGATCAATTGCCCCCACCTGCCTCAATTCATGTCACCACGCTATACCCTGTGGCTGATGCTTAAGTTTTAACCCCTAGTCCCAAGTCTCCCGGCTTCGCTGAGGCTTGGGGCCTTAGGGGTTTAACGCCATAGCCCGGTTGATTGCTGGAACGAAGTGGAAACAATTCAACTGCGGCGACTGGTTAAATTACGATTC
>JAZFYA010000300.1:0-9593 GCA_036443315.1 Pseudomonadales bacterium
GGGCTATTATCAACACTTGGAGATCAGGCATCAGCCTGGTTAATTACCTTAAATTGAACGCATTATGCCCATATCCATTTCAGACTCATTTTTGGATTAGAATATACTGCTTTAAAGAGAGCATCGCGAACAATAGGTCTATTATGATGATTAGCGTTATAATTTATGGGCTTTAATAACAAATTCTTTACTCCAGTCGATGATAAGAGGTTATTATGAATAACTGGATGAAAGCATTGAGTCTGCATTATCGATACATGAAAGAACAGTATCCAGATAGGGATTTGATGTTGATTTTTGATATCGATGGTTGCATTAATGATATGCAATATCAGCTCTTTCGAGCATTGCGCACCTTTGACCAATTGCAAGGCACCCATTATTTTTATCGTTTAAAACCCGCTGAAATCAAAATTCATGAGAATTTGTTGTCTTCATTCCTCACTGAATATCAGTTGTTACCTGAACAGAAAGAAGCATTTCTCTCTTGGTACACGGGTTACCGTAAGTCTTCCCGGGTGCAATTGCGGCCGATGGAAGGAGTGATTGAAACCATTTGTTGGTTTCAAATGCAGTCCAGGACTGCGGTCGGGTTGAAAAATATTTGCTCCCAAGATATGCGGCAAAAAACCATCCAGGCACTTAAAAAATTTGGCAAAGACTACCGGTTAGAGTTACCTAAAGAATTATTCTATTTCCCCAAGAATAGCTCCTCTGCTGAGTCAGCGGTAGAAAGTCTCGCCTATTTTCGCAACCTTGGATATCATGTGATTTGTTTTGCCGACAGTGAAACGCAATCTCTCGACGCCATTGCCAACGAAAAAGATACCCGCGATATTTTACTGCTCCATGCCGATACCGTTTATCGCTCGGATGACACACCGATAACGGCTGCCGTTGAAAAAGGCAGGTTCTATGAATTGCGTGAACTGGTACATGAAAAGGACTTACCCCCGTACATTGACTTGGTTTGGCATGGTGTCAATGACCGGGAAAATATGCAGCAGTTCCTCTCTTCTCCCATTCAATGGGGGGAGGTGGATGTACAGTCCGTGAGTGAAGATGGATCGGTGTTACTGCAACATGACAGTTCGCTGAAAAATGAGGCTTTATCAGTCGAAAAGCTCGAATTATCATTGGATGAGTTGTTGGGTGAGTTCCAACAACATGACAAGAGAATTAAAATTGATTTTAAAGACAAGAGTGCTGTATTACGTAGAACCATCAAGCAACTCAAAAAACAAGGTTTTACGGATCAGCAAATTTGGTTGAATGGTGACATAGATGTGCTTAAAGAAGAGGGATTTAAAATGGTGTTGGAAGCGTTTCCCAATGCTATCATACAAACCTCCGTTGATTTTATCTGTCCCTTGGTCTTCTCCCTGCCAGGTCAAGCCAAGAATATACTAACGCTATTAAAAAACTGGGGCATCAATCGCTTTTCCATCAGCTGGGAATTGGAGAAGTGTACAGCGTTGTTGCATCAGCTCAAGAAATGGGGATTTGAGGTGAACGTTTATAATGCGCCTGATTTAGAACAGTTTCTTAAGGTGATGATTCTGTCTCCACGGTCAATCACTTCGGATTTCAATTTTCCAGAATGGAATTATTATGGCCGCGGTTCCGGCAAACATGGTCTTCAATCGGATTATGTGGAGAAGCAGGTAAAATTGGAATAGTGTGGCGAGGGTGCAGTGACAACTATTTTGAAGCTGACAAGGTCTAGCTGAAATTGTCTGGTGTGTGACACTCTGCCTTACTAATGTTAAACCAGCTTTAAACATTGGCGAGTTTGAATAATGAATAGTCAAACGGAGAGTCCTCAACCCAAGGGAAAAAGCCCCATCTCTGTAGGTATTATCGGGGCTGGCCGAATTGGTAAGCTTCATGCCGAAAATATCATCCGGCATATTCCCCAAATCAGCCTCAAGGCGATCGCTGATATCGACCTCGATACAAGCTGGGTAAACACGCTATCAGTAACCGTTACTAGCGATGAGGTCCAGTGCATTTTCAATGATTCCACGATTGATGCGGTTTTAATCTGTTCGCCTGCCCCCACTCATCTTCCACTGATCATTCAAGCAGCACAGGCGGGCAAACATATATTTTGCGAAAAACCCATTGCCCTTGATATTGCCGCCATTCAACAAGCGTTGGCGGTGGTTGAACAAGCCCAGGTAATTATCCAGGTCGGATTTAATCGCCGTTTCGATCCCAATTTCGCCAAGGTCAAGCGCGTTGTACAGGCCGGTGGCATTGGAGAGCCCCATATTATTCACATCACGTCAAGAGATCCAGAGCCGCCACCTCACGACTATATTGCCAGCTCAGGCGGCATTTTTCTCGATATGAGTATTCATGATTTCGACATGGCGCGATTTTTGGCGGGCAGTGAAATCACTGAAGTCTATGCCACGGGCGCAGCTTTAATTGACCCGACACTCACTCAACGGGGAGATGTGGATACGGCGGTGATACAGTTAACCTTTGCCAATGGCGCCCTGGGCGTTATCGACAACAGTCGCCAAGCCGTGTACGGATACGATCAGCGCGTGGAGGTGTTTGGCAGTCAAGGTAAAATGTTGGCGCAAAATGTCAGCGCAACGCAAACAGAATTATCCACAGCGGATACAGTGACCCGCGAAAAACCCATGCACTTTTTTTTAGACCGCTACCAGGCGTCCTACTTGGCGGAACTTCGAAGTTTTAGCCACGCTATTCACCATAAGCAGGCCGCGGCGGTCGATGGGCGGGATGGATTAATGGCTGTGATTATCGGTCATGCGGCAAAACAATCCTGTCAGAACCATCAGCCAATTCGGATCAACTATGAGCATCCTGAGCAACACAGTATTTGATCGCGATAGACCCATTGATGTGATCTGTATGGGTCGAGTAGCGGTCGATCTGTACGCCGAACAGATCGGGTCTACACTGGCGGATGCTCAAACTTTTCGGAAATATTTGGGGGGCTGCGCCGGCAATATCGCCGTGGGGTCGGCCCGACTTGGATTGCGTTCAGCCATGTTGTCCTGCATCGGGCAAGATGAGATGGGTGTGTTCGTTAAGCAAACACTGCAAAACGAAGGTGTAGGAACGGATTTCCTGCGAGTAACGCCAGAGCATTTGACCGGTTTGGTGATCTTAGGCATCGATCCACCCGAACATTTCCCGTTGATGTTTTATCGACAAAATTGTGCGGATATGCAACTGCAGCCCAGTGATTGTACCGAGCAATTCTTTCAGCAAAGCAAAGCGTTACTGGTAACCGGCACTGGATTTTCTACCTCGGAAATGCGCGCCACCAGTCACCACTCCCTGGATCTGGCGAAGACCACTCACACTGCAGTGATATTGGATATCGACTATCGACCTGTCTTGTGGGGGTTGACGCCACTGGGTGATGGTGAAAGCCGTTATCAGCTCGCCGAAGAGGTCTCCCACCACTATCAACAGATCTTGCCCAAGTGTGATTTGATTGTCGGCACCGAAGAGGAAATCCTCATTGCAGGAGGCGCTAATACCTTGAGCGAAGCACTGGTAAATATCCGTTGCTTAGTCAGTGCGCCGGTCGTCGTAAAGACCGGTTTCAAAGGATGTCAGATCTACCTCGACGGTAATAGCGAGCCGCTCAACACTGAATCCTTTCCGGTGAAGGTACTGAATGTACTGGGGGCAGGCGATGGGTTTATGAGTGGGTTTTTACTTAGCTGGCTAGGGAATGCCTCGTGGCAAACTTGTATGCAAACGGCAAACGCTTGCGGTGCGATAGTGGTATCACGGCATGCTTGCGCTCCGGCGATGCCCAATAAAGAAGAGTTAGACTATTTTTTACAGCATTTCGCCAGTCAACAAGATCTACTCCAAGGACCGGACATTGCAAGACGACATCGCCGCTCAAGCGTAGGAAGTGCTGCTGATCGTGAGTTGTTTGTCTTAGCCTTTGATCACCGAGAACAGTTTCAACAAAGCTGTGAGAACGCGGGTAAGAATCAAGCTGTTATAGCGGTATTTAAGCAGCAAATTTTTTCCGGCTTTCAACTGGCGCTACAACAACTCTCACAAAAACAAGATTCGAAGAGTTCTCAATTCAAAGGAAAAAGTCCTCAACCCAGAGGCCAGTGTGACTTGGCAATACTGATTGACCCGGATTATGGGGCGGATATTTTAGCGTCGCACATTGAAAAAGGAGTTACCGTTGGCGTACCCATTGAGCAACCTCTTAGCCTACCGGTAAGTTGGCTAGGGGATAAACCACTTTACCAGGAAATTTTACAGCGCCCAGCGCCTTGGGTCGTTAAAGTGCTTTGGCAATATCATCCCAATCTCCATGAAGAGATTCGGCGGCAACAGCTCTTGCGTTTGAAAGATCTCGCCATGGTCTGTGATCATCTTGATCGTCGACTCATGGTGGAATTGATTATACCCAATGAATTTGCCGATCACCGGTCGGCGACAAGTGAGGCTATGAGTAAGGTCTATGAGCAGTCAATTTACCCTTTTTGGTGGAAAATAGCCGGTGACATTGCTGCTGCCTACTGGTCTACTCTAGCGGATATCCTAGAGCATAATGACCCCCATTCACGCATCATTTTGTTAGGGGGGCCGCAAAAGGAAATCGCGAGTTTCGGCCCGTTATTTAGCCGCGCGAAAGCCTCTGGCAAAGTCAGTGGTTTTGCCATTGGTCGGAGTATTTTTTGGCAACCCTGGCAGCGTTTTCTAACGGATGAAATTGAGTTGGAAGAGATCCCCAACGTTATCGCCAAAGATTTTTTGCAATGTATCCGCCTTTGGCAAGAGGCCTAACCCTAAAAGAAGCACGAAAGGAGGCTCCCCATGTCATCACTGTTGCTACATCATCCAGGTTTTTCTTTTGGGCTGACCAGCATTACCACTATTGGTGAGGCTGATGATACCGGCATTCACTTCGGTATTCTAAAGTTACGTGTTGGAGAAGAATGGACAGTCGATGATGGGTTAGAATCCGCCATTTTATTGCTGCAAGGCAAAGTAACGTTGTGTTGTAGCGGTAAACAATACAGTGCCGAGCGACGATCGATTTTTGACGACAATCCCACTGCCATTCATTTTGATGCTGAAGGATCAGTGATGATTATCGCCATAACGGATTGTGAATTGGCACTATCGCAGGTAACCAATGACGTGCACTTTGGGCTCCAATTTTTTGATGCCGAGAATCTGTTGTTAAACGAGCAACGCGGCAAAGGACTATTGGATAATACCGCCTACCGAACTGTTCGCACCCTCTTTGATAAAAGAAATCGCCCAGACGCTAATTTGGTATTGGGTGAGGTGATTACCTTTCCGGGTCGTTGGTCCAGCTACCCCCCCCACCACCACCCGCAACCTGAAATTTATCATTATCGTTTTACCGAGCCCCAAGGATTTGGCTATGGTGAGACCGGCGATCTCAACAATGTTAACAAGGACGATAGCAACACCATGGACAACAAAGGCAATCAACAAGTGGTGAAAATACACCAGTACGATACCTTAAAAATCCTCTATGAACTCGATCACGCACAAGTCGCAGCACCTGGTTATGGTATGTACTATATTTGGGTGATCCGTCATTTGGAAAATAATCCGTATACAGTACCGGAATTCACTGAAGAACATGCCTGGACCCAAACAGAGGGTGCCAATGCGCGAGTCTGGCGTCCATTGAAAAGCGCTGAATAAAAGTGGTTTAACACCACTGGTTTAACCAAAGGGTCGATAGCGAAGGAGGAGTTTATGTCAACTGAACGTTGCACCATGGCACAAGCCTTACTGAAATTTCTCGCCAACCAGTGGATTGAAATCGACGGCGATTCCCAACGTTTTGTCAGCGGTATTATCGGTATCTTCGGGCATGGCAATGTTACCGGTTTAGGTGAAGCCTTAGAGTATGGTGATTCAGGGTTAACCTTTATGCAAGGCCATAACGAACAGGGCATGGTTCATATGGCGACAGCTTATGCCAAACAAAAAAACCGCTTAGCTATTTTTGCCTGTACTTCGTCTATCGGCCCTGGTGCGACCAATATGGTAACGGCTGCAGCAACGGCAACGTCTAATCGCATTCCGGTATTATTGTTGCCCGGAGATATCTTCGCTTGTCGTCAACCTGACCCCGTATTACAGCAGATTGAAGATCCAACCCATTACGCACTTTCGGCCAATGATTGTTTGCGTCCTGTCAGTCGTTACTGGGACCGTATTACACGCCCTGAACAATTGATGACAGCTTGTTTAAATGCGTTTCGCGTTTTGACTGATCCGATTGACACGGGTGCTGTCACGCTTTGTTTGCCGCAAGATGTACAAGCAGAAGCCTATGATTATCCCACAGCATTTTTCGAAAAACGTACCTGGTATCTGGATAGGCGTGATTTATCGGATCGTGCTGTTGAAAAGGCTGTCGCGGCCATCAAAGCCGCGAAGCAACCACTGATCATTGCTGGCGGTGGCGTACATTATTCCCTGGCCTGTGAGTGCTTATCGATTTTCGCTGATCAATTCAGCATCCCCGTGGCAGTGACTCAAGCGGGAAAAAGCGCGCTGCCATGGACCCACCGGATGAACGTCGGTGGTCTCGGTGTGACAGGCACCAAAGTCGCCAATCAACTCGCCGCGCAAGCGGATCTTATTATAGCCGTAGGCTCCCGCCTGCAAGATTTCACCACAGCATCCAAATGGGCCTTCCAACATTCCGAGGTCAAGATTTTGCAACTCAATGTGAGTGCCTTTGATGGTTACAAAATGGGGGCCACTTTATTACAGGCAGATGCCAAATTGGGATTGCAGGCGATTCACAAGGCGCTGGGGAGTCTTCAACTCGGAGGAAAGAGTTACTCCACAGATGATCGTTACCAACAACAGATTGCGCAATGGAGCCAAGAGTGGCAGCAGGAAGTAGATCGGCTTTACACCACCGGGATTAACGACGGCAACTCTCAAACCAACGTGTTAGGGGTGTTAAACGACTTTGTGTCTGAACGCGATGTGGTGGTCGGTGCTGCAGGTAGTTTACCCGGCGATTTACACCGCTTATGGCGCAGCAAGACGCCCAAAGACTATCATCTGGAATACGCCTATTCTTGTATGGGGTATGAAGTGGCAGCGGGACTGGGCGTCAAAATGGCGCATCCCCATGGCGAGGTATACGTCATCGTCGGCGATGGTAGCTATCTGATGTTACATTCAGAATTGCTCACCAGTATCCAAGAGGGAGTCAAAATCACCATCATTTTGTTGAATAACCAGGGTTACCAATGCATTAAGGGCTTGCAACAATCCCAAGGTAGTCGAGGGTTTGGCAATGAATTTCGCTATCGTGATAAGGTCTCACAGCGTTTGGAAGGTGAAACCCTGCGTATTGATTTCGTGCAATATGCCCGCGCGCTAGGTGCGAATGCAATGCTAGCCAGAGATGTAACTGAGTTTAAACAGGCGCTGGCGGATGCCAATCAATTATCCACATCCACACTCATAGAAATCCGTGTCAACGCCAACTCCATGTCTGCAGGTTATGAATCCTGGTGGCGTGTTGCGGTGGCGGAAGTGTCCACCGCTGACGAGGTGAGGCAGGCTTATCGCGCAATAGAAAACAACGTAAAGCAAGTAAAACCCTATTAGGCGAACGCTGATTGCAAAGGTTGGTTGTATGCTGTCGAAGCAGATAAAAATGGGTATTTCACCCATCGGCTGGAGTAACGATGATTGTCACCAACTGGGTGGTGATATCCCGTTCCAGCAATGCATAGAGGAAATGCACAAGGCCGGTTACGCAGGTTGTGAAATAGGGCACAAGTTTCCCCGCAGTCCCGATGACCTTCTACAAGCGATCGAACCGCTGAATTTACAAATTGCTAGTGCTTGGTTTAGCTGTCGCTTTACCAAGGCAGGACTTTATCGGGAGACTGTCTCCGCCTTTTCAGACCATCTGCAGTTTTTAAAAGCGCTGGGGGCTAAGCTGGTAGTGGTCTGCGAAACGGGGCAAAGTATTTATACCGATCAGCATTGCCCCGTGACTGGCAAGCATAAACCTACCTTGACTCAGCAGCAGTGGCGCACGTTGGTTGATGGACTACACGACATTGGCGAAATGGCGCGTGAACAAGGCTTGTGTATTGCCTACCACCACCATATGGGTACGGCGATCCAAACATTCGAAGAAATCACCCAATTGATGGAAAGCACCCTGCCTGAACTGGTTTCTTTGGTGGTGGACACCGGGCATATTGTTTACGCGGGTGCTGATGCAGCGCGTTTAATTGTCCAACAGGGACTGCGTGTCAAACATGTGCATTTAAAGGATATTCGCATGGACATTTTACGGCAGGTCCAACAACAGGAACTGAGTTTTTTGGACAGTGTCATCGCCGGCGTATTTACCGTTCCAGGTGATGGTGGTATTGATTTTTTCCCGGTATTTGAAGCGTTGGCCCGATTGAATTACCAGGGCTGGTTAATCGTTGAAGCCGAGCAGGATCCTGCTCAGGCGAATCCACTCGAGTATGCCCAGAAAGGCCGTCAATTTATTCAAACCATGCTGGAGAGAGTTCGTGACTAGACAAATTCCGCTTTTAATCAACGGTGATACGTCCGACTTTGGCCATTGGGTTCGTTGTACGGCAGATTGAGGAACAGTTCATTCTTAATACCTCAGTCATGTAATTTAGACAAATATATTCTCCTTTAAATTTGCTAAATGAAAAATTCTCTTATATACATAAGCATGCAATATTACTTTTTGAATATTCAACCCGATAAGATGACATCATGGCAGCGAAGAAAATTACACCCGATGCTAAGGTTATACAAATTACTAAGGAAGTAGCAGCTACCCAGAAAGAATTGGATCGAAACAAAGCAAAGCTCCAGAAATTGAAGGAAAATCTTAAGAAGGCTAAGGAAACTGCTAAGAAAGCTGTAGCCAAAGAGAAAATAGCAGCAGCAAAAGCCAAGAGTACAAAAAAAGCACCTGCCAAAAAGAAAAAAACCTCGGCCAAAAAAACAACCAGTTCATAGTTGGTGCCATTGATTTTCAAGGTGCATGCCAAACTCGTTGGGGTCTCTGGTTTAAATGTGTGGTGCGCTAAATACTAAATTCACGCTGCAATCGGTATGTCCTTGGCAGTGTGATTTCCATCGATAGTTTTCTAAAGAAACGACCTTTCGATTTAATAGGCTATCGCTATCAGCCTTTTTACATGGCGTGAGAAAATCCAATGAAGAATGGACTCGTGTTTCATTGTTGTCCGTCTGAAAATAGTTGATGGCCAAGACACTCTCATCTGCAATATCCTATGAGTCGTTCGATGAAAGGATGCGAAGTAGGAACGCTCGTTACCGACTAAACATAAACAAAAAGGGACGCACTCTAAAACCTAAATTTCAATCGTTTTGGGCATATACAGCCAGCCACCAAAATGGAGTAGACTGTTCGGGAAGAAAAAATTTAATAATCGATATGTTTGAAATAGGTCAATAGTAAATCTAAGTGTCAAACCCGAAAGGCACTTCCTTAAGAGCAGCGCTGTTAACAGCTTGCGATCGTAGTATCCCGCCGCCACCCTCGGTAG
>JAZFYA010000301.1:0-3441 GCA_036443315.1 Pseudomonadales bacterium
TACATGGGTTGTACCTAATGGTGAACCATGCTTGGCGGAGTTTAAAACAGCGCATGGGGTGGATTGGGAGAGGCAGATGGGGAAATTTTGGTGCAGGGGCATTAACTTTTTTAGCTGTCGTAGTCGGATGGGTATTTTTCCGTGCTGAGAGCTTTTCTACGGCAGTCGATTTGTTGAGAGGAATGGTGGGACTAAACGGTGTAACCTTTTCAAAAGGTTTGGGAAATACAAACTTTGCATCTATCATGAGAGGCTACGGTGCAGATTTTTTTGGGGCAATGCATTTGACTAACTTAGATGCCTTCAAGGCCATCAGAATACTTGTTCCTGGATTGTTTGTGGTTTTTATGTTGCCAAACGTACAGCAAATTATGGCGAACTATGAGTCGGTTTCGGATGCGCCTAAAAAAATAAGTGAGAAGCAGACTGGTTTGATTTGGCAATCATCATTATTAGGTGCATTTGTTTTCCTGATGATTGGTTTTCTTGTCATTATTAACTTACACAAGCAATCAACATTCTTGTATTTCCAGTTCTGATTGATTCTTATGGATTTGGTTTTTATAAATCGAAATGAAATATCACATATATCCGCTTAGCTTTAAAAAATACAGCTTAATGCTGGTATGTCCATTTCTCCTCTTGGCGTTGCTGATATGGAGTATGGAGGCCCGGTTTGAGCCGCTCAATGGAGATTTAACCAGATTGGGATATTTGTTAGAAGAGGATTTTGGATGGAATATGCAACAACCACTTGTTCCAGTAGAGCACTTAAAAAGATTCTCCATTGAAGAAGCTGAAGTATTGGTTATTGGTGATTCTTTTTCGGCTGGGCTTATTTGGCAAAGTCGGCTGGTCTCAGAAGGCCTGAAACCAGCTACCTTGTATTGGAAAGCGCTACTGCTATGTGAGGATATAGGAACCGCTGTACGTCGGGCAGGTTTTAGAGGCCGTTATATGGTTATCGAAAGTGTGGAACGTTCTTTTCAGAAAGGCATGAGTTATAGTTGTGACAGAACAATCAATATTACGAAAAATGCGTACACTGGTTCAGTTCCATTGACTGATCGGCCAAAAAGCCCTTCAGCTAAAAATCCACTTGGGGGAGAATGGATGATCAAAGCTTTATATAACAAAATTAAACTGAGTAAGTTAAATACATCCCAAGATTTCATAGAATTCGGCCGTGTTCGAACGATTCCTATCGATGGCTGTAAATTATTTACTAATAAAATGTGTAAGTATGGACTATTCTATTCAAAAGATTTTAAGAAAAAAACATATAGTGCGACTGCCAATGTTCTCGCTGTAAATAGAAATTTGCAGAAGGTCGGCATCCAGACCATTTGGCTTGTTGTGCCAGACAAGTCAACCGTTTATCTTGGATTCGGAAAATATAATAAAAATCCATACGTTAATATTTGGCAAGAACTTGCGCAATATAAAGAATTGACCGTACCAAACCTGGACGAAAAGTTCATACGAGAAAGTCAGCAGGTTAAAGATTTTTATGCGCCAAATAATACTCATTTAAGTACCAGCGGCTATCTATTTTTAGGCGATATGGTGGTTAACTATGTTAAAAATATGAGAAAGATTGATGATAACCTGAGTTTCCCCAAAGATTTTTCTACTAGGGAGATGCGGCAGGATATTCTAAATTGAAAAAGTGGGTAAAAGTTTTTTCTGTTACTACAAATAGATTTACATCTATTAGACTAAACAAATTTAAAATAAATTGCGTTATCGATCATGCCGGAAGTCTACATAGTATCTCTGGACAGTGCGCAGTTTATTGTTAAGCTCATAGACTAGTGGGCGGCCAGTGGCTATTGATAGTTTCATTACCTGTATTCTGGATATTCCGTCTAGCTGCATCATCAATGTACGCAAGATATTTTTGTGAGACACGATTAGAATCCTCTTCCCATTCTGGATCTCAGGTACGATTGTTCCTTGCCAATAAGACAGCATTCGTAAGTGTGCCTGTTGTAGGCTCTCTGCAAGTGGCAGTTCATTTTCAACAATACCTGAATAACGTAGTTGGTTTCCTGGGAAACGGTTATCTGCGGGATCAAGAGGCGGTGGTGATGCACTAAATTTTAACTGACAGCCAACCACAGGCCAGATACCAAATTCTTTGATGGCAGCCCAGCGATTGATTCCCTCCAAGGCACCATAGTGACGCTCGTTCAGGCGCCAGCTCTGCTGTATAGGTAATTTGCTGAGCCCCATTGTTGATAATACAATACGCAGCGTATCGGTAGAACGTTTGAGTTCCGATGAGAAACATGCATCGAATGTGTATCCTGTTTCCTTAAGCAGACGTCCGGCCCATTCTGCTTCCTGCTCACCTTGTGAACTAAGCGCAACATCGCTCCAGCCCGTAAAACGCTTATCTCGATTCCAGATACTTTGCCCATGCCGCAGCAGAATAAGTTGTGTCATGCGCTACCTTGTTTGTTCAGCGCATTATCGTTGGTAACCGATACATGGTTCAACGTGATGCCGATGCTTCGCTCCAAATGCGCCGCAGCGCATCCCTCATACTATTACGCATAGTTTTTAAGTAAAGCGTATTGTCACTCAGACCATTTACCAAACGACGTTGAGCCTTGCCAAGATTGTGGTAGGGCAAGCTCATGAAAAGGTGATGAGTGGCATGGTAACGTAGACCTACAGGGGCCCACAACGCAGTGATAAATAAATTACCAGGTATGTTGATTGAGTCGAGATATTGTTCGGCAAACCCCATCTTTTGATTTCCGGAATTGCGGTATGCATGCGCGCTAAGCGTACGTAACGAGTTTAGAAGAAAAATAACCAAACCGACCAAATACCAGAGAACAAGAGCCTTAAAGGGCAGAATTCCCTGTATGACGCATATGAAGACTGTTGTCGCAAATACAAAGGTTGCAAATTCCTGTAGTTTCCAGTGTTTGTCATTGCGGATACAGTTTTTCGGGCGTTTATAAGTTGGATTAATGGTGAGTGAGGACACTCGTTCCCAACAAAATTTACGTAGTGGTGGGATCAGGTAAGATAGCGGTGTAAGCAATAAATGACGGCAGAAAAATATCAATGGTAACAGGAAAGAAAATAGTACATAACCAATCATCAATGCCGGATTTTGCGTCGCAAAGGGAATATATTCACCATCTTCACTGGTGCCATAGATATCGGGTTTATGGTGGTCATAATGTACACCGTCATATGTAAAAGACGGAATCAATAGTGGTACCCCACTAGTGAGGTTCCACACCAGGCGAAATATATTGAATGTGCCTTTTTTTAAATGTGCAAGCTCGTGAATGAAGATTACTGCGCGGTAATGAGCCAATGCTGCAATAACAAATGCCAAAAGTTGCCAAGCAGAAAACGGTGGCACAAGCAAGGCCGTCACAAATGCGGCCCAGCCCAGTGAGATATGAAAAAGAAAAT
>JAZFYA010000302.1:0-5683 GCA_036443315.1 Pseudomonadales bacterium
GCATGGGGATATCCTTCATATAAATAGTACGTTTTATTGTACGTACTTTATGGGTCGTCGTCAACGGCTTACAAAAACACCGCCATGACGGCTTTTTTCTTGTGTAATAATATAGGACATCCACAAATTAAAACGCTAAAACTAACCTCTCTTAACCATTCTCCCTAAGAGAATGAGCTAATTTTTCAACTAGTTATAGTAAGAAACGGATAGTTTACATTAAGTAATCGCCAATGTTTAAGTTGAAGGACTGCTAGCTTTTGTCTTGGCTATCATATGTTGTAATCCTTATTTCAAGCCTGTGTTATTCCGATTTGGACGGACATTTAATCCAATTTAGACGGATAGTTATTCCGAAATAGTCGCTTATCATTGGTGGGTAGATATGCTCTATATCGACCGCTTTTATTAAACCAAGCGCGCAGATCTCACATACACAGTGCCATAGATGGCATGGGTCTGCCGGTAACACACAATACGCGGCGGGAAGGTTCATCCTATAAGTTAATACTAAGCAAAACGAACGCACTTTTTACCCTAGACAATAAGCACCTGCAAGACTGCAAGAACGCCTTAAGCAAGCTACAAAAGTTAAAAATCTAGTAAAGCCATCACTGCCATCATAGTTTAAAGAGATGCAAAGCTCGCTATCTTCTCGTGGCACCGCTCTTTAACCAATTGCTGTAAGATTTCCACCCGTCCTGCCAGCCACTAAGCTGTTCCTGTGTAATACGGTAACTCGGCTTATACCGACCTCGCACATAGGCTTCGCACAATAATGCAAAACAATGCTTGTGTTCGTCGGTATCGTGGGGAAAGACGGTTAAAAAATCAGCGGCTACACTGTGGACACGTTTACGGAGTTTTTCTAAATCATGGGTATTGGGCAGGTATCGGGTAAATACCAGAAGAAAGGTGTTGTAGAGGAATTCTGTTGCTTGATGGAGTGAAAACGCAGCTTGTTTGTACGCCTGTTCGTCACAATAGAAATGATAGCCCTTTAAAAAATTGGTGGCACTTTCAAACTAACCGTCAAAGTCTTCTTGTGCTAGTTGTTTGCGCTCTGTCTCAGGTAATGCGCGTGGCTCTGCCAGTGTATGTTCACCGGAATCAAAAAGCACAACACCCTCCTTCATGATATCGGTAAAAAAGTACTGCGCTTTGCGTAGAAAACAAGATGACCATGCCGGGATTAACCGCCTCTTCTATGCTCTCAACGACGTGGCGTATCTCATCCTGCTTGTCGTCTGGCAGGTGGTCGATGGTGGTTTTCATCGCAGGCACTGATTACATCCTCGCGGTAGGATAATTGTTGGCTCCTATTGTGCCGTATGTGGGTCATGATAGACCAGTAAAATATGTCCCATGCTTCTTTTCTCTTCGTCTCGAAGGGGTAGCATCATCGTGTTCAAAGAAGCGCTATCTGCACACAAGGAAGGTTTTATTCGAAAAATTTGGGTAGGTCACGAGAACCATGCAAGAGTCGGACAATACGGATACGGTCAGGCAGCAAGCGATAAAAAATAACATGGCTTACCTGCATAAGACTTCTCAATTCCGCTCTAATTTCAGGACGTTCACGTCCCAACTCAGGGTGCTTAATCAAGCGAGCAAAGGCCGTCTCAAACTGTCCTACATAATGAACCGCTTGCTCAAGACCCTGTTCAGCTTCCGTGTAGTCAAATATCGAATCCAGATCCTTATCCGCTTCTGAAGAAAGCTCATAGAACAGTGCTTGCCCAGACATTAACGATTTCTTTCTGCCAGCTTGGCATCGACAATATCTTGCACACCACGTTGACTGGTAGAGCCTTCCCAACCCTTGGCAATTGCAGCGCGGAGCTCTTCAATCACCCGGTGACGATAGACCTCATGAAGACGAAGAGCATCACGGACTACTTCACTGGCATTTTGAAAATCGCCTTGTTTAACTTGAGATTCGATATAATTTTTCTGCTTCTGAGTAAAACTCACGTTCATATTTGCCTCCTCCAGGTTATAGTTATCAGGCTACCAGATGTATCCATATTTAGCAAATATAGACATATTTTATCACTAATACGCTAATTGCCCGTACAAGTCGGCAAAGACTTCGTGAGCAATTGACGTGAACTCATTTTCTTTTAGATATTGTGGAAAGTAATACTTCCGATGTTGAGATTGTGGCAGTATCCGGTGATATGCATAGCATTAACCGGGTTAATTTTGCATTAATGTACATGTTTGGTTATCCCTTTATGCCGCGATTTACCCAGCTTGGCGCCAAGACCGATACCAACCTGGTGTGTTTCGGCAATGTGTCGGATTATGCTTCAGCGCTCACAGGAACGAACCCCCACTTGCTCATAAAACGCAACCCACCAATTGTTTGACTTTTATACTACTCACGTAGTAAGAGATAGTTTTGATGTTGAGCTTATCGCGAATGACAACAATTACGTTGACATTATCGAACCCTATTTGATCGATGCAAATGGTCTAAAAATTCCTTTGCTTTGGGAGGTTTTTACCCGCAATGACCGGGTTGTGCAAATACAAGTACCCAATCCGAGTTCTTTTGGCACTGCGTTAGTAGCGGAACGTTTTTTTGTCGATGTGTCCGGGCGTGTAAGAATCCCCGAGAGTCTTCTCAGTCGAGCAGGCGAGCAACTAACTCTCTATTTCAGTGCCAGTGATAAGGGCATTAACACAAAAATTTCTGACGGTATCCCAGTTGAATTATTGGGAGATACTGAAAAACCGGTTATAGATATTATTTCTCCGAAGACCACACTTTACGATCGTCAATATACCGAGCTTGAAATGGTAATCACTGATAACCATAGAGTCGGTGCTTATAAAGTTTCTGTGATTGACACTTCCCCCACTGTAATGCTCGATGTTAATGGCCTTGATAATAATACAATCAAAGTAAATGTTTATGACTTTATAGATCTTAATCAATATGCGCCGTTGCCTGCGGAAGGTATCGAGCTTACCTTGGTCGTTGAGGCAGAAGATCAAACAGGCAATAAATCGGTTGAGCGCCGTACTATTAAAGTTTTACCCGATCAACCTCCAGTAGTAACACTGGTTTCCAGTTTGCCGGAAGATCAATATATTCGAGGCCAGTTAGGCTTTCAGACTTTGTCTGTAAGTGACGATTATTATGGTGTTAATCAGGATAATGTTCATCTAACAGGTGATAATTATTCATTGCTCAATATGTATTCATCCCTAAGTGGCTTGGGGGCATCTCGTCTTGTAACTGTAGCTCATAATATGGGCAGCGAAGTCAATGATCGAAATGTTCCTACTTTTATTATTGATTACCCAGAGTCTTCTAGTGCAAATGTTAAGCTTATGTTCGATGGGCGCACCTATGCCGATTTATCCTCAGGTCAGATTAAATTAACTGAAACATTTACAGTTGATAATTTACAAATCGTTATTCCCAATGAAAATATTGGCTATCGTGTAGTGAGTTACTCTAAAGATATCTGTCTGGCTGCACCGATTGATGACGTCTATACATCGGCTGACTTGGTGGCAAATGGTGGTCAGCTGGACATTCAAAGCTATGTCACTAATCAGAGTGTTACTCGTTTAACGATTACACCGATCTATTCCTCTGGCCAAGCTTCGCCTCTAATTCAACAAGTTGATATAGAACTCGGTAACCTCCCAAATATTTTTAGTTATGAGGATAAGGGTCTAAGTAAGAATGTCGGAGCCTACTCTTTTGTTACTTTGACTGTGCGAGATGATAACGCAGCACAGGGTCGGGCATTTGTTCACGCATCTCCAGCTAGACATTATGGAAAAGACTATGAGCCTCATATTTTTATCCCGACTCTAGCAGATAGCGCATTTTCATCTTTTAGTCTTTTTGCTCATGCAACGGACCGCTTTTCAAGTCAACGTGCGCCTATTACATTGCCTCCCTTAGCTACTTATCAATTTACTATTGATGGGGAAGACCCAGCAGTTGCAATTGATTCTCCCGTGGAGGGTAGCGTTACCGTTGCCGGTCAAATAATCAAAGTGGATCTAACGTCAACCGATAATACCCAAGAGGTTAGGCGCCTTCAACTGAGTGACGATACCGGTGTGGTCGCTGAGCTTGGAGGTGTGTTCTCCGATAACTATCCGCGCGACGATTACACATTTTATTACCAGGTGCCAAGTGCTTGGGCCGGGGGCGACTTAAACCTGGCAGTAATCAGTGAGGACGCAAGCGGTCGTAGCACATTGCAATCGATTGTGCTGCCTGTGGATGCGAATCAAGCACCACTGCTGGATTTGATCGGGTTTTCTTCTTACAAGGTCAATGGTGTTTATCATAAGATTTTGAGTACTCCGGATCGCTTGAACTACGGAGAATTCTGGGTGCGAATAGGAGAAGACTTTAAATTGGATACACGCTTGTCCGACGACACTGGGCTTGCGCGCTATGCCATTGTAAAACACAACCGTGATGGTTCAACGACCCTGGAATTTGAAAAACTCTATTCAACTAGTTGCCCGAGTTTGCCAACCCGCTTGGAGACTGTGGGCCATGAAATTACTTTCAATGAATCCGAGCCTACCGAATATGAAGTGATACTGGAAGATAACGTCGGCAATATATCTCGCCGTAGTTTTCTGGTACATCCCCTGACTAATGTAACACCGGAAATTCGTATTATTACGCCAAACCAAGATCAGTATATTGTCCAAGGCACCTTCCTGATCAAAGTTGAAATTGCTGCTACTGATGATCGCATCTTGTATGCGGGCGACGTCGAGTTATTTGCTAATGGTGTTAAATTAAATATTGCTAGAGATGAAGGGCCAATAGAAGGTGCAAATATTCTTTCGGCCTACCTGGACATGTATTCAGCGCTGGAACAAAAGTATTCCGTTGCCATTGCCGATGATTACGGTAGTCAAAATAGCCCCTACGCTATCGATAACACTTACTATTTTGAAATGCCGCCCGCCCTTATTGGTTTCAATGAAACGATTAAGTTATCGGCAAGAATTAGTGACTCCGAAGGCGCAATGGGAACCATCGTGATAGCATCAGATTATTTCTTCAGTTCGTCGCTACTGAGAAGAATACTAAACTCACCACTCTAAAATGCGTAGACTTTACCTGCGAGCGCGTACTTGCATTCTTACGTCATCTTGAAAAAGAACGAGGAAATAGCGTTGCAACACGCAATCAACGTCTGGCCGCTTTGCGCAGTTTTTTTGAGTATCTTGCCGACAGAATGCCGGAAATACTGATGGAAGCGCAGCGTGTAGCGATGGTGCCAATCAAGAGAACGGTACCCCCTCGAACACTCTTCATAGAAAAAGATGAATTTGAAGCGCTATTTAATAGCATGCCACTAAAAATGTCATCAGCTCTGCGTGACCGTACATTACTATTATTTCTTTACAATACAGGAGCTCGGGCACAAGAGTCTGCAGATTTACGCATTAGCAGTCTTAATTATGGCCCGAAACCGCGCGTCCATTTACATGGGAAAGGTGACAAATGGCGAGTTTGTCCTTTGTGGTCGCAAACTGCAGATTTGCTAAGTGAACTAACCAGGAATGTTACCAATAAACCAGCATACCCTGTATTTGTTTCGCGTACTGGTCGAGCACTAACTCGATTTGGCATTTACAAAATCGTTCGGCGATACGTAACTCAATGCGAGCATATCAAGAACAG
>JAZFYA010000303.1:0-30930 GCA_036443315.1 Pseudomonadales bacterium
TAGCATGATAATCTCCTATTTGGTTAACCCAATGGAGTATCACCGCTTAATTCCTGCTTGGCATTATGTTGCCGCCAAATGAGCTAAAAGGTCTGCGTGTTGAAAAAACTGGCTGAAAGGAACATAATGACGGCGGCCACATAAACCGGATAATTTGTTATGTTGAGTAATTCATTATGTGAAGTTGAACTACCTTCTCTGTAGTGGTACAGTTACGAACCATGTGGACAATGCAAAGCTGTATGTGGGTCTCAGGAGAGGCCGCATTAATCGCTTCAGGGAAACCCTAGAGACCCACAGGCGATCAATATGTCCTTCATACCGCGATTCTGAAGCTCTGTGAGGACATTAAGCCAGAACTTAGCACCTTCGTTCTCAGCGATCCACAGACCTAATAGCTCTTTGTGACCTTCCATATTCACGCCTAAAGCGAGATAAATGGCCTTGTTGATGACTTTGTTGTCTTGGCGGATTTTAACGACGATGCAGTCTAGGTAAATAATCGGATAGATTTCGTCTAAAGGCCGAGATTGCCATTCAACAACTTCGTCAATAACCGCGTCGGTGACTTTGGAAATTAAGGTGGCCGAGACATCCGCGCCGTACATTTCTTTGAACCTAAATTCCTCAGTTAAACGCTTCCCTCCAGCACTGTTTTCAACGCCGGATCAACCATTCCTTTTCAGAATTACCCGAGTTTAATTGACAACATAACCTTCGTTCGGAGGTTTTAATAGCGACTCCCCGAGATATTTCTTCATCGCTTCGCTCAAAATCCGATACCATCGATCCAATGGACTCAACTGCGGCGCATTTGCTTTTAGGTCATTAAAAAATACCTGAATGCGTTGAAATGCGTCTTGTGAAAAATCGGATTTTGCATGCACGTTTGTGATTGTCATTTTCTTCTGCCGACTGTGTTCCGTCAATCTCCCTACGGAACTGAGCAACAATGGACGACTTGTAATGGCCTCCATATGTTTGTCTGGATTGACCAACCGTGTAAAAATATTCCACCAATTATATATCAATGCCGTTATTCTCGCGATCAAACGACAGGGTTCAATATCATGGGTTGTAAAGCCTCCCCATCCCCAGTGGTTTTTGATTTCATCGAAATTATTTTCACAATCCGCTCTATCCCTGTAGTGATGGACGATAGTGAGCTTTTCATCTTTTAATGATGTCACGAATACAGCATATTCAAAGGCGCTAAAATCTTCTGTATCTTCCAAAAATCCAAAGCTTTTTTGACCTTTTTGATTGTTTTCAATCGCCAGTAAAACATCTTTCGGTAATCGCCTGCGAATCATGACAACTCTTCTCTTTTTACTCCAGGCCATCAGTTTTAATTCAGACTCTTTGACTTCCCAGCCATCAATGACGTAATCCCATCCCCTTAGGCTATGGTGCTTGTATAGTAGCTCCTTAACGTATTTTGATTTTCGGAGTTTGAATAAATAATCGAGCTGCTTATCCTCTGCTATGGCCATGATATCTTCTGTTCCTCAGTCGCTATCTCCTCGAATAAATTGTGGCCACAAAGATTTGGGTATACGATCTAATAACTCCCATAATCCTGGAGAGGAATGACTTGACGACGTTTCTGTTCCTGCTTGAACTTCAACTTCTAAAACCAGACGAAAGTTCGCTATCATATAGGTATGATAAGTATGCGAAGGCCTTCCAGGCTTGTGCGGATTATAGCCAACTTTAGCTCCTTCTTGATGACCATAAAGAGGTTTTATTGTGACATCTATATCGAGAATCCACGGCTGTGTTAACAGCGGCTCATAACAGCGCTGCAAATGATTTTGGAGCCAATGAATTCCCTCATCAACATTAATTCTTTTTAAAGCGCCTCGAGCAGAATCATCACTGACAACTTTTGTCATGCCAAGCAAACGTGTGTTAACTCGATCACCGATTAAGCTGGCAATATGCGCGTAGCGATTGTGCCCCGATAAAATAGACAATAAAAAAGAACCCAAAACGTCAACTTTTTGGGGTGCATTGTTACTGGTATAACTCAAGGGGCAACTCTTGATCCAGGGTTCAAATAAACCACCTATTTTTAAAAATTAAATAAAAAACGGCAGCTGACCAATGGGGGTCACCGCCGCGTCGGGATCCCATTCGACATGCAACTTCCCGCCAAAAGTCGCTACTTCAATCGGGTTGTTTTTTGCGCACTTAGACAAAGAATTTTGTTCACCCGATGGGTGAGTGGTTTTAAGGTCATTTGTCATGGATAATTTTTTTTAATTCAACAAGTTAGACAATTTTAGGGGTATCCCTTGATATTTCAACTGGGTTTTCTAGGTTGAAGGTAGAGACGATCTCACGAGTCGTCATACCTTGGGCATACAGGAAAAGAATTTTGTCGTCCATTGACGTAAAGCGGCGTTGGTGCTTTCTAACTAATTTAGGTTCAAAGCTACCGGCTCTATCACGCGGGGTATCAAGCTCAAATTGACCCTCTTCCGTCTGTAGGGTCTTGCTTGAATGGCCATTGCGGCTATTATTGGCCTCGGACTGTTCATGCTTGTTATAGCCCAAATGATCATCGAGCTCAGCATTTAATGCCGCCTCAACGGTGATTTTGGTTAGCATCTGCCTGAACTCGTTGAGGTCGCTCTCAGTCTTGATGTTTTTTGCTACTGCTTGGGCTATCGCCTGTAGATCTTTTTTGTTCATCGTTGCCTATCCTTACCCATTACGGCAATACTGTTCACTTAAGATAAAAACAGCATAAAAATGTAACATCCAGTATTCACCAGAATGCTGGATTTTTTTATGCCCCTACACCAAACTTTGCTCGACATCGATGAACTCCAGAGCTTCTCTGGTGACTCAACCTTTAGTCAAAACATTCCTGTTGAGTGGATTGAGTCAGCGCTTACCTTAACCTCAAAAGCTACTGTACGTCGAAGACGTTTGCCGAGTGATCAAGTACTTTGGTTGGCTCTATTTCGTCATGAAAATATTGCAGAAGTTGCAAGACGATTAAATGTTTGTTCACAAGATTTAGCCCATGAAAGCTTGCTGGCTAAAAGTGGCGTGTCGGCTGCTCGTCAACGATTAGGTTCTGAGCCTCTTGAGTGGCTATTTCATAAAACCGGTTCTCATTGGGGACGAGAAAGATAGGCAGAAGATGACGGGCAAGGCCTGCAAGTTTTAGCGGTAGATGGTGCACTATTTCGCACACCAGACACCCCCGAATTACGAGCGCATTTTGGTTCTGGCAATACCCGTACCGATAGACAAACGCCCTATCCAATAATGCGTTTAGTGGCGCTCATGAATACGTGCGCACACATTATGCTCGATGCCCAAGTAAGTCCTTACCGCAAAGGTGAGATGCGCTTGGCTGAGCAGTTTGTTTCAAACATTCCTGATCACTCTGTAACCCTTTTGGATAAAGGGTTTTGGAGTGCAGAGCTACTACTGAGTATCTCCCCAAAAAGCACCGATCGACACGGGCTTATTCCAGCCCGTAAAAATGCAGTTTATGAAGAGGTGAAGCGCTATAACGAACACGATAAATTGCTGCGCATGAAGGTTTCACCACCCGCACGAAAACGTAACCCTGAGCTGCCGGAGACTTGGGATGTTCGAGCTGTAACTGACGACATTGATGGTGCAGAAAAGACGGTTTATACCTCTCTGCCATTTGAACAATATTCAACCGAATCAGTGGCGAATTTATACCCTGCGCGGTGGGAAATCAAACTCGGTTGTAGAGATATAAAAAGTTCGATGCACAATAATGCAATGACGTTACGCAGTAAAAAAGTGGATTTAATTTATCAAGAAATCTGGGCAATATTACTCGCTTATAATGTCATTCGACGCGAGGCGAGTCAGGCTGCTATTGCTTATGATCGAAGGCCCAATGAAATGCGTTTTAAAGCAGCGTATCAGTTTATAGCTGCGCAGTTAATTGTTATGGCTGGAGCGGACTCATTATCAAAAACAGGAAGGCGCTTAAGTGAGTTGAGATCGGGAGTTGCTAGTCTATGTATAGACCACCGACCGAGGCCATCAAGATCTCGATCGGTGAAAATGAGTAAGACGCGCTACCCGGTAAATAAACACGCTGCTCCGCTTAAGTGAACAGCATTGCGCCGTTAAGCAGGCTTTTTATAATAAACATTCATCAGCCTAAGCACCAAGCTAACAGATTAACCAGACCCTTCTCCTAATTTCAAGTTTCCAATTTTCAATTTTCAATTTCAAATTCCCAACCCTACCCCTCAAACTCCTCCACCTGAATAGTTATGGACGAATTCTCCGTATCAAAAAATACCAACTGATTATCATGGGCGCGGATTTGCAAAATGGTAGCGAATTCATCTTGTTTTACTTCCAAAGGTAGTTCCGAACCCGTGACACTGCTTATTTTGCAGACCGATGTTTTAACATTGTCGAGCACTTCAACCACGCTATAGATTTCGCCGCGGTAAAGGGTTTGACCCAGTAGACGTTGTTCCGCTGAAAAAGTGCTCAACAAGGCTTCGCTCAGGGCTTGTTCAAGCGTGGCTTCCAAGGTGTCCGTTTTATCAATAACAAATACGGTGATATCCAGGTTTATATACAAGGGGACATAGGACTCAAGTACAATATCAACACCTGGGGTGCTGCGCGCCTGTAAAAAACTCAACAAGGTACTCTCCAATGTGGCACTCAAACTGCTGGCGTCGCTTGGCAACACCACCAGCTTCACGCCCTGGCTGGCGCTTAAGCTGGCCTTGGCTTGGGAAACACTGGCAAGATCGATAATCAGATTTTCAAAATCCGCAACGGATATGGCCCGTCCCAAGGTGGAAAAACGCGTCACAACACTTTGGCGGATGCCTGCAAAACCTTGTAGTTCACTGCCGCCCGATGTGGCGATAGGCTGTCTCACTTGTTCGACCAAGGGATTGCTGTTGACAATGGTGGTCAAACGATTGGCGGCAAGATTTCCCGCCGTGCCCGAGCCCTGGCGATAGCGAATACTGACATTGTCCCTGCCCGTGGGCAGGCGCTGACCATGACGGCCATCGCCAAAGGTGAGTTTAAGGGTGCCCGCTTCGGTCAAGTGCACGGTGTAATGGCGATCCGTCGGCTCGGAACTCACCAGGGATTCCACCTCCTGCCAGATGATATCGTCGACCTTCACCACAATATCGGCGCGCACCCCCTTGCTAAAGGCGCTATCGGCAATAAAGGAAAGTCCCGCCACGGGGAAAATAAAGCTTTGGTGGGATGCGACACCACTGCCGCTGCCCAGGGGCGCCTGGGCCTTTTGTTCGCCATGACCCACCAACACCACGTTGGCGTGTAAGATAATATTGCTAGCGGTGCTGCCCGCTGGCAAGGGCTCGGCCAAGCTCAATTGATTGTCGTCAACCAGGCTGACCTCTGTCATCAGGGACAGTTCTTCATCGTCCAGATGCTCAACAAAAATGCGATGTCCTGGCAAAATGGCTCCGGGGACGGCGTCAGCCAGGCTAAGGGGATAATCGCTCCCCGCCACGGCATCATTCAAGGCAGCACTGTTTTTTTGCCAGTCCACCAGGCGCAATTGCTGCTGAAAATGTCCCTGTAGCTGGCTGCTGGCGGTGTAGTACTGAGCCGTATCACCCTGCCATTGATTGCTGTCCGCCGTTAAATCCGCCGTCTCTTGATCGAGATCGATGGCCAAGGCCGATAGTTTTGCCCACAGCACCTTGGCGCCGTTGACCAGCACGGCAAAATCATTCTGGGTGATTTGTCCCGGTGCCTGGCTTGTTACCGTGCTTATGGCTGTTGCAAAATCAATATAGGTATCGGTATACCAGGTCTGGGAGGTCTCTGCTGGCATCGTCAACTGGCTGACCACATCTAGATCCTCAGGGGCGGAGGCAGAGAATTGTAAGTAAGTCTTGTAGATATAAATTCCACTGCCTGCGGCAGTCTCTTCAGATTGATAGTGGGCGCTTTCAACGCTGTAGTCATCGGTATTACCGTCAATGGTCAATTGGACGGTTTCATTTTCCAGATAACGCCAATCGCCAATAATACCCAGCCCCGCAGTGCTGCTATACTCGCCCAATTCATTGAGGTGAATGGCAGGCACGATCTTGCCACCGGCAAAGTCGAAGCTCCCCGTCCCCGTCTCTGAGCTAAGACCCGCGCTCAAATTAATGCTGTAGGTATTTACGGCGGTAATCTCGTCGTAAAATTGTGTGCTGCCATCGCTGATATAAATTTTATCGCCAACTTCCAGTCCCTCTGCATCCAACAAAAATAAGGTGGTTTGGCTTACCATGGGTAAGGTCACTGCCTGTGTACTGAAAGGCGTCAATAAAATGCTCTCTGCCGGCTCGCCATGGATTAGGAGGGAGCCTTTTTGCACATTTTGCATATCCTCGGATAGGCTTTTATGTAATTGCACCTGGGTATTGCCGCTGTCGAGTAATTTGATATTTTCAATCAAATAGGCTTCGGGTGGATAAGTCGCCGTTTCGTCCTCAAAGACCAGGGGCTGTCCCAGCTGTAAATTGCTGATCTCGCCTTCCAGTTCCACGGTATCGCCAGAGAGCAGGGCAGTGTTGTGCAGATAGTCTTGCGGGTAGAGTTGATTTAAATCAGGATCCAGGTCGATATCCACCAGGGTTTCAAAAATAACCGTGTTCTCTCCCGCCTCTGGCACGATGCCAACTTGAAAACCCTTGCTTAAGGAACCCTCTTCCAGGGCGTCAATAACCAAGCGTGTCGAGGCCGAGGCCGGTGGGGTCGGGTAGGCGTCCACCAGAGCGGCTATTTTTCGTAGACTATCCCATTGGGTGGCGGTTCTCACATAGCTTTCATTGGCGTAGGTGTCGATGTGCTCGGTGAGCACATGGCAGGCGCGGGCAAAGCTGCGGCAAATCTCCCAGGCCCAGTCGCGACGCGCGTCATTATATTGTGCCAGCAGGCGCTCGGTATTATCCGTCTCCTGGTCATCTTCCCACTGTATGGCTTGCCACTGGGGAAAGCGCGCGGCCAGGTCTTCACGCAGGGTTTCTAAATAGGTGCTGGCATTGCCGTCGATATAGTCAAAATGCTCCAGTCCATCCCAATTCCAGCGGCTTAGGTCATCGCTCATAGTTGACGTCCTCCCGTGGTGTTAATCAGCAAAGCGTCCGCATCATTGATAATCACTTCCACATCATTGGCGACAATTTTTTCCGAACTGGTTTCAATAGAAAGATCCCGGCCCAGGCGTTTAAATTGATCAATGGTCACTGATTCAACACCATTGACTTGTTGCAACTGGGCGAATACATCGCCGACAAATAACGATTCGCCTATGCCCAGTTTCCCCGCTTCGAAGAGCTTGCCCGATTGCGTTGACAAAACATCCTCGGCATCAGTTTTTACCTGGGAGGCAAAGTAGTTTGGCGCCACTTGGATGTTAATTTCCAATATGATGGGCACATAGTGAACGTCTTCTAAAAGCACCTCTTGGCCAGCCATGCGATAGTAGTCAATATACACATTTAATACCGAGCGCGGCGTGGGTTGCTCGTCCAATTCCACGAAGGGCAAGCCAATTTGTTTATGGAGATCTTCAATATTTTCCCCCAATAAGCCGCTATAATCCGCCGTCTCATCCAGGCACAGCTGATTTTGTAATTGTGTGGTGGCGGAGATAATGTACCAGGAGCCCTCAAATCGACTATTGACTTGGGACTGTACAATCAGGGGATGTCGAAGCAAAAATTCCTCGTAGTCCGCCACGGTAACAATGCGTTCCTGTTCCTGGGTTTGCCAAGGCCCTTCGATACGCGCCCTTTCCATAAAACTGGGGTTTTCATACCAAAAGCGCGTCAGTGTGGCATTGTCTTCTTCTTCGGTGGCTTGTTCTTCTATCAAGCCTTCCCGCTGTGTTTGTTTTACGACATCGTATCCCACGGAAAACAAAAGCCGTCGCAGGGAATCGGGGCGTCTGGCCGTTTCTAGATAAGCATCGGCATCGATGCGGTCCAACATATCCGAGAGCTTATCCAATTCCGTTGCCAGTAGTTCGACAATGACCATCTCCATATCTGCGGAGGTCCAGCGTTGTCGTTCGGGGAAGCGCGCCGCCAGTTCTTCCAGCATAAAATCGCGAAAGCTGTTGTAGTCGCGAAGTTGCCAATCAAAGTCATTGCCCACTGGGGGCAGGGCTTGGGGTAATACTAAGCGGCGCTGTCCACAGGGGTCTTGTGTGGCGTCAAAGCTTAAGGTTGGTTGGGGGGTCTGTGCCATGGTGAGGTCCGGTTAGAAAATTGGAAATGGAAATTGGAAATTGGAAATTTGGGTAGATTGTTTGATGAATCTATTGGTTCCCTGGAATAAGGAAATAAGGGCACCTCTAAAAATTCACTTCGCCTAAAAGCGCCTACTTTTGGAGACGCTTTAGGCGATCACTATTTTTAGAGGTACCCATAAACGAATAAAAATATTTATAAATAAGAAATTGAAAATTTTATAGGGGCTTTAATGTAATACAAAGCTAGAAAAATGAACTCCAAATTTCCAATTTCAATTTTCCATTTCCAATTTCAAATCCCCAAAAAAAACGACTGACTTTCGTTAACCCCAATGCGGGTTAAGGCATAGGATACGATAATTTCCAACTGTTCCGCATTGCCGCCGGCCTGGATCTCAATGGTTTGTGGGTCGACTTCGCCCACCAGGATTTCGGCCAAGGTAAATTGAATACGTTTTTTTACCACTTCCCACAATATTTGACCATTGGGTTCAAACAGTAAATTGCGCAAACCCACACCAAAATCTGAGCGAAATACCCGCTCGCCAGGTGCGGTAAAAAGGATTTGTTCAATTAGGTCGTGAATATGATCTTTGCGGCCGTATTCCTCGGCGCCCTTGGTGCCAATGGAAAAGGGAAATGCCATATAGGGCGGGTCGCTTAATGTTGTACTCATAATAGATCCCCTACGAGGTTTTCATTTTTCCGAAGGCGATAGCTTGGAGTTTATTGCCGTATTGCCCGTCTTTTTTATCGCCATCCAGCAACATCGTTTGCCCACTGTGTTTAACGGCAGTCTTTTGGGGTTCCAAAATGACCGTTTCCACACCCGATACAGGGGCGCCAGAGGCGGATTGCACACCGGCAAATTGAAAGACGCAAATAACTTTTTGCAAAGCATTTTTGCCGCCAATTTTGAGTTTTGGATAGGGAATTTCCTGTACAGGCTGCGCTACCCAGGCCCCCGAATCAGCGGGCGAAAAGGGGGTGGTGCCGGGTGTGGCGATAACGTTGCCTGATACTGCGATGGGTTTGGTCATGGTTTGTCTCGTGAAAATGGAAAATAGAAATTTGGATAGTGTGTTGGGTGAAATTAGGCCATGGGTTTATTAAATCGTTTCAGAGGTAAAAAATGTCTACCTTTAACCTGAATCCGAGGTTTCAGGGCGGATACAGAGTGTATGGCATTGGTTTCACAGTGGAATTCACTTATCTTAGCTTTGCCCATAGGTTAAGCGGGAATTTTTGAAACCGCTGTGGAATCAAGGACCTGCGCTATGTGCCGTCATGAAGCCTCGGATTCAGGTTTAAGCAAGCTTTTATAATAAATATTCCTCAGGCTAAACACCAAACTAACAGATTAACCGGACCCTTCTCCTAATTTCAAATTTCAATTTCCCACCTCCCCCTACTTCACCTCAAAACTACTGGTTTCAAACGTCGCTCCGCCACTGGCTGTTACCGTAACCTTACCGTCTTTAATTGTAATATTATCAAAATCCAAAACCAGTTCTTTTCCTTTAAGTTCCATGCCTTTGTCATTCATTACCAGGCAATTGCCATTGCTGTCCAAGAGGGTGACGGTTTTTTCGGCATCATTGAGGGTCAAGGCATTGTCAGCGGGTGTTTTCAGGGTAATTTTTTCCGCACCGGATTTGTCATCGAATTGCAAAACATGGCCACTGGGCGTTTTTAGCATGCGTGTGGTGGGTTCTGCCAATGCGGCCTCTACAGGCACATCGGCGCCTTGTTGCCAAAACACACCGACCCAAATGGGGCAGAATAATTCCCCTTCAGCAAATTCGGCCCACACCTGAGAGCCCACCTGAGGGATCATAAAAAATCCGTAGGGGGTATCGCTGCCGTCTTGGGTTTGGCCACCAAAGGGCAGGCAGGGCAGAGCCCATTCTGTGATTTGCGTGCCAAACACCGACGGTATTTGTAATTTTAAACGCCCCCTTTTCTCTGGATCTTGATTATCCTTAACAAAACCAAGATATTTTCCATAATATTTACGCTCAGCCTGCTTGGCCAAATCGGTCACGAGTTTTTTCATTGTTTATTTATTCCATAAAAATTTGAAATTTGAAATTGGAAATTTGAAATTGGAAAGTTGAAATTGGAAAGTTGAAAGTTGGGGCTAGTGCATTGGACGAATGCGAGTTCTAGTTTCCAACCCGGATAAGCGGAAACACTATTTAGACAGGATATTGCAGGATGATCTCTGTGTAATACACTGTTTTGTTCCATCCCTCCTGCTCCTTACTTTACGTTGAAGACTCACAAATCGTCAAACCATATAACCATATAACCAACTTCAAAGCCCAATTTCCATTTTCAACTTTCAACTTTCAACTTTCCATTTTCACCCTAACTCCTCCCATAAGCATTACGCAACAATACAAAATCCTGAAAATACCCACTATGTGTAAAACTATGATTCACTTCATCCACATAATAAGTACCGCTATAAACACTGCCCACGCCATCGAGTTCTACGGGAAGGCCTATTTGCAGTACGTGGCCATAATTCGTCCCATTTAACTTACCCTCCGCACGCAGCTTCAGGGAAGCATCCTCTGCCTTTTGCAGGGCCAGGGCTTCCATCTCCTTTTCGGTAGAAAACTCCTGGCCTTTGAGACGCCAGACAAAATCACTTAACCCCAAGGCGCCCGCCGTGGTGGATGTTTTACCCAGTGTCGTGAGTTTGGATTTAACGACCTTATCAATAAGGCCTTCCCCCTGTGGCAGGGCAATGGTAAATTGAATCGCATCCGGCTTATGGCCGTCATAGGTAATTTTGCAATCACTCACATGGGTATCATAACCGGCATAGACCAGTATGGTTTCCTGGGCCGTGGCGGTAAAACGCTTGGGGCCAAAATAAACACCCGTATCGTAAAAAATCAATTCGTAGGCATTGGCTTCGGCGCGGCGGCGTAAAAATGAAATATCCGTACCATTCTGATAAAGCAGCAAATCACTCAGCCCCGCGCCATTGCCTATCTCTGGCTTTAAGCTGTAAGACGATAAAATCTCCTGTAAAATAAGGGTATCTGTTGTTTTAACCAGCTCGGTACCCCAGACTTTTTGAATATGCTCACGGTTCAAGGCCAGGGAAGCGTCCTGGCAATTTACCGTGACCCTGGTTTCACCCATATCGTTGGGATAGCTGGCCTGCACATCGCGAATATAACCCGCAAAGACAGTTTCCTGTGTGCGGGTGCCGAAGGCCGCCTTAATGGTAATGGGTATCCAGGGCAAAAAGGTCTCCGTATCCTGCACACTCCAACTGCCCTTTTCATCGCGATAAGCCCGCAGGACGAGGGAAGCCGTAATGGCTTGTGTTCGACTGGCTTGTACCGTGACACTTTCAATCGAGGGATAGAGGTCGGTAATTTCCAGGGAATTCACTTCAATAATACATTCGGCAGGGTCGCGAAAGCTGCTGCTAAAAACGCACGGCATACTATTCTTCCCCTTGTGGAATTAATACGGTGAGACCTGCTCTGTCCTTGCCAATCAAATCGTCGCCATGGAAAAATTCCGGATTGGCATCGACAATACGCCACCACAGCTGGGCATTGCCATAATAATACTCCGCCAATTGATCGAGCCGTTCTCCCTCTTGTAAGGGGTGTTCGAGGATGCCACTGGCCGAGATGATGGTGCGTGCTCTAATACCGAGAAAACCCTCTGCCGCGCTCTCTTCACTCGCGTCTTCCGGGGTAAATAATGTAAATGTCCCGTAGCGGGAAGCATTGTTGAGCATTACAGCAGTCCTCCCGTTGTGGCGGTCGCCAGGCTGGCTAATACGGACAGCACATCAACATTGGTTAAATTGATGACGCTTGATAGAATACGACGGACATCGCCGGCTTGATAAAAGGCGTTGTTTTCTATCACTTCTAAACTTAAATCCAGCTTGGCCCGGTAGGGCACCAAATTAGAAAAATGATGGGTTTCCTCCACATTCACATTGGTGACAAAAACGGGCCAAACATTAAGGCCCCATAAAAATAAGTATACCGATACATTTCTTTTCTTATCGATGGCCCTGGGTGCCAGGGCGGCCAGTGAAGCGAGTACTTGCACCCCGCCAGGCCCTTGAACTTTGGGTTCTACCATTAAACGTGCCGTATCTATCTCCGGTTGCACGCCCAGGGTTCTGGCGAAAAAGTCATCGTTATTCATGCGGTCGGTGGCATCCAGTAAAACCTTTACCGTCATTTTCTCCTTTTGCGCGATGGCGCCTTGACTCACACGCGAGGCCTCTTGTGGCGAACAAAAACCCAGTCTGGAGACATAGGGGTCTGGCTTGGGAATATTGACGCTACGAGAATAGCTGATATTTTCAGGATTAAACTCAAATTGTAGTATTAAGGGAGGAATGGATAGGGTGTATTCCACCAAAATACCTTTGGTAAATTTGATTGCCATGGGGGGGTGTCCTTGAAATTGGAAATTGGAAATTGGAAATTTGGAGATAGGCACTAGTTATACCTGAATCCGAGGTTTCAGGTTATAGTTAAAAAATCCTTAAACCAATCTATAGACTCATTTCATTCAATACTCTATTCCGAGTTTCAAATTTCAATTTCTCTGCCAATTGCATGGCAATCTGTTCGCCAATCTGTTGTTCCGTTTCATCATCGTCAATTTCCATGGGATCCAGGGTGAGTTGTTCCAGATTTTGATCTTCATACAGACCTGTTTGGCCAAGATAGGTGGTGAGATAACGATCAACCCACTGGCCAATTTGAAACCCTCTATCCGCCAAGGACTCAGGCAGTTGTAAACGCAATTTATCAATATTAATCATAAAGCAAGCTCTAGTTTATATTTGAAATTTGAAAATGGGTAGATGAATTGATGAATCTGTTGGTTCCCTGGAATAGGGAGATAAACGAATAGAAATATTTACAGATAAGAAATTGAAAATTTTATAAGGGCTTTAATGTAGTACAACGCTAGAAAGTCGAACCCCCAAATTTCCATTTTCCATTTTCAAATTTCAACCCTGCCAACACTCCCGCGGCAAATAATCCCCCAAAAATCCCATATTACTAAGAGATTGTTGGTAATTGTCTTTACCAAATTCTCGCCAGACGGCAATGGCTATCTCCTTTAAGCCAATCGACCCACAACTTCCTGCGGCCAAATAGGCGGCATGTAGAGCCGCATTGCCAATCCTACCGCCGGTCAAGTTAATGGCCTTTCCCAGTTCGGCAAAATCAATATCACTTGCCAGTGGCGCTTTACTGGGCAATAAGGTACGCCATAATGCAGACCTGGCTGTAGCATCCGGTCGTGGGAAATTAATCACGACTTGAAAACGCCGAATAAAAGCGGCATCCATTTGGTCGCGTAAGTTGGTGGTCAGTATCACCGGTCCCTGGTGGGATTCAATGCGTGTCAACAAATGGCTGACGGCCATATTGGCGTAGCGATCACGGGCGTCTTTGATTTCGCCGCGCTTGCCAAATAGGCTGTCGGCTTCGTCAAATTGTAAAACCACGTTTTTGTTATGGGCTGCGTTAAATAAACGATTGAGATTTTCTTCGGTTTCGCCAATATATTTGCTCACTAAGGAGCCCAGATCGACGCGGTAGAGAGGCCAGCCCAGGTCCTTGGCCAGCACAGTGGCAGCAAAGGTTTTTCCGGTACCCGAGGAACCGGCAAATAAGGCCACGGGACCGCCCACCGCCCTGCCTTGCCATTGCTTGACAACCTTTTCTCGATGGTGGATCCAGAATAAATATTCCTGCAACATCGTCAGGGATTCACTGGGTAGTATCAAGTCTTCCCAGCTTGCGTTTTGTTTCACGCGATGACTGCCGGGTGGTGTGGGAGTGTTGTCCGGACAGCCCCGCAAAATATTGATTAAATAGATCGTTGGACGCAAGATATGATAAGGATCCGTTGCACGGGTTTCGATCAAATCTTGTTCTTGTAAAATGGCCCCATCTTCCAATAATTGATAAAGCTCGACACCTTTTTGCGGGTCCAGCATCAACAGTTGATGTATTAAGGCCTGACTGGGATAGGGTTGTGGTGGATTACCCATCTGCAAGTTTTGGAATAACCAACCAATCTGTGGCGCCAATATGGGGGCCACGGCGCAGGCCAGCACATCATAGGCTAAAGGCGGTAAATCCATAGGGGCCAATGGCCCCCAAAACCCATCGGCTTGTTGTCTGGCTTGCTGCACCTCAGCCTGTATCTTTGCCAATTTATTGACTTGTTCCTCGTCAATATTTTTGCCTTGGCGCTGCTGCCCTAAATATTGGCAGAGTAGTTCTAGGCGTTCCCATTCCAATGACTTGGGGATGGGAACTGGAAATTTGAAATTTGAAATTTGGGGTTCGTCACTCATAGTTCTTTGCTTCACGTCTACTATATCGAGCTTCCACCCGGATAATTCGGAGTGGGGATGGAAACTGGAAATTTGAGGGTTCGACTTTCTAGCGTTGTATTACATTAAAGCCCTTATAAAATTTTCAATTTCTTATCTGTAAATATTTCTATTCGTTTATCTCCCCATTCCAGGGAACCAACAGATTCATCAATTCATCTACCCAATTTCCAATTTCCATTTTCCATTTTCCATTTTCAAACCACATCAATCAACAACACATTACTACACACGGTAATTTGCGCCCCATCTGACAGTCGGCTATAGGTGCGTTCAGCCGTCAACAATACCTGTGAACCGTTGACAAAAGTTTCCGTGGGTATATCAATGGGGATGCTGACGGCACTGGCAACTTCTTCGGGGTCGATCTCTAAGCTGCTGGCGCTGGCGATAAGCTGATTTTCATGGGTTTGCCAGCGAAAAGCGCTATTTAAATAATTGATATTAATCGTAACATCTAAATTTGAACTCGTGAAAAGGTTGGCGCCCGCCACCCAGATCAGGGGATCAAAATCTGACAAACTTTGATTGCCCAAGGTATTTTGACCATTGATTGCGGTAACGATGTTATTTACGTCGGTTTCCAGGGTGAGTGTATGCAGTACTTGCTGACCCAGGCCATCGTGTAAATCGATCACAAAGGCAATGTTCGGCTGCCAGTCATCTTCTAGATTATCTTCTGCCTTTTCTACGTTTGCAGAGGGACCTTGATCGCCGAGGAATAAATCGCTGGCCAGAGGGCTTTGTTGCTGTAATTGATTGGGATTTACTGGCACTAATGCCAATTCATAACACACCGAAGGACGATAGCTTGTGCTCTGCTGAACACTCCATATTTGACTCACTTCCTCTATTTTCAAGGAACAGGGAACCACCTCCACATGGACCTTTTCCTCGGGATCCAGACTCTCGTAAAACCAAACCGGATTTTCGTGGAAAATACGGATAATATCCCCCAATAAACGCAGATCATTTTCGCCCGGACTGACGAGGGGCGTATCCGTCGCATTGCTAAAGGGGGATATCAAACAACGCACGCGTATTTGTGTGGTCTCATTGGGGTTTGATTGTGCATCAAAGCCTGAATCGTCAAAATGATAAAAAAATACATTGACCAAATGATTATCGTTGGTGGGATCATGATCGGCTTCTGCATCCGTGGGGCTGCCAATTACAATCTTAATATTTTCACTGTTTTCCGCATTGGTTGCCACTATCTGATTTTCAAGATGCTCGGAAAATGCTTTGCACACTCTTGATAGAGAGGTTGTTTCGAGTGCCATGTTTGTGTATCTCCGTTGAGGGAAAATTGAAAATGGAAATTTGAAATTTGGAGTTGTAGATTGAATGAATCCGGCTTACGATCAGGGTGGAGCAATGTCATATTTACAAAAAAACCCGCCTAAAGATTGACCCCTACAAACAAATCATAGAGGGAAAATTAAAAATATTGAATAGAATTAAGGAATTTTTACGGTAACTATTCAGGTAGATAGGCTTGATAATCGCTATCGGGATCGAACAAATGGCGCTAGGAAATGAAAAATTAGACTTATATCGTCTCTGCATAGACTGGTGTTCAAGAAGAGGCTAAACCTTACGGGCAAGCAAAATCCGATCCCGATAGCGATTTCGATCCCGACTAACCACCTGAATAGTTACTTTTTATGTCTATCAAAAAACGTGAATACTTCAATTTCAAATTTCCATTTCCATTTTCTATTTTCAAATCCCCCTTAAATAAGATCTATTAACAACATCACTAAATCCACTTGCTGATGTTGGAGATGATGGTGCCTTTTCCCTCGCTTGTATCAATACATCAACACATGCAATATGCACCTTTGGCTGCTCAGAGCCTTTAGCGGGTAAAGAGCCTTGGGTATTTAATGGCAAAGAGCCTTCAGCATTTAATGGCAGGGAGCCTCTAGCATTTTTTAAGGGCAAGGCGCTTTCAGTCCTGAAAGGTAAGGAGTTTCCAGTCTGAGAAGGTAATACGTCTTTAGTCTGGGAGGATGAAAAATTTTCAACACCAGATGCCAAGGCACTTTCAGAGGGGGGAAATCCATCATTTGTATTCCGTCCCTGCTGATTCTGCCCCAACTTAGGTTTAGACACAAGACCCTGCGCTCTGTCTCTAATTCCCTCAACCCTTGATGCCATTTGACCAGGAATCAGTGCCGGTTGATTCGTTGTTCCAACTAAAGAGTCCCTAGTGTTTTTATTTTGCAGGTGCATTTTTGTAAATTTATCCACTGCAGGTCTTTTACATCCTGGATGCCAAGAGACATTTTGACTCGCGCCGGGTTTGGGCTTACTGCCGCTCTTTGTTTGATTAATCGTATCACGCTGCTCCCCTTGAAATGTCGATAAGAATGCCTCTATATTCCGATTCCGTATTTCATTAGCTAGTTGTATATTTTGATCTATCTTTTCATGGGGGCGAAGGTGTTTCTTTGGCCGGTTTATGTTTTTACCTTCTGGCACTGAGGACTTATTGCCTTGTTTCCCTTGAAATTCCCCTAAGAATGCCTCTCCATTTTTACCCTGTGTTCCCCCGGCTTTTTTTTCACCTTTTTTATTGACGGGGGTACTAGTTTGCGGATTAGATAATAGGGGTGATCCCAGTGTCTTCTGTGGCTTAGTTTGATACGCTTCTCTTCGCCTATCGAAAACGCTTTCGAGTTTGCTTGAAGCTCTCTTACCTGAAGTTCTATCGGCCCGCTTTGAAACCCGTGATAGGGGCTTCTTTATAGCGTTTTTTATCTTGCTTTGACCCTCTGAAAATTCTTGCTTATTGTTTTGGCGTGGCGCTGCCGACATGGGTCTTGTGGTCTTAAGATCCAAGAGGCTATTCTTTCTATTCGCTGAGGGCTCTTTACTTGCTGAAGGCTCTCTACTTGCTGAGGGCTCTCTACTTGCTGAGGGCTCTCTACTTGCTGAGGGCTCTCTACTTGCTAAGGGCTCTCTACTTGCTGAGGGCTCTCTACTTGCTGAGGGCTCTTTACTTGCTGAGGACTCTCTACTTGCTGAAGGCTCTTTACTTGCTGAGGGCTCTCTACTTGCTAAGGGCTCTCTACTTGCTGAGGGCTCTTTCCCGGCTAAAGGCTTTCTGCTTATGGATTGATTAGCAAAACCTTCAGCTGATACAGAACCTTTGGCCGGCGGTGGATTTTCAAGCAAAGTAGATCCAGGGTTCTTTAGATCAGGGTCTATCTTCTTATTTAGGAATGCTTTTAGCGCTTTTAAAAAAGGTCTCTTTAATGCTTTATCAGTAGACCTTTGATCATCCAGATCGGACTCTTTACCCGCTGAAGGCTCTATTTCAACTTCAGATGCCGAAGACACTTTGCCCTTAACGGCCAGTGGTCTTTCGCTGTGCGGCACGAAGGCCGTTTTAGCCTCTGTCATAACAGACCCCATGCTCTCTGGGGCTAAAGGACTATCACTTTCAGGCGCAAGCAGGGGGTTTGAAGGATGTGGATAGATTGCGCTTTCCTCACGGCGGCTTTCCTTGCCACTCTCACCACTATAAGGTGCTGCTGAGCGAGGTCTTGTTGCCTTAAGATTTTCGGGCTTATATTGTTCTTTACTAGTTAAAGGCTCTGTTTTCACTTCAGATGCCAAAGCGACTGTGCTGCCAAAACCCAGTGGCGTTTCGCTTTGCGGTACTGAGACAATTTTAGCCTCCGCGGTAACAGACTCTATGGCCTCAGGAGCTAAAGAACTATTACTTTCAAATACTGGCGCAGGAACAGGGTTTGAATCATGGGTATAGGCTGCGCTTTTTTCGTCCTTATTTTTTTCATCAGGATAGTATGCTGGCGCTACATTCACTTTATTAGGGTCAGAATCCGAAGAGACCTTTCCCTCAAATGTGGGTAACATTTTGGCTTGTACCACTGGGGTGCTTGCCGTATCAGATACCAGGGGCTTTATGGCTTCAGAGGCTAAAGACATATCACTTTCAGACGTAGACATGGCTTGTGCGTGGCTTAGGCGCGGGTTATCTTCCCTAGCTTGAAGGCTCTTATCTTCACGCTGAGGGCTCAACATCCCAGTGAGAGCTTGCCCCAAACCCTGATCGGGTGCCGCAACTTGTGTTGTAACTTGCGCTGCGGCATGGGCTTGCGCGTTATGGAATTGATGGCGCGGCCAACTATCGACCACTACGCTGTGCAGAAAGTTCATGGTTTAGCCTTTGAAGCACTGTTTAGTAAAGTTAGGAAAAGTTTGACAAGATTAACTTTCCGTCGGTTCTGTGACAGAATCATCAATTCTCCAACCTTCGTTTTCCAATTTAAGCATTTGGATACCCACCGTATTGGTATTGCCGGCATCCAGATCAGGCATTGCCTGAAACTCTGAAGGCCAAGCGCGAAATACCTTGTAGGAAAGGACCGGAGCACCTTGTAGATTGAGGAGGTTAATCACAATATCTTTACGGAAGCTGGTCAGAGACATGCTAGCATCGCCGTCGATATTATTCACCAGATTTATCCAGTCCTGAAAAATGGGATCATGACTTAAGCCTTGATCCAGGGTTATGGCATCGTAGGTGGCGCCACCGATTAACTTGCGCTTATAGCTTTGGTCGATTGACGAACGCCAATCCACCGCTTCCATAGTGGTTTTAAGACCGGTGGCTTTATTCATTCCGGCTACAACCACGTTATCGATGACAACTTGAAATTTAAAGGTCCGGTAGGGATCGAAACGATAAGCATTTACGGAAAATTGTGGTGCTGGCATGGTAGTGCCTCCTTTGAAAAATGAAAAATGAAAAATGAAAGTTGAAAATGGAAAATGGAAAATGGAAAATTGGAGATAAACTTTCTACCCCAATTTCCAATTTCTAATTTCCAGCCCTAATTCCCCACCTTCTGTTGCAGACGAAGAATAACGAACTCCGCAGGTTTTAAGGGAGCGAAACCGACGAGGACAATGACTTGACCGTTGTCAATATCGGTCTGTGTCATGGTGTCGCCCAAACCACAGCGCACAAAATACGCATCGCTGGTGGATTCCCCTTGAAAGGCGCCGGCGCGGAATAAGCCATTCATAAACGCCTCGACGCTGGCCCGCAATGAAGACCAGAGTACGTGGTTGTTGCCTTCAAACACGGCCCATTGAATGCCGTTATAAAGGCTTTCTTCAATAAATAAGGCGGTGCGACGCACGGGAATATAACGCCATTCCGGTTCGACATTGGTGGATAGTGTTCTGGCACCCCAGATCACCGATCCATAACCCGGCAAGTTGCGCAGGGCATTGACACCAGCCGGATTTAAGAAATCCTGCTCGTCATCACTCACCGTATATTCCAAACCGGCCACACCCAGTAAGCCCGTGCCAACTCCTGCCGGTGCCTTCCAGATACCGCGCTTGCTATCGACTTTGGCCCACATGCCTGCCGCATAACCACAGGGGGGTACTAACACGGTACTCGGCACCGTGGGGTTGGTTTCGGCGTTATAATAAGGATTACTGGCCACAACCCAGGGATAATAGGTGGCCACATAGGTTTGGGTCGGTAAACTTAAGGCGGTGACATCGGCTGCATCATCCAGTTCGGTCGTCGATGTCAAATCAATAATGAGCATGCGGTTTTTAATCGCTTCGCAGTGGGCAATGGCAGCGCTGACAATACTATTGCTACCGTTCCAAAACTGACCGGGCAGGCAGATAATGCTGATGTCACGCAGTTTCAGTGCTGCACTGAAGACATCGGCATAGCTTGTCAATTCTGGCTCAGATCCTGCCGGCTCCGTACCGGAAACAATGGCCGCTCCGTCATCACCGCCGGCCAAGGTCACCGTTGTTGTTCCACTCGTTGGCAATGCATGGGGTGTCGGTATCTCCGTATCCAAACTCACGGTAACCAGGGATGAAATACCATTGATTTGATTGAGCAGAAATTTAGCATCCGCTTCATCGTCTACGTTGATATCGCTATAGCTTTCCAATGAAACAAAATCGGCGCCATCGCCGGTGCCGATATCAAGGCTATAAACCCCACTCGCCTCGCTTATCTGAACCCGCAATGCATCACCCCAAACACCGGCATTGAGGGCATTGAAGGTAAACGCGCTCCCGACAATGGCAGAGGCCAGTTGTTCATCCCCTGTTGCTGTGAGAAATCCAGTATTTGCTAAACGGACAATATAGGCTTTGCTTCCGCCATTTTGGAAAAAGGCCGAGACGGAATGCCCCATGGCGTCACCTTGGACTGCTGTATCGGTATCCAGGATGCCACCGAATTGGTCTTGATAATTTTCCCATTGCGTAATCAGTGTGGCTTCGCCAATGGAACCTTTAGTGATAGCACCAACAAATAGCGCAGTGGATGAACTCACTGATGCAATCACGTTGGCGCCGCTGGGTGTTTCTTCTATATAAACACCGGGGTGAAGATAAGCAGGCATGATAGTATGCTCCTTTGAGGGTTGAGGGTTGAGGGTTGAGGGTTGAGGGTTGAGGGTTGAGGGTTGAGGGTTGAGGGTTGAGGGTTGAGGGTTGAGGGTTGAGGGTTGAGGGTTGAGGGTTGAGGGTTGAAATTAGAAAATGGAAAATGGAAAATGGAAATGAAGAGAAGACTGGAAATGGAAATAAAGATCAGAACTGGAATTTTGGTCATTAGGGACGAATTTCCAGTTACTGTCCCCTAATTTCCAATTTCAATTTCCCACCCCTTCTCCCATTACGTTTCAGCTGGCTCGGTGACTGAGTCATCAATACGCCAACCTTCGATCTCTAGTTTAAGGGTTTGAATACCAACGGTGTTGGTATTTCCGGCGTCGAGATCGGGCAATGCCTGGAATTCCGAAGGCCAGGCACGAAACACTTTATAGGACATTGCGGGAACACCTTGCAGATTTAATAAATTGATCACAATGTCTTTACGGAAATTAAGTAGCGACATTGAGGCGTCGCCATCAATATGGTTCACTAAGTTGATCCAATCCTGAAAAATAGCATCGTGGCTTAGCCCCTGCTCTAGGGTAATGGGGTCGTAAGTGGCTCCCCCCACGAGTTTACGTTTGTGACTTTGATCGCCCGCCGAGCGCCAATCGACGACTTCAACGGTGGTTTTAAGGCCACTGACCTTGCTGACTCCGGCCACAACTTGACCATCGATTAAAAGCTGGAATTTGAAGGTTCGGTAGGGATCAAAGCGATAAGAATTTACGGAAAATTGTGGTGCTGGCATGATGGTTTCCTCTGAAAAATGAAAAATGAAAAATGAAAATGGAAACCCGAAATCTGGAGATAAACTTTCTACCCCAATTTCCAATTTCTAATTTCCAGCCCTAATTTCCAACCCTAACTCCCCACCTTCTGTTGCAGACGAAGAATAACGAACTCCGCAGGTTTTAAGGGAGCGAAACCGACGAGGACAATGACTTGACCCTTGTCAATATCGGTCTGTGTCATGGTGTCACCCAAACCACAGCGTACAAAATAAGCATCGCTGGTGGATTCCCCTTGAAAGGCGCCGGCACGGAATAGGCGGTTCATAAAGGCTTCGATATTTGCTCGCAATGAAGACCAGAGTACGTGGTTGTTGCCTTCAAACACGGCCCATTGAATGCCGTTGTAAAGACTTTCTTCAATAAACATGGCGGTGCGGCGCACGGGGATATAACGCCATTCTGGATCGGCATTGGTGGACAGGGTTCGCGTACCCCAAACCACTGTGCCATAGTTGGATAGGCTGCGCAGGGCGTTGACGCCGGCTGGATTTAAAAAGTCCTGCTCGTCGTTTCCTGCAGTATATTGCAATCCGGCAATGCCCAACAAACTCGTTTGGATACCCGCCGGGGCCTTCCATATACCCCGTTTGCTATCGGTCTTCGCCCAGGTCCCCGCGGCAAAACCACTGGGGGGAACAAACACGCTACTCGGCACTCCAGGGTTTGTCTCAGCGTTATAGTGGGGGTTGCTGACCTCCACCCAGGGATAATAGGTCGCGCCATAGGTAGACGTGGGCAAGCTCAGTGTGGTGACATCTGCCGCAGATTGCATTTCAACACCGGGTTCAATATCGACAATAAGCATGCGATTTTGCATTTTTTCACAATGGGCGATAGCATCATCAACAATGGTATTACCGGAACCATCGCCAGGCAGATATTGAGCCGGCAGGCAGAGAATCGTAATCTCGCGAATTTTTAGCATCCGCTTAAACACGTCTTGATAATCGCTCAGGGTGGTGCTGTTTAAATGTGCGATATAGGCTTTACTGCCGCCATTGAGAAAGTAGGCTAATACGGAATGTCCCATGGCGTCTCCAGTGGGAAAGTCACCCGTGGTGCCAATACCACCAAATTGATCTTCATAATCTTCATATTTGGTAATAAATGTGGGCTCTCCCTCAGTGGCGCCGCTGTTAGCTGTGGTGCCAATAAAAATAGCTATGGCGGAACTCACCGAGGCAATGGGTCGAGACCCACTGGCGAGTTCTTCGATATAAACGCCGGGATGGTTATAAGTAGGCATGATAGTTACTCCTGTTGGTGGGTGGGGTGGGGAAATTGGAAAATGGAAAATGGAAAATGGAAATAAGTCGGTAGCCTGGAAGGAGCGTAGCGGATTCCGGGATTCGTGGATCCAGAAACAAATAAAAAATAATCAACTACCAAAGTCATCCATTGATGTGTTGGATTTGATGAGCGATTTGGAGGATGAAGAGCGTCAATCCTGGATTCCCGGATTACGCTACGCTGCATCCAGGCTACGGGTTATAATAAATTTATTTCGACCGCCACCCAAATTTCCATTTTCCATTTTCCAATTTCAAATCTCCATTTTCAAATTTCAACCTTCAAATACCGTCTCCTGCGCTCCCGAGGCATCGCCAATATATCGCGCTCGCGCCAATGACATGTTATGGCCAATTGCAACACTTCCGCATAAACCTCTTGCTGAGTCTGACTGAAGCCTTGGTAAAAATCTAACAGTATCATTTGTTGGTAACTGCATTGCGGACATTGGGTGGCGATCTCATGGGCAAACTGCGGTGCGACTTGATCTAAGACCTCGTCAATAATAGCAACATCTTCTTTTGTCAATTCCTGCAATTTACTGGGGGCAAAATTATCTTGCCCATCAATTTCCATAATGCAGGCTTGGGCAAGATAGCGAATAGCTTCTTCAAGATCATCCATGCCCGCCAAGTGTGCCTGATCCCAGCCATTGGGTAGCCGCAATTTACATTCCCCCAGGGAAATCTGTGCATGGGCGTAAGGATAACTCTGGTCCGCCGCCTGCATGGGCAGTTGGGCGTATTCCACAACATAGTCAAAGGATGCTTTGCACTGGCGGCACTGCGCCGTATACCAGCGCTGATAAACAGCAAATCGAATGGCCAGTTGCAGCATTAAAAATTGTCGGTCAGCGATACACAAACTCTGTAACACTTCCCAACTGGGTGGGCTACCCCCCAAACTGGCCAAAGCGGCTTGCAATATCTCGGTCACTTGATGGGCAAGGGCTTTATGATCGCCACCCGCCTGGGCAATAATAAGCTCCAGTTCACCATTGATGGGATTAAAGGTAAAGTTACGCTGGATGCTACCCTGCGGATCAATCCAACCACCGGGTAAAATCAAGGCACAATACCCCACTTGCTGAATAATAGTCCTTCTTGCAACAGCCGCTCGGTTTCTGTCAATTCCCGGTTATAGATGGCAATTTCTCCGATATCGCCTTCAAAAAACATCTCCTCACTACCACTCTTCACCCGCGCGCCCACCCGAATCTCATCGGCTGCCGCTAAAGATACCGCCACCGTTTTCTGCAAGGCGCCATTTATATACAAACGCATGGATGCACCATCGGCAAAAATACTCAATAGGGTAAAGGTATTATCTGTCCACCCGCTGCTGTCAGCCAGTTCCTGTTCGCCCGTGGCTTGGTGCTCGACTTTAATCTCACGTGAACTTTTCAGTATAAATTGCTCAGCAATCTCGCCTGCACTGGTATTAAATGATAAGAATGATACATCGGAACCTAAGTTTGGTGCTTTCAGTAAACAAAATATTGTGTGGGGACTAGAGGGGTCAAAGGTAAGACTATCTGTACCCAAATAATCATTCACACCATCAAAACTGATCAGGTTGAGGCCATTTTCTGAGGCGATGCCCGTAGTGGGTTGGTTGGCACTGGTGTTCTGGATAAGATGACCTGCCAGGTCACTGTTATCGCTCCACTGAGTAACGGAGCCAAGCACATCAATCACCGTGCTTGCGACACTGGCATCCAGCCAGAGCACAAGGCTCGGTTGCAAGGTTATCTGGCTACTCGCCACACTGTCGGGTTTCAAACCACTGGCCGTCAAAGTATAGGTGGTTGTTCCCGTGGCTGTCACAACAATAGAGCCATCTATCGGGACGGAGCCGATACCATTATCGATACTCACCGTATCCGCGTGGGATGTGGTCCAGCTTAGGGTAAAATCTTCCCCAAGCGCTACCAGCTCTGGCGTTCCCGTATAGCTGTCTATCACCGGTTCCGGTAAATTATTGATCTCAATGCTCAGAATTTGCTGGCTGCTGAGGGCCAGTGCGTCGGTCATCTCCAGCATCACGTGATAACGAAACTGGGCTTCATAATCCAAGGTGCCATCGTCCAATACCAGCTGATCGCTATTGGGGCCGGCGAGGCTAAATTTCCCTTGATCAGCGCCACCCACGATGGCAAAGCTTACTGGCGTGGCAGTGCCTGAATCGAAGGCGCTAAGCTCACCGATTACCACGCCACCGGTGGTGTCAGTACCTTCATCAATGTTGCTGTTACTCAAAACAATGCTTTGGGCCTGTGCCAGGGCGCTGCCCGCCACAATGTTATTGGCCGTCGATGCCTGCATGTGCACGCCGACAAATTCGGCGGCCTTAAAGGCGGCAAAACCGAGCTGCACAATCACTTCACCGCGCGCCACATTGTCCTGTGTCATAGTGTCGCCAAGACCACAGCGCACAAAATAGGCTTCCCTGGCTGTGCTGCCTTTAAAGGCACCAGATCTAAATAAAAGATCCATAAAGGCATCGAGTTGCGTTCGCACTGTGGACCAGAGTGTGCCGTTATTCGGTCTAAACAGCAGCCACTGCATGCTTTTATACAGGCTGTCTTCGATTAACATGGCGGTGCGGCGCACGGCAATAGGAGCCCACTGGGCTTCCGTGTTAGAGGCCAGGGTATGGGCACCCCAAATAAGGGTCGCGCTTTTAAAGCCGCTCAATGTGTTAACCGCTAAGGCATTCAGTAAATCCCGCTGGTCATTGTCAAGGGAGTATGCCAAATTCACCACCCCTTGCAATTGACTTTCCAGCCCGGCGGGCCCTTGCCAAACACCACGCCGACTGCTTGTTTTGGCCCAGATGCCTGCGGCAAAACCACTGGGCGGGATCAATAAGGTGGCGGGCAGGGCCGGGTTGGTTTCGGCGTGGTAATAAGGGTTATTGACCCCTACCCAAGGGTAGTAAAATGCCCCATAGCTACTACTGGGCAAGGCCATGGTGTTGACTTGCGATTTTGAAAGCAATTCCACATGGGGTTCGGGATCCACGATCACCATCCGATTGCGCACTTGCTCGGCATGGGCGATGGCGGCTTCAATAATGCTGTTGCCCCCCGTCTCCGGCCAATATTGTCCGGGCAGGCAAATAATATTGATATCGAAGCTTTCACTATCTTGCTGAAGGCTTTCCTCCCGCTGAAGGCTCTCCCCCGCGAGTTGAACGCTGTTGCGTAAAAAATCAAAAACCCCTGAGTAAGATCCCCAAACAGGATCATTGCCCGCCGGATTAGAGCCTGAGATCAAGGCACTGCCATTATCGCCACCCAGCAACGTTACCGTACCTTCACCTTCCAGCCCGTTGACACGCGTGGCATCGACATTGCTTTGAGTTGTCACGCGAAGGCGGAGGGAATTTTCATTGATCTGAGTGGCGAGATAAGCTGAACTCACAGGATCAAGGCTGATATCAGCATAGCTTTCTTCCACCACCCAATCGCCCTTGAGCAGTTTGCCGACTTCTAAATCGTATAGCTCGTTACTGCCTTCCACCAGGGTGAATTGGACAGTGATATGATTGCCCCAGGCGCCGCTATTAATGGCAAAGAATCGAAAGCCATCCGTTTCGCCACTGTGTTTCCAATCCCCTTCGGCCGTGGAGGCGCCATTGTCAAGCCGGACGATAGCAGCGCAACGGCCGCCATTTGTGAAAAAGGCATTAACCGAGTGGCCAAGGATATCGCCGTGGGGGTCGTCCCCGAAATCGTGAATGCCGCCAAACTGATTTTGATAATCGACCTGACTACTGACCGGGGTGAAACCTATGGGCCCACGGTTAGTCACGCCCATAAACAAGGTCTTGGAGAGCGTCGATCCTTGAATTTTTACATCGCCAGCGGCGACTGTGCCTGGATAGAGGTATGGCATAGGATCCTTCGATACGAAATGGGGGTTGGTTGTATTGTTAAATGGTTAAATGGTTAAATGGTTAAATGGTTGAATAGGCGATATCACTTTATTGAAGTAAATTATCCACCTTCTAAGAAGGCTGGCAAGCTGCCCCCTATTTACAATCATTTATTTAAACTTCAAGCTCTGTTGGTTCTGTTCTTGCCTTTCCTGGTACTTCACGTACTTACGTACTTTTTCAGCATCCAGCCCTACTGTATCTACGCAGTAGCCTTTAGCCCAAAAGTGATTCCCCCAATACGGCTTCTCCCTTAAATAGGGGAATTTACTGAATACCCTCAGCGCACTCTTCCCTTTTAACGTACCCACTAGCTTTGATATGGATACTTTCGGCGGTACCTTCACCAAACAATGTACGTGATCTGACTGTACATTCAACTCAACTACCTCACAGCCCAATTGGCTACTGTATACATGCACGCATTTGTGCACCTCTTGAGCTACTAGGCCTTTTAGTATCCTATGTCTATATTTGGCACCCATACTATGTGGTACTGGCAATGCCAGAGCACATGCGTTAATTTATTGAATCTGCTCATGTTAATTCCTTCGTTTAAGTTGTGGGGACAACTGAAGGTTGGTTTTAACATGAGTCTTCCATCATGACAGGCTGAGCCAGTCATTCATTACCACGTCCTAAGGACGTGGTTTTCTATGTTGTGAATAAATGGATAAAAAATTGAAAACCCTAAAAAGGCGGTAGGATGTGGTGAGCTTGCGAACCGCATCAATTAGATCACTCACCAATCGTCACACCAATCTTAAATTGTCAGGTGGTTTACGACAGCCATCCACTGTGACAATATCTTATGGGCACCTCTAAAAATAGTGATTTTCGCGTGAAGGCTAGGAAGAGCCGCACGGAGAACCGCAGTGTATAAGGCATACATGAGGATTCGAGTACGGATCTGACGACGCCCTCACGTGAAAAGTGTATTTTTAGAGGTGCCCTTATGGCAAATACAGCGTAAATATTCGGCTAGCCCCTGTTTGGAATTAAAATGTGCTAGTAGCACTGGCTTTGATTGGCGGGGTTTTTATTTATGGGGTATTCAATACCTCAATACATAGTTTTCCAAGCTTGGGGAAATTAGACCTTATTTTGGCTCACTCTGTCAATCGTCCACAGGTTTTAAGTAGGGACTTTATGGGGCAAATTGGGACTATATGGCTAGAAATTTGAAACTTGAAATTAAAAACTAGAGACGACAATGAACAGATTAAGGCAGGTGAGATCCCCCTGTGTCAGGACAATGGCATTCATTTAAGGATTATTGCCATTCACTTTAGATTTTGAATTGGTTGCCTAACTTTAATCTTGATGGTGCTCTACATTGCTGGAGTAAGGTTTGGTTTATTTACTTTTTGGGATGCCTGCCATTTGCTAAATGGCTTCTTTGATCGTCTTTCATAAGATCTGTTAGGTCGCTCTTTTTTTCTGCAAGTCATAATAGAATTGACCATGTCACATATGGTTTTTTTCAAAGTCAATCTTTGCTGGATAAATAACGTTTCTAAATTTCTTGCAATCGTGATTAAACAATATTTCATATTTACTCGGGTTCTTCTATCAGGCTCATCATTTAACTTTTTGAAAAACTCGTTTTCAATATGATTAGAAAATATTCGGCTAAGCGTTATCATGACGAAGTGCGCATAAAGTTCTTGTTTTATACCGCGCTCGCTTTGTGCGTGAAAATCCTGAACTTCAATTAATACTTTAGAGATTTTATACAGTTCCTCTATATCCCATCGTTCATGGTAGAGTTTTGAGAATTCATTGATGCCATCAAATTCTTTATCAAACAGCGTTGTGCCCAGCGTGTATGATTCGTCTCCTATTCGATATTTAATCAAGCGTATTTTAAGTGACTGGACATCAATATTAGAGTCTTTTTTTCTGATTTTTGTAAACTTCTTTTGAGTCAACAAAATTTCTACAATTTCATCTGTTTTTTCGCTATCAATAAAATTTACGATAGCAGGGTATGTCTGATAAGGCATTCTAAATATTGGATGTATCTTCTTTTTTAGGTGCCAATACAGCATGCTATAAGAGAAATATCCTCGGTCATATACCACAACATCTCCTTCGACCAATTTAGTTAAGTGAGCCAATGCATAGGTTCTTTCGCCCGTTCCCGGCATGAGGTCAAAATCGATCGGAATTTTTGATCTTAACTGATAGAGACAGCTAACAAGACCAAACGGATAATGGGAATTCTCATGGGGCAATTTGTATCCACTCTTAAGCAGTGGTCGAGGCAGGTTCATTTTCGTACCATCCACAGCGAACACTCTACGTCCGTGCCATTTATCATCCTCTCCTGAGACTTCGTAGGAGTCTATTATTTGGGTATTGATGACTTTGAATATATTTTCATCCAACTTTGTTCTAGCCGTACAAAATGCCGAAGCGGCTACAAGTGCTTTCTGTGGCAGGTCAACCCCCATTAATTTACATTGATGCCACAACTCGGCAATGGTGATGTGGTAACCCTGCTTATTCTTTGAAAATACAAGCCTGAAAATAAAGAGAACCAACAATAGTGTATTGATGAGCCGCTTGCGTTTTCTCCATTTTAAATCAAAAGTGTCACATGTTTTGCCAGTCATTGAGATAATTTTCTGCCAACTATGGACAAAAGGATCATTATTATCATGACTCGCAAATCTGGCAGGAGGAGACTTTCTTTTCTTTGTTGTTCTCTCTCCGTTTATCAGTTTGACTTTGCAGTTCTTTTCGAGTGGATACACGTATATTTCTTTGATGCTTTTTCTTTCACCATTTTGACCCCGATGGACCCCATCTGTTTTTCCAATATATTCCCAGTTTGCAGCTCGATAGCAGGTACCTTTGTATTTTTCTGTATCAACGAATGTTTCTACTAATAAAGGCTTGTATCCGTGATGAAAGTCCCAGTCATTAGGTAACTGTTGGCAGGCCATTGAGAGGGCTTTCGATGCCAGATACTTGATGTCCACCCAGGGAAAAATTAGATAGCGATTATTGTTAATGACTCGATTTAATCTCTTTTGGCGTGCATTGATCCCCCAGCCTATCCAGTTATCTCTATCGGGTAGAACTCTCGAAGCAAAAGAGAATGACAAACACCCTAGTTTGCGACCATGTTTGTCTACTATAAAATAGCGTAAATTCGATCCAATAGGGTGTTTGTACCCTAAATAATGATACCTATCGACATATTCATTCCACAGATTGCAATCAGCTAAATCAACTGCGTGGATGATCTGAATAGGCAGTACAGATTGAAGTTCGTCTTCGATGCTGGGTTGTTCATCTGTGCTGGATGTCCAAATCAGTGGGGGTTTCTTGCCTCTCACATTAGATTCAATCTTGGGCGGTAAACTAAATAAATTTACAGCTTCCATTTTCTCCAAAGCATTCAGGCAAGCCTGTGATCGGTTTTTTCCTGAAGGGGTTAGCCAGTCAAAGTGTTCACAAACAGTATTGGCAAGCTCACGTCGGCTTAAATTGGGTAGACTATTCACCGTTGATTGGATTTGCTTAATTTGCTTTCTTGTAAATCGACGTCCACTAAATGTGGTAGATTTTAAATTCTTTGCGACTTGGTTCATACTCGCTCTCTTGAGTATGGCTTTGAGTATATGATGCTGCAAAGTGTTGCGAGAGTTAAGAGTTTTTTTGGTTAATTCAATTCGCTATAAATATCAATAAGTTAGAAATTTAGGAGACAACTATCTTGCAAAACTCCGGATCATACACCTTTCATAGTACGTGGTTTT
>JAZFYA010000304.1:0-14951 GCA_036443315.1 Pseudomonadales bacterium
GTCCATAAATTGAAAAATATCACGTAATCGTCATTCCCGCGTAGGCGGGAATCCAGGTTTTTAGCGACATCCAGGCATATGGATTCCCGCCTACGCGGGAATGACAGCAGTTTATGGATGGACACTAGTTAATCAGGCAATGGCACAATATGAACTCGATTATTATTCAAGGCCACTGTATTCCAGTCCCCGGTAGTCAGCCCCTCAAGTTTAACTGGGTAGGCATACTGGGGACTTGAAGCTCCCAAAGGTAGCAACTCGATCCTGATGGGGGATGTAGCTGACATCAAATTCGAGTCAGCCAGAAAATCCACAAAGGCCTCGCTCGGCTGAATGGAATTCTGCATCGCCAAAGCTGTTGAGGTACCGATCATATTACACGCTGATAATGGCAATTCTGGCCGCGGCAACATGGCGAACTCACCGCCGTCCTCAAGGGGAATCTGCGATAAGCAGAACTCACCTACATGCCCTTCCAGTCGGACAGTACCTTTAAATCCAGCAGTGCTTAACTGAGAGACCAAACCCTGCAATAGCAGCATGCGCTCACCCGACATTGGCGCTTCACCATAGTCATAACCCTCATGCAAGTTTGCCGCCCATTCCAACGCCTCCTCAGCCGATTCAACCATTGCCACGGGAATACTGTGCTTATCCAGCATTTTCCGCAGGGTTATACGAGAGGTTTTGGAATCATCAACAATTAATGCCTGATGCATTGTTGTCTTTATCCTTCATAGTACATATTTTTCAGACTGATTCTATCTAACATTGGGTTCTACCCAACAAAGATAGTCTGAATAATCCTAGAAAAATCAGTTGAATCGTAGCGAGGGCGTCTAAGGTGTTGAAGATAGTGCTTTTTTTGGAAATTTTGGTCGAAAGCAGTATCACCCATACGCTGAGGTCAAAATTTCCAAAAAAAGCGCTAGATTCAATGCATTAGGCGTCCACAGTAGATTCAACTGATTTTTCTAGGATAATCTGAATAACGTAAATTTCTACGTTATTCGGGTCGCAAGTAAATATATTGATACGCCCTTAAGAGCGGACTCTTTGAGTGCTAGTTTATTGATGGGTTTGTATTTTAAGCGCTTTTTATTTAAGGCCTCTTTATTTAGGGACTCTTTATCTAGGGACTCTTTATCTAGGGGAAGTGGTAATAGGCCTGCTTTGATTTAAACAAAGGAACACTCTCAATTGGCGTTTCTCCAATAGTAGACTGCTCTGTAAATTGGCCTACAGAATAAATCCAGATCGCCCGACTCTGCCTGCCAACAATATCTTCTGTGAAATACTGTCGCCACTCGTCTAACGTCACGGACTTCACTGCGGCAATCAACTGTTCTTTAAAATCAAACTGATAATAATTTTGAGCAATATCTTGCCAATATTGTTCCGACTGCTCCCATAAATTCTGGGGCGACTCTGACAAAAGCAAAACTAACGCTTCACGGTGACGAATAAATTGCTTTTCATCAAGATCAACCGCCATTGTAATCTGTTGGGTTAAATAATTCTCTATTTCCTGCTTTAGCTCAGACGGACCTGCCACGGGTGATTGTACCAAAAAATATATTCCCGGCACCTCCATAATGGGATAGGCTCCTGCAATAACAATATAACCTAACTGCTTCTCTGTACGCAGTTTGGTATAAAAATCCGCACGCAGTATTTGCGCAGTTAAGCCCATAGCAGCTCGTCGTTTTTTATCCGCATCCGTCCCCTGAAAATAAAGCATCAACGCGGCATCAGAATAATTGCTATCAATAACACGAGATAAAATACCCTCCTTGAGTTTCACAACTTCAATCGGTGGCGGTGCTGCATGGTTCTGTAACAATGAAAAACTAACTTTTTTAGCATAGTGTTGAGCATCCTGTTCGACATAATTTCCAAAAACCAGCATATCAATTTCGCCACGTGCCAATAGCTGTTGCTTAAAGCCTTTAAGCTGATCTAGCGTCATTGCCTTGTATACCGACAATAATTGCTCCTCACTCCACTGGTAACGATATATCATCTCGGGTAACTGGCCCATTACCCGATGATAGGGCTGCCCCTTTTTGGCATTTTCCAAGTGCCGGATTTTATCCTGTTTTAGGTTTTCAAAGCGCTGCGGATCAAACCGGGGAAACTCCAGAGCCTTTAATATTTCATCCAGTAACAGATCCTGCTTATCATTAAAACCGGTTATCTTTACTGAAAAACCACGACCATGGGAACTCAGAGAGTAGCTCAAACTGGCCAGATTTGCCGGATAAGAAAGCTCAGTCAGCTGATCGGACACCATACTGGTATACATCTGAAGTAACGCCTTGTGCTCAGCTGAATCGCTAGCCAAAGGCGAACGAACACTGAATAGCAAACTGCCTTTTGGCAAATTAAACTGCTCATCATGCTTAAACCAAAGGCGTAAACCATTATCTTCTAATATCAATTCCGGCGGCAAATCTACTGAATCTGTTGACGCCGATGGTTTCAAATTCAGGTCGCCGGCAATATAAATATTCGCCTCAGGTAGTGTAATCTCCGGATTCAACCCGCCATCAACCCAACGCTTTAATAACTGGAGATCAATCGGAGAAACACTGTAGCGAGTACTGTAAAAATGAGTCTGCTTGTCTACCTTTGCCTCCGGCGCAGTTAACGTAATAAAACTGTTAGCCGGCGTTAAATAGGCAAGAAAACGCTTGATCAATTGCTGATCATACTGCCGCATAATAGTTGAACCCTGTAGTAAATCCTGCAGGGGGTAGTAATGCATATCTGTAGCCAACCCTAATACATAATGTATCGGAGTTGACATGTCCTGATAACGAAATTTTTGTTCAGCAAGGGCTCGTTGCTCTTCAAATAACCATCGTTGATCGTCACCCGGGGAAATACGATTCACGGCCTGAAAAATGGCGACAATAATATCATCGACGCTCTCTACACCTTTAGGGGTTAGCTTAATTGTCACATTAAATGTTGCTCCACCCATATAACTCAAACCAGTACCAGCACTTAAGCCCTCCGCCCAACCCTTTTGCTTCAAATAGGACAGCAGGCTGCCTTTACCTTCATGGCCAATAAGATTACCCAGGTAGTGCAGAGGTTTTTGCCGATAAAAGCCAACTTCTTCTTCCGTGGGAAAGACAATTGACAGCCGCCTCTGCTCTTTCTCTGGTTGAATTTGCAGCATCAAGGGTAAACTGCCTTTTACAAATAACGGTTCATCTATAGACTCAACTTGTTTATCTGAAGTGGGAATGGCCGAAAACCGCTTCCTAACTATTGCCTCAAGCTCCGGTAGCGATTCACGCCCCATCACAACCAATGTCATTATGCTGGCCGAATAGTGTTCATCGTAAAAACTGAGCAACTGATCTCGCAAATACCCGCTATCGTTAGCCTCCCTTCTATCGTGAACAGAGAGGGTGTCCAAATTTCCAACACTAAATTTTGCAAAGGGATGTCTGGAATTAATCACGCTTTTAAAAACATCCAGCGCCTTGCGCTGATCAGTTTTAATTTTTGCCATATATTCCGAGTGAACCGCATTTTTTTCACGCTCAACATATTCATCAGTAAATAAGGGCGCGATAAAAAATTGGGAAAATCGATCCAGCGCTTGATCCAGATATGCTGGATCTATATCAAAAAAATAATTGGTGTGTTCAAAAGATGTATAGGCATTGTGGTTACCACTATGGGTACTGATAAAGGTTTGGTATGCCCCTGCTTCTGGAAACTTTTTAGTGCCCAAAAACAACATATGTTCAAGAAAATGTGCTAAACCTTGATAATTATCAGGATCCTGAGCGGATCCAACGTGAACATCAAGTGACGCGGCTGCTTTATCGGTAGTACTATCTGAAATTAGCAATATCCGGAGTTTGTTGGATAATTCAACAGATTGATAGTCGCGATAATCATTTTCACTTTTAACAATTACAGATGAGAATTTTTCCTCGTCAGTTTTTTCCCCGCCAATGAGACCACAAGCGGTTGTGACCGTAACGACAAGCAACCAAACTATCCAGCGCTTGAAGCTGCTGACCATAAATCTGCTTGTCATTCGGTTTTATTCCCCTTTTTGTCTATACCCAAAGCGATTGAAATTTAGGTCTTATTGAAGGCAGGTCTACTTTTCACCAACTGCCAATTCTTCTACATTCTCCGCATTCATTGCTGAAGGCCAGGCATTTAACACAGCTTTGATTAATGTTGCTAAGGGAATGGCAAAAAATACCCCCCATAAACCCCATAAACCACCAAACACCAACACCGCAAGAATAATAGCAACAGGGTGCAAGTTAACTGCCTCCGAGAACAACAAAGGCACCAGCACATTACCATCCAATGCCTGAATGATTGCATAGACAATCATCAGGGTAAAAAATTCAGCCCCCCAACCCCACTGGAAGTAACCAATCATCGCTATGGGTATGGTGATTACAGCCGCTCCAATATAGGGGATTACAACCGACAGACCAACTAGCAACCCCAACAACGCTGCATAATTAAGCCCTACAGATACAAAGGCGATATAACTAACGACCCCAACCATTAAAATTTCAATCGCCTTACCACGCACATAATTGGCGACCTGATCGTTCATCTCGCGCCAGATTTTATTCAGCAGAGGCCGCTCAGAAGGAAGAAAAGAACCTAACCAGGATAAAAGGATTTCCTTATCTTTAAGAAAAAAGAATACCAAAATTGGAACCAGCACCAGATAAATCAACAAACCTACAAGATTGGGAATGGATGAAATAGAAAAGGATACGACTAACTGCCCCATCTTACCCAATTCGGATCGAGCCAATGCCATCCATTCCTGAATTTGTACTTCGGTAAAAATGGTGGGATAACGTTCAGGTAACACTAACATCAGCTTTTGCCACTGCTGCAACATACCTGGCAATTCATTAAACAGGTGTGTCATTTGTTGCCATACCAAGGGAAGCACCACCAGCAGAACCATGGCAAAACTACCTACAAATACTATAAAGGCCACACTAACTGCGACCCAGTGGGGTATCTTGCGCACTACTAATTGTGCAGTTAGCCCTTGCATCATAAAGGCGAGAATAATACTGATGATTACTGGAGAAAGAACAGCACTCATAGAAATGACAACTAACAGGCTACCAAAGATAATCAGCAGCAGAATAATCGACTCTTCTTCAACAAATATCTGGTCCAACCATTTTTTTAAAACTTTAAACATGGCCCCCCTATCCTACTATTCACCAAAGAGTGATTAATCTTTGACCAAAAAAACAATCATTTCTTTTGCAACAAATAAATGTACACACCATTTTCTTCACGGCTATCCAATAACACATTACCACTTTGTTCCACAAAAACGCTGAAGTCGCGCCGGGATCCTTGATCGGTCGACTTTATTCGCAATTGTTCACCACTCATCATGCCATTGAGCGCTTGCTTTGCTTTCAGTAAGGGCAATGGGCAACTAAGCCCACAAGTATCCAGTTCGGTGATAGTTGAAACCATTTCAGGAGGTTGCCGTAAATTCTGTTATATGAAAATTTATGCTGGCTGCTAGTATAGCGGTATGACCCTAAAGACCCAAGACATATCGGCAAACCTGCGCATATCAGAGACCCAGGATATAGTGGAGAACCAGGGATCCGACAATCAAATCAGCAGGAATTATTAAGTGGCTTGCACAGCACTATCACAACAAATAAAGCCCTGTGCGCGCATGCTAAGAATAGATAATGTGACCACAAATAGGTAAAGTAGCTATCATCAAGAGATCAAACACCTAGACATCAGAGGTCTCCCAAGAACCCGTGAACAGACCCAAACAGTTTTCTCGCTTTAGCATCAACCTGTTACTTGCGGCCTGCTTGCTAACCACAAGCAGCTATGCCCAGGTCAAGAAAGATATCCAATTACCCGAACTGGGTGATACCAGCTCGGGAATGTTTTCTCTTGAGAAGGAATACCAACTGGGTAGAGCCTGGCTAAAAGTCTTTCGCAGCCGGGTCCATGTCGTTTCGGATCCACTGTTACAAGACTATATTGAAGACCTAACCTACAAACTTGCGACCTATAGCGAACTCAAAGACCGCCGTTTGGATATTATGATGGTCAACAATCGCTCCATCAATGCCTTTGCCGTTCCAGGTGGGGTGATCGGCGTGCACAATGGCTTGCTACTGCAAGCAGATACCGAGGCACAGTTAGCTTCAGTACTGGCCCACGAATTAGGCCACTTAAGCCAGCGCCATTTTGCCCGCAGCATAGAGGTCCAAAAACGCAATACCATACCCAATATGGCAGGCTTACTAGCCGGGATTATTTTAGCTGCAACGGCAGGTGGCGATGCCGGTATGGCTGCGATTGCCGCAACTCAGGCCGCCAATCTGCAAAACCAGTTACGCTATAGCCGCTTGCATGAGCAGGAGGCAGACCGTGTTGGGATGCAAACGATGGTACGGGCTGACATGGACCCCAGTGCCGCGGCAGGTATGTTTGAAATTATGCAGCGGAGCTACCGCTACGCAAGCAACCGCCCCCCCGAGTTTTTGTTATCCCACCCGGTAACTGAAAGCCGAATTAGCGATGCCCGCAACCGTTCGCGTCAGTACCCGCGCAAGATGTATACCGATAATCCCCACTTCCAATTAATGCGAACAAGGGTTGAATTAAGTTTTATCGGCAATAATAACGATGCGGTGAAACGTTTCCGCTCCAAGCTTAGTGCCAACACCCGCTATCCTGATGCCGACCAATACGGCCTGGTATTGGCATTGACCGCCAACAGTGAATTCGATGAGGCCCAGATGTTGCTCAACACGCTAAGGGCAGCAACACCGGGGGAACTCAGTTATCTCATTGCCCAGGTAGAACTGGACATCGCTTCGGGTAAACTTCGAGAAGCTATTGATTTGCTTAACAAAGCCCTATCACTGAGTCCCAATAACCATCCCCTCACCATGAGTCTGGCTAACGCCCTGCTAAAAGCGAATCAGCCCCACAGAGCTGAACAGGTTCTGAAAGAACATGCTACCCGAAAACCCAATGACCCTTCAATATGGTACCTGCTGGCAGAAACCCATGGCTTAGCAGGCAATATCGTTGGCGTTCACCAGGCCCGGGCCGAGTATTTTGTGCTGAATGGAGTATTGGATAAAGCGGCAAAACAACTGACTTATGCCTTACCACTGGTGAAACAGGATCACCTGACAACCGTGAAAATCAACGAGCGAATTAAGCAAATCAAGCAGATGGAAGTGACGATGAAAAATTTGTCGCTGTAACTGCGGAAGCTAAGGAAATTTGCCCACCACACAGTAACCCACCAATACTGTTTTACTAGCTCCATCTAGCTTCTAATTCAGCTTCTTTGTGCGGAAAAATTTAACATTCTCGTTAACGGAACCATGGCCTGCTCACCCAACGTACTATCCACAAGAACTTCACTACCACCCTGCTCCAGCACTTCCGCCAAATTGGTTAGCGCATTCATCGCCATCCAGGGACAATTTGCACAACTGCGGCAGGTCGCGCCGCTACCCGCCGTTGGGGCAATAATAAACTCCTTATCAGGTATCTGCTGCTGCAATTGATAAAAAATGCCCTGGTCCGTAGCTACGATAAACTGCTCGTTTGGCAAGCTCTTAGCGGCATTAATAATCTGCGATGTTGAGCCCACAAGGTCTGCTAGCTTAACCACGGCTTCCGGTGATTCCGGGTGTACCAGAATCGCCGCATCGGGAAAAACCTGTTTCAGGTCCGACAATCCTTGGGCCTTAAATTCTTCATGAACAATACAGGCGCCATCCCACATCAATACATTAGCGCCGGTCTCACGCTGAACATAATTACCCAAATGTTTATCGGGAGCCCAGAGTATTTTTTCACCCTGCTGATCCAGATAATCCACCACCTGCAACGCGATACTGGAGGTCACAACCCAATCGGCCCTAGCTTTAACTGCAGCCGATGTATTGGCATAAACAACCACTGTACGGTTGGAGTGCTGATCGCAAAAGTCGGAGAATTCATCAGCGGGACAGCCAATATCCAGCGAACAGGTCGCTTCCAGGGTTGGCATCAGCACACGCTTTTCCGGGGACAGGATTTTCGCCGTCTCACCCATAAACTTAACCCCGGCCACGACCAGCGTGGAGGCATCATTATCACGACCAAAGCGGGCCATTTCCAATGAATCAGCAACACAGCCACCGCTTTCTTCTGCCAGCGCCTGAATGAGGGGGTCAGTATAGTAATGGGCAACCAATACAGCATTTTCGCGCACCAGTAATGCCTTGATACGTTGCTGGAGCTGCTCCTGCTGAAAACCCGATAATGGCTCCGCTTGATTAATGCCTTTTAAGTGGTCCTGAACTAGTTTTTGGTCCACTGCATAGTGCGACATGACGGCTTCGGTCATGGAATTATTTACCTCGATAGTGCCCAAAGAGCGATAGAAGTAATTTTAACAGAAAACGGGAGGCAATTGATTTGATAAATCAGCTTTGTGGTTCTGGCGAATGCCCTATCCAACAATCACCTATCTGCTCGAGACCTATTATATTGGATTACTTCGCGCTTTGCGGCTAATAAAACAGCTCTGAGAGTCCTTTTTGAACGATGGTAGCTAGCCAAATCGCTTGATTATCCTAGAAAAAGTAGTATCCGAGCACCACTGGAATAGCTGTTCGCAACACTTGGTCCATTTCAAGAACCTAGGTAAACACAAGGGCTTGAAGCAGTTTTATATCTGAATCATTTGGCTTTAAAGATATTATTCGAGACATAATAAGTCTCAACTGAAACAATCAACGCCATCATCAATGGTGGTGCTTGCTTGAGAGACGACGGCGGGAAACGACGATTATCGCCCTACGCTGGCAACAACAAGCCGTGCTAATCCATTAGAAACGTCCAGGCTATTTGTATTTGCAAACAACAATCCTTGATCAAGAATTATTGGGCACAAAAAAACCGCGATATACGCAGTTTCTGCAAATTATTGAGCAGTTCTGCCCAACGACAAGACAACCGACAAAAGCTTAAGCTAACACATTAAGATTTCGTCTAATAGTGGGTTAATACTTCTTCACCAGGAGCAAAAGTAAACTTATGCCCCTGCAATCCTACAGCCTGCTCTAAAAGAATTTGGATCTTATAGAGGCGTTACATTTTCAGCTTGAGGACCTTTCTGTCCTTGAGTAACAGTGAATTCTACTTTCTGACCTTCTGCCAGAGTTTTGAAGCCACCTGCATTGATAGCACTAAAGTGTACGAAGACATCGGGGCCAGACTCCTGCTCGATAAACCCAAAACCTTTGCTTTCATTAAACCACTTAACAGTGCCAGTAGTTGTATCAGACATACTCTAATCCTATTCATTTGTTAAAAATATTGCGCCAGTGTATATCACAACATACACGGCAAACTAGCTGAGAAATAGTGGTGTTGATTATGAAGAACAGGACGAAGTACTACTGACTGAACATCGTAATGGCTGAACATAAAAACAATCCGTATTTTCGAGCTGGGTTGATTGTAACCCCTATATTATGCCCGTCAATCACTTTTATAGCTTTTTTCCAGGGTCTAAATGCTAGAGAATCAGTAGCTAATATTGCTGTATGGAAGATAAAGAAAGCCTCTAATAAAAAAAGCCGCGATCTAAGCGGCCCTTATTAATTACCTTTAACTGTTTTACTTGTAATATGCCTGTGAACGATCTGTATGGTCTGTCATATCTCGCACCGCAGTGAGTTCGGGGATTTGCTCCAGCAGACTTTTTTCAACGCCGTCTTTTAAGGTGGCTTCGACCATACCACAACCTTGGCAGCCACCACCAAACTGGAGAATGGCAACACTGTCTTCGGTCACTTCCACCAGGGAAACTTCACCACCGTGGGACGCCAACGCAGGGTTAACCTCGTTATAAAGGAGATAATTGATACGGTCTTCAATGGGACTATCGGCATTGACCTGCGGTAATTTGGCATTAGGAGCCTTGATCGTTAGCTGTCCCCCCATTCGATCCTTGGCGTAATCCACGAATGCATCTTCTAAAAAAACTACGCTGCGCAATTCGAATCGTGCTTTAAACTTGGCATAGTCCACCACTAAATCGTCTTCTTCGTTGTCTGTATCACGGCAATAGGCAATACAGGTTTCTGCCTTGGGTGTGCCGGGGTTGTTGACGAACATGCGAATACCTAAGACATCATCATCCTGCCCCTCCAGCAACTCTGCCAGATAATCCTGTGCGGAGTCGGTGATGGTTAATTTTAATTCTGATGCTACATCTGACATAAAGAGAAAAGCCTCTGCTAAAAAATACTATAATCGGGATCATTTTTTCGAGCTAAACTATATTAATATATATTGATATAGTTTAGGATTCGAATCGTCCTGCTGTGGACAGCATTATACTGCTATCTGACAGCGATAGAGAAGACTCTATAGAGCATAAAGAACTCGCCTTATAGATGCAAGTTACCTGCATATCCCTACCAAATTAAGGGTTTTATCTACTAACACCTTGCTGAGACAACATGACTAACCGAACTACCCGTATTGACGCACTGCGCAAAGCCATCGCCGACCGTATCCTGATACTGGACGGTGCGATGGGCACCATGATCCAAGCCCATCAGCTAGAAGAAGCTGATTACCGTGGTGAGCGTTTTTCAGACTACCCTATGGATATCAAGGGCAATAACGACTTGCTCAGCCTTACCCAACCACAGATTATCGAACAGATTCACACCGCCTATTTAGAGGCCGGTGCAGATATTCTCGAAACCAATACCTTCAACGCCACCCAGGTCTCACAAAGTGATTACGAAATGGCAGCACTGGCCCGTGAGCTCAATGTCGCAGGTGCCCGCGTCGCCCGTAATGCCGCCGATGCGATGACTGCCAAAACCCCGGACAGGCCCCGCTTTGTGGCTGGCGTCCTGGGACCAACCAGTCGTACCGCAACGCTGTCTCCAGATGTGAACGATCCGGGTTTTCGCAATATCACCTTTGACCAGTTGGTTGTTGACTATACCGAAGCCACCGAAGGCCTGATCGAAGGCGGCGCCGATATCATTTTAATCGAAACGGTATTTGATACGCTCAATGCCAAAGCCGCCATTTTTGCTGTGCAGGGCGTCTTTGAACGCTGCGGTTTCGAACTGCCGATTATGATCTCTGGCACTATTACCGATGCCAGCGGTCGCACGTTGTCGGGTCAGACCACAGAAGCCTTTTGGTATTCCGTCGCCCATGCTAAGCCAATAAGCATCGGCTTAAACTGTGCGCTAGGTGCCAAGGAGCTACGTCCCTATGTACAAACTCTAGCGACTCTTGCCGATACCCACGTTAGCGCCCACCCCAATGCGGGGCTGCCCAATGAGTTTGGTGAATACGATGAATCACCCGAGGACATGGCGGCGATTATTGAAGAATTTGCCGCCAGCGGCTTCCTCAATGTGGTTGGCGGCTGTTGCGGGACATCTCCAGCCCATATCAAAGCTATCGCGGAGGTCGTAGCCAACTACCCTCCCCGAGCCATTCCCGAGATTCCACCTGCAACACGCTTAAGTGGGCTCGAACCGTTTGTGATCGATGACAACGCCTTGTTCGTCAATGTGGGCGAGCGCACTAATATTACTGGCTCCGCCAGGTTCAAACGCTTAATCCTCGAAGAAGACTATGATACCGCGCTGGAGGTTGCCCTTGAGCAGGTAAAAAATGGTGCCCAGATCATCGATATCAACATGGACGAAGGCATGCTGGACTCCCTGGGAGCCATGGTTCGGTTTTTACATTTGATCGCCTCCGAGCCGGATATTTGTCGCGTTCCCATTATGGTGGATTCTTCCAAATGGGACATTATCGAAGCGGGCCTGAAATGTATTCAGGGTAAATCAGTGGTTAACTCCATTAGTTTAAAGGAAGGCGAAGCAGAATTTATCGCCAAGGCAAAGCTCTGCATGCGCCATGGCGCAGCCATCATCTTGATGGCTTTCGATGAAAAGGGCCAGGCTGACACCGAAGCGCGCAAAAACGAAATCTGCAAACGCTCATACAATGTATTAGTCAACAAGGTCGGCTTTCCGCCTCAGGATATTATTTTCGATCCTAATATTTTTGCCATCGGCACGGGTATTGAAGAGCACAACAATTACGCACTGGATTTTATTCGCAGCTGTGAATATATCCGCCGCGAGTTGCCTTACGCGAAAATTTCCGGTGGTGTCAGCAATGTATCGTTCTCGTTCCGTGGTAATAATCCGCTTCGAGAGGCCATTCACGCTGCATTCCTCTACCACGCGATTAAAGCGGGTTTAAGCATGGGAATTGTCAACGCGGGTCAACTGGCAATTTATGCCGATATTCCTGAAGAGCTACGCGACCATGTCGAAGATGTCATTCTCAACCGCCGTGATGATAGCACTGAACGACTGTTAGACATTGCAGGTAATTATGCTGGCGACGGTGTTGTTAAACAGGAAGAAAACCTTGAGTGGCGTGAATGGCCGGTCGCAAAGCGCTTGGAACATGCGCTGGTTAAAGGCATTAACGCCTATATTGTGGAAGATACCGAAGCAGCCCGTTTAGCCTCCGAGCGACCTATTGACGTTATCGAAGGCCCGCTAATGGATGGTATGAATGTGGTGGGCGACTTGTTCGGCGACGGTAAAATGTTTTTACCGCAGGTGGTAAAAAGCGCCCGCGTGATGAAACAGTCGGTGGCGCATCTCACCCCGTTTATTGACGCGGCAAAGGATGGCGGTGTAAAAAGCCATGGCAAGATTATTATGGCCACAGTAAAAGGCGACGTACACGATATAGGAAAAAATATTGTGGGCGTAGTGCTGCAATGTAATAACTTCGAGGTGATTGACCTGGGTGTGATGGTGGCTTGTGATGAGATATTGCGAGTTGCCCAAGAAGAAAACGTCGATATTATTGGCCTCAGCGGTTTGATCACACCCTCTCTGGATGAAATGGTTTATGTCGCCAAAGAAATGCAGCGGCTGGCGTTAGATTTGCCTTTAATGATTGGCGGCGCCACGACATCCAAGGCACATACAGCCGTTAAAATTGAACCACAGTATCAAAACTCGGGGGTGGTTTATGTGGCGGATGCATCCCGAAGTGTATCGGTGGCTAGTTTGTTAATGAGCAAGGAAAAACGCGACAACTATATTCAAGAGCGCCGCGATGAATACGCTATCATTCGTGAGCGCAATGCCAAGCGCAAGCCTAAAACGAAAAAAATGAGCTATCAACAGGCTATTGATAACGGCGCAAAATTACAGTGGCAGGGTTATACACCACCGGTGCCAAGTTTCCTGGGTATCAAAGTATTTGACGATTATGATCTGACGTCATTATTGGACACCATCGACTGGACGCCATTTTTTATCGCCTGGGATTTGGCAGGCAAGTACCCGAAAATTCTTGACGATGAAAAAGTCGGAGAAGCCGCACGCAACTTGTTTGATGACGCACAAAAAATATTGCGAACATTGATCGATAACAAATTGATTCAGGCCAAAGGGATCATTGGTTTCTGGCCTGCGGCACAGGTTAATGATGACGACATCGAACTTTACCGCGATGAAAAGCGCGCTGACGTGCTGGCTACACTGCATCATATCCGCCAACAAACTGAAAAGCCCAATCGCAAAGCGAATTTAAGTTTGGCGGATTTTATTGCACCTAAACAAACCGGCCTTAAAGACTACATCGGCGGGTTTGTAGTCACTACGGGTATTGGCGTAGAACAATTAGCCAAACAGTACCAACAAGCCGGTGATGACTATAACGCCATTATGGTTAAAGCCCTGGCCGATCGTTTAGCGGAATCCTTTGCCGAGCATTTGCACTTGCGGGTTCGTAAAGAACTATGGGGCTACGCAAAAGATGAATCTTTAAGCAACGTGGAAATCATTAAGGAGCGCTACCACGGTATCCGCCCAGCACCGGGTTATCCCGCCTGCCCAGACCATACGGAAAAAGCTACGCTGTTTAAGCTACTCGCCGCCGAAGAAAATATCGGCGTAGAATTAACTGAACATTTTGCGATGACACCCGCAGCGGCGGTGAGTGGTTTTTACTTTTCTCATCCTCAGTCCAGCTATTTTGCCACCGGCAAAATTGGCAAAGATCAGGTCGAGAGCCTGGCGGAACGAAAAAGTATGAGGTTAACGACACTTGAACGCTGGCTGTCACCGGTATTGGATTACGACATTAACCTAGAAAAAAAGCCACCTAGAAAAAAAGCCACCTAGAAAAAAAGCACAGAACCTTGCAGTTCTGCGCTTTTTTATTTTCACCCGATCAACCTGTTAAGTAGCCATACCACTTAACCAATAGACAACGGCGATCACGATAAGAGCAATAACTGCCACGGCTGCCCAAGCATCATTAAGTCCATCGTTATAGTTTGTTTCTTGTTGTTTTGACATACTGCTGTGTCCTCATTAGGTTAATTTGCTGGTGGTATTATCCTAGAAAAAGCAGTTGAATCTAGGGCCTACCCCGCGACGCGCTTTTCGCGGAATGTTTTGGGTGCTGCGGATGTCTAATGCATTGCCTTCTTATCGATAAAAAGCTCTACCTTCAACACCTAAGCCGTCCTCGCTACGATGGGTCTGCCCCGTGAGTATAACGAGTGCTTTGGGTATCAACTGATTTATTTAGGATTATAGCAGTATCATTCCAAATCAAAAGCCCCCTCCTCCAACGGGTATTAGCCCCCGGTTATTTAATTATAAACATTGGTTAGTTCACCATGCGGACGGCTTTTGTTAAATGCCAACCACCACCCCGTCATCCCGCGGCTTGACCGCGGGATCCATGGAAGGACACGAAAATGCAAAAGGCTTTACACAAAAATATAAAGTTCATGACCCTGTTTACTATGAAAAACATTTTTCAGCGGAATCAGCTATTCGTCGGGAGAA
>JAZFYA010000305.1:0-3516 GCA_036443315.1 Pseudomonadales bacterium
GGGCGCTACATTGCACTTAGTTGCCATAAGCGGACAGTCGCGTCTATAGCATCCAATAAATCTGCTGGTACATTTGCTGGTATCTTGAAAATTGAAAAAACCTAGATCAGCCTGCGGCAAGGGTTGCAGGCTACAATTCGATTCCCGCCGCCCTGAAGTTCATTAATTCCGATTAAATAAAAGTATGTGATCTTTTTATCGTCCATAATAATACCATTTGGAAATTTGTTTATGGGAATTGATAGGTGTTTATAATTTTCTCGCAAACTACCGTAGGAACCATCCTTGCGCTGATCCTATCTTTCCCCGTATGGGCTGATTTTATCGGAAAGGTGATAAGGATTGCCGATGGTGACACAGTAACCGTTTTGGATTTGTCCAAAGTGCAGCACAAGGTTCGCTTAACTGGAATTGACGCGCCAGAGAAAAAACAACCTTTCGGCAACCGTTCAAAGCAAAGCCTGAGTGATATGGTTTTCAGCAAAACCGTAACAGTGGAAACCGAAAAGCGTGATCGCTATGGACGGGAGTTGGGCAAGGTGCTGATTAATGGGATGGATGTAAATCGGGAGCAAATCCGACGCGGCATGGCGTGGCATTACAAAGCCTATCAGCGCGATCAGTCTGCTGATGACAGGCGAACCTACGCAGGTACTGAGAACAAGGCCAAGGAGCAACGGCGTGGACTGTGGGTAGATTCGGATCCGTTGCCACCTTGGGAGTGGCGTAAATTAAGAAGACGACGATAACTCCTTGAACGAGCTTCGACTGAATTATGAAAGTCCAATAACATCCAATAACAGCCAATCATTCTGGGGGTATTATTGGGGGTATCGCAAGGAAATTGGGCCAGCTATTTCTTGTCTAATATTATAATTGGTAAGGTATTAGAGGCATGGGTTCGATTCCCATCGCCCCATTTTAGAAAAAGTTGAATGTCTGCTTTGAGCCTGAAGCGGACATTCGATCCACTTCCAATTGAATTTCGGGGCAAACACCATTCTAATCTCTCCTAGATTTTCACATTTGACCAGTTTTGTTGGGTCAGTTAACGTGACTTAATGTCTACAATCAACTCTACTTCTAAATATCAGTTCAATAAACATGGATTCATATGACTGCTATTTGGATCATCATCACAATCATAATTGCCTATGGGTCCCTTTTCCCCTTTGATTTTCAGGCTTATGATCTGAACTGGGCCACATTCGACTTATTTCTACGGTCATGGCAGGCTCGGTCGTCATGGGGAGACCTGATTGGCAATATCATCTTTTTCGTACCCTTCGGCATTGCCGGAATGCTCTCTACGAGGACCCTCCGCTTTGTATCCTTGAACGTTCTTTTGGTATTGGTAAGCGGTCTTATTCTCGCCGTAGGCCTTCAATTCGCACAGCTCTATCTTCCTGGACGGATAGCCGCCCTCAAAGATGCTATCTGGAACACACTTGGACTTACTCTTGGAATGTTTTTCGCGCTGGTAGCCAACAATTACATTCTAAGATTGCATATCAAGAGGCCGGCAATTCCGTTGATCCCCTTAGTCCTCTTAGGGACCTGGTGTACCTATCGGCTGATTCCTTTCGTTCCAACCATCGATTTCCAAGAAATCAAGGACAGCCTAAAACCACTGCTGTTACACCCGGAGATTTCGCTGTTAGCTGTATGCATTAACGCAGTTTCCTGGATGCTTGCTGGCTACTTCTTAAAATACTTGCCGGGGCCCGGTGGCACTTTAGGCAAACTTGGGCTCCTTATGGCCGGTATATTCGGTCTAGAAGTTCTTATCGTCGCAAACGATGTGACAGCATCAAATATCGTGGGTGCCTTGATCGCATTGATGTTCTCCGCCATGTTCTTAGATCGAATCAAAGGAATCGCCACTATGCTCGCAATACTTTTGGCGATTTCTATAGTCTTACAGGGCCTCGCGCCCTTTGATCCAAGGCCCGTAATAGCTACGTTCAACTGGCTTCCATTTCACGGTTTTCTTGGAGGATCCATGTACCACAATACCTTGGCTCTTCTCCAGAAAACATTTCTTTACAGCAGTCTAGTATTCCTATTGTACGAATTAGGCTTGTCATGGTTGAAAGCGGCTCTGCTGACAGGGTTCCTGCTTTTGCTCATTGAAGCTGCTCAGATCTACTTTAGTGGCCATACCCCAGAAATCACCGACCCACTGCTCATTCTACTGCTCACGCTCGGCATGGTAGAACTTGATCGCTTGGCACCTGTCTCGCACAAAAGGAAAAACGAACCTTGTGGAGCGAAGAAATTTATCTGAATATCTGCTGTGGGTCATTACCAGACATCCATTGATAACTAGTTTGCGCCAAAACTGAGATCGCATTTAGCTTCCAAAGCAGTCCAATAACAGCCAATCACACTGGGGGTATTATTGGGGGTATTTCAAAGAAACTAGATCAGTTATTTCTTTGTTAGTATCTTGATTAGTAAAGCATTAGCAGGCATGGGTTCGATTCCCGCCGCCTTTTAAAAAAGATTGAGTATTTGCTTTGTGCCAAAAACAGACATTCGATTACCTCATGTTCACCACTAAATTAAAATGGGTGGTTAATCCTAGCCTTCCATGATATTTGTTTCGATAATATTCTCTGCAAAATTTTGATAGATCCCTTCGATTTGCTTAGCCATCGTGTCTGGGAATACATGGAAATTTCCACTAAGAAGTGCAGCTACAATACCGTCTGCTACTATGCTTGGCGGTTCTGCCATTTCCCTCATTCCTGAAGCAGCGATCATATCCGTCGCGATAGGACCAGGGTGAACGCTTATTACTACAGTGCCTTGTTCACTTAATAGATCACGCAATGCTTGAGTGATCGAATACGCTGCGGCCTTTGATGCAGAGTAGGTGGCTATTGGAACGAAATTTTTAATCGATGCCACAGAATTGAGTTGAATGAATGCACCACCACTATTGGTTTTCAAAACTGGTGCGAAGGCTTGCGCCATCCGAATAAGGCCTCCAACATTTATGTCCATTTCAAAATTTAACGAATTTAGGGCATCTTTATCCATAGGTGTAGAATGTTTATTCACCCCAGCATTGTTTACCACCACCTCGACATCTTTAGCTTGTTGAGCTGCAGCTGTAATGGTCTCCGGCTTTGTTAAATCAATATAAATAGCTTCCACTCGTTCACCATATTGTTCAACTAGTGGTGCAGCCGAATCCAGATTTCTTACTGCGGCATACACTTTCTTAGCTCCTTTTTCTAAGAAAGTTTCTACGATTACTTTTCCAATGCCTCGGTTAGCACCTGTTACAAGTGCTTTTTTATTTCTAATGTCATATTTAATAGTCATGTATTTTTCCTTTAAGCCAAAAAGATTTAAATAAAATTCAATCGCAGACGCATACCATTATTATGGCTACGTCCTAATGATGACGATGTCACTAAGCAACTCGTGGTACTCATTATATTTTGTACAATCACCATCTTTATCAACCTATTTTGGGCGATCAAATCGAAGATAGTCATACATCAT
>JAZFYA010000306.1:0-12296 GCA_036443315.1 Pseudomonadales bacterium
ATAAGATGTACAGCCAAAAGGGCTGGCGTAAAAGACAGTAAAACTAAAACCTTAGCAATCCCAAACCTGGCTAGCTATACCACTATACCCAAAGCGATTGAAATTTAGGTGTTATCATTAGACACTAGACATCCCAACAACATTGCCTGCAACCTTTCTGACAACGCCTGTTGAGTCAAAATACTCATATCCCTAGCCAAACTTGCCAACTGATCAATGCTGACTGCAGATAATTTGGCGGATCCCAAGAAACACAGAAATCATCGATAAACTTGAACATAACAACTACACCTCGAAAATATCTAACATTTTTCGATCAAATAGCAATAAATTTATTGTCTAATATATTTTCTCTGTTAGACTCTCGTCTGTCTGAAAAGGCGCCTGTCTAAAAAGACAACCAATGGACTAACTCACAATCATAAGGAATATGATGATGAAATTTTCTACTGCTTTAAAGCGGTTTAGTCGCCGTATTGTTCTACCCACTCTTTTACTTTCCCTATCGCACTACAGCTCATTCGTTTCAGCAGCAATAGTTCCCGGCGATTTGTTACTCACTGAAGTAATGGCCAATCCCGCTGCGGTCAGTGATACTAATGGAGAGTGGTTTGAAGTTTTGAATACCACCAACAGCAGTATCGATATTGATGGCTTGGTATTGCGCGACAATGGTTCCAATCAACATACAGTGAATAATGGCGGGGCATTATGGATTGGCGCCGGAAAATACTTTGTGTTTGGACGCAGTAGTGACACAGCAAACAACGTAGTTTATCAAGCTGATTAAGTCTATAACAACTTCACTCTAGCTAATAGTAGTGACGCTATTATTCTTGAGTACCTCGGTGTGGTTATTGGTAGTGTAGTGTATAGCAATTCCACTTTTGGTACGGCTGGCAACAGCAGCGAGTGGAATGGCAACGTCTTTGACCTTACACCCAACACATATACCTATGGCGATGGCGATATAGGCACTCCTGGCCTGGAGGGTAGTGTAAACCTGGCCTCGACAGTACCTGTGCCCGCCGCTAGCTGGCTTATGGGTGCCGCGTTATCAGGCTTATTAATCACCCGGCGCAAAGGTCGTCGACTGTAATTTTCCCATTCAGGTATTGCCATCTGTTATGCTGAATATTGTCAGGATGAAAATCCTTTACTACGTTCAAGATGACAGTATGGCTTTTTTGTTATCGCTTTGGGTATAGTCAGCTATGAAAAACGCCCCCATTCACCGCTGGGATTTAACCACCAAAGAAGCAAAAATAATTCAGACTAACTTAGCGGAAAACGTTTGTAACATCGATCAACTATCTACCGTTAAATTAATCGCAGGTACGGATGTGGGATTTGAGGCCAATAACACCATCACTCGCGCAGCCGTCATTATTCTGAGCTTTCCAGAGCTGAAATTAGTCGAATATCAAATCGCCAAACGTCCGACAACGTTTGCTTATATTCCTGGCTATCTCTCCTTCCGGGAATGTCCTGCACTACTGGATGCCATGGAGCAACTGCAGCGCACGCCCGATCTTATTCTTTGCGATGGCCAGGGCATTGCCCATCCCCGCCGTTTTGGTATTGCCTGCCACTTAGGGGTATTAACCGGTATTCCCACCATCGGTGTGGCCAAAAGTCGCTTGCTTGGCAAACATAAAGAAGTCGGCATTCAAAAAGGTGATTGGCAAGCACTTATCGACAAAGGAGAAACCATTGGCGCCGTACTGCGCACCCGCGACAATATCAACCCCTTGTTTATTTCTCCCGGTCACAAAATTTCGCTACAAACATCGATTGATTATGTGCTTCGCTGCACCACCCGCTATCGACTCCCGGAAACAACCCGCTGGGCAGATGGCATTGCCTCGGCAAGACCTACCTTTATCAAGAAGTTAGGAATAAAGAACTAACTGAGTGTCACTACGCTTTAAAGATTTTTCTCGCCTCTCCCTAAACCAACCCCGCCTTAATAAAATCCGCCAACACCTGTACTGCGCGATTTTTGCTTTGGTCCATTTGCTTCAAACTAATACCCACCGAGCCCAATGCCGGCAGCTGTTTTGAGGCTTCAATAATGGTTAGCGAATCAGGCACCGTGCTTCTTGCCAGTACAGTAACACCTAGGCCTTCATTGATCGCCACCTGAATACCGGTGAGGTCGGGAATGGTATAAACAATACGGCAACTGCGCTTCGCCTGTCCCAGTTTGCGTAGCGCCCGCTGTCGATAAATACAACCACTAGGCGCAGCAACCAATGGCAAGGTATCCTGCATATGGGCTCGAGAGCCCGCACTGCTCACCCACACCAGTTCATCCGTTTTAATATAATTTTTGATGGAACGACGCTGTTGGCTGGTCACTTTGTCGTGCAGAGCAAGAATTAAATCGTAGTGATGACGCTGCTCCTCAGATAGCAAATTTCGGCTCAAATCACAGGTGACTTCCAAGGTTACATCCGGATAGGCCTTGGCAAAACGACTGATAATTTTCGGCAATAAGGTAATCGCAAATTCACTGGGAATACCAAAGCGGATACGGCCGCTCACGGGTGGGTTGGCAAAGTAACCCATCGCTTCATCGTTAAGGGAGAGAATTTGCCGGGCGTAACGCAGCAGCGATTCACCCGCAGGCGTTAACTCCAGCTTTGGGCTATCGCGATCCAGCAAGGGTCGATCCAGCAGTAATTCTAGTTTCTTGATCTGTTGACTGATAGCCGGCTGCGTACGCCCCAGTTTTTCGGCAGCTGCGGTAAAGCCCCCCTCTTCAATTACCGTCATCAGTGAACGCAACCTATCAATCGGCAAATTTTTCATTACATATCCTCGACAGCACAATACACCTAACCCATAACACCCATAATAATATCTTATGATTGAATAATAATTATTAATTTCTGTTATGCCAAGCTCAACGGTAAAATCCGCAATTCATTGAGGCCAACCCCCGGAGTCCATCATGTCAGAAACCCCCGAACCAGCAGCCCCTCTGCTAAAGACTCCACTTTATGATCTTCATGTTGAACTCGGCGCAAAAATGGTGCCCTTTGCCGGCTACGCCATGCCGGTTCAGTACCCGCTGGGAATTCTCAAAGAACATTTGCATACCCGCGAACAGGCTGGCTTATTTGACGTTTCCCATATGGGCCAGATTAGAATAAAGAGCAGAATAAAGAGCAGAATAAAGAGCAGAATAAAGAGCAGAATAAAAAGCAAAATAAAAGGCGCAGACATTGCTGAAGCCCTGGAAAAACTGCTGCCGGTAGATTTAAGCTCACTGCCCCTGTTCAAGCAAACTTACGGGGTGTTTACCAATGCAGAGGGCGGCATTCTCGACGACCTGATTATCACCCGCTGGGCTGAGGATGAATTCTTTCTAGTCGTCAACGCGGGTTGCAAACAGCAGGACATCGCCCACCTCTGCCAGCACCTCAGCGGCTTTGAGATTGAAGTGATGGATCAGCATGCCCTCTTGGCATTGCAAGGGCCACAGGCCCGTGCCGTGATGGATCAATTGGCCCCCGCCAGTTCTGAACTGCGTTTTATGTCCGGTTGCTGGAGTAGCCTTAACATCGATAACACTGAAGTTAATTGCTTTATAAGCTGTTCTGGCTATACCGGCGAAGATGGCTTTGAAATATCAGTACCGGCGGAACATGCCGTTGCCGTCGCCAAAAAGTTACTGTCCTTTGAGCAGGTACAAGCCATTGGCCTCGGTGCCCGTGACTCTCTGCGACTGGAAGTAGGCCTGGGTCTTTATGGCCACGATATGGACCAAAACACCACACCAATAGAAGCCGGCTTAATGTGGTCAATCAGCAAATCCCGGCGTAGCGGTGGCGATAAGGAAGGCGGTTTTCTCGGCGCCGATAAAGTGTTGGACCAAATTGCCAACGGCGCTCCTCGCCAGCGAGTTGGTTTAAAAATTGCGGGCCGCGCACCGATTCGCGAAGGGACTGAACTGGTTAGCGAAACCGGCGCAGTGATCGGAAAAGTCACCAGTGGTGGCTTTGGCCCATCTCTGGGCACACCCGTAGCAATGGGTTATGTCAGCAGCGAGTACACCGCTATCGGCAGCAAACTATTCGCACTACTTCGCAGCAAACAAATCCCGTTAGAAGTCGTGAAAATGCCCTTTGTCAGCCAGAACTACCTACGCTAGCCCCTCCTGCAGCAAGGGTATGGTGTGGATCTTGATCTACCAAAAATCTGCACAAAATAACTGCTGGGTCAAGACCCACTCTACACAGCAATCAATTTAACAATTCGAACAAATATTGTCGGAGACAACCATGCTTAACCCCAACGCTCCCCTATCAGATCTGGAAGCCAACGACGCGTTTATCCAGCGTCATATTGGCCCCGATAACCAACAGCAACAGGAAATGCTGCAACTGTTAGGCGTTAACTCCCTGGACGAATTGATCGAATCCACCGTCCCCGCCAATATCCGGCGAAAACAAGCCATGGATTTGCCAGCGCCACAAACTGAAACTAGCGCCCTGGCACAACTCAACGCCCTGGCACAAAAAAATAAACTGATGAGCAACTATATCGGCATGGGTTACCACCCTACCCTGACGCCCAATGTGATTTTGCGCAATGTGTTGGAAAACCCCGGCTGGTACACCGCCTACACGCCCTACCAACCAGAAATAGCCCAGGGCCGTCTTGAGGGCCTGCTGAACTTCCAACACATGATTATGGATTTAACCGGTATGGAACTGGCTAACGCCTCCATGCTGGATGAAGGCACTGCTGCTGCCGAAGCCATGGCACTGCTAAAACGAGTGAATAAAAAGAATCGCTCCAACCAGTTCTTTGTCGCCAGAGATACCCATCCACAAACACTCGCCGTATTAAAAACCCGCGCCGTCACTTATGGCTTTGAACTAGTGATAGGTGACGCTAGCGAACTGGCAGGACCAGATGTGTTTGGCGCCCTGCTGCAATATCCTGGCAGCTATGGTCATATTACCGATTTGGAAACCTTAATCGGCCAAGCCCACGATCAGCAAACCCGGGTCATAGTCGCCGCCGATATTATGAGTTTGGCTTTATTGACGCCCCCTGGAGAATTAGGCGCCGATGTCGTCGTCGGCAATAGCCAGCGCTTTGGTGTACCCATGGGTTTTGGTGGCCCTCACGCGGCGTTCTTTGCCACCAAAGATAAATTCAAACGCTCAACCCCCGGCCGTATTATTGGTGTATCGATTGACCGCCATGGCAATCAAGCATTGCGGATGGCAATGCAAACCCGCGAGCAACATATCCGCCGCGAAAAGGCCACCAGTAATATTTGTACCTCCCAGGCACTACTGGCCATTATGGCGTCTTTTTATGCAATTTATCATGGACCGCAGGGCATAAAAAACATTGCTACACGCATTCATCGTTTAACCACTATTCTGGCAGCAGGCTTAAACAAACTGTCTCTCACACCGATTAACAACAGCTGGTTTGATACCCTGACCTTCGCAGTCGGCGATCAGCAAAGTGCTATTATTGAACGCGCACTGGCGGCCAATATTAATATACGCAAAATTGACGACAACCAAATCGGTATCAGTCTCGATGAAACCACTGACAGCGCTGATATTGAATCACTGTGGCAGGTATTGTCCACTACGGAAATGAAATTTACGCTTGCCGATATTGACATCGAAGTCGCTAACCGTTCAGGCATTCCTGAACGCAATCAACGCAGCAGCAATTACCTGACTCACCCTGTTTTTAACCAACACCATTCCGAAACCGAAATGCTGCGTTATATGAAGCGATTGGAAAGTAAGGATATCGCCCTTAACCACTCAATGATTGCATTAGGCTCCTGCACCATGAAGCTTAATGCCACAGCCGAAATGATTCCCATCACCTGGCCAGAGTTTGCCACTATGCACCCCTTCGCACCACAGGATCAGGCCCAGGGATATTTAGCGATGTTTGAGCAACTGGAAAAAATGTTAGTGGAAGCCACGGGTTACGATGCCATCTCACTACAACCTAACGCCGGTTCCCAGGGCGAATACGCAGGCCTGCTGGCCATTATGAAATACCACCAGAGCCGTGGCGATTTTAATCGCGATGTCTGTTTAATACCCAGCTCAGCTCACGGTACCAACCCGGCATCAGCAGCCCTGGCCGGTATGCAAGTAGTGATTACCGAATGCGATGCCAATGGCAATGTTGATATGGATGACCTCAAGGAAAAAGCCACACGTCATGCCGACGAGCTGGCAGCACTGATGGTCACCTACCCCTCTACCCATGGCGTATTTGAAGAAAGCATTACCGATATTTGCGATTTAATTCACCAATACGGCGGCCAGGTTTACGTCGATGGTGCCAACTTAAACGCCCTGGTCGGTATTGCAACACCCGGTAAATTTGGTGCTGACGTTTCTCACATCAACCTGCATAAAACGTTTTGTATTCCCCATGGCGGCGGTGGACCCGGTATGGGCCCCATTGGTGTCGGCAAACATTTGGCGGCGTTTTTACCTAACAATCCTGCACAGCCAATTGCAGGACTGGATATCAATAACGATACCGTTTCCTCTGCTACCTGGGGTAGTGCCGCTATTCTATCAATCTCCTGGATGTATATTGCGATGATGGGCGAGCAAGGTTTAAAAAAGGCCACTCAAGTGGCGATTTTGAGCGCCAATTATATTGCCAAAAAACTTAGACCCCATTACCCCATTCTCTACACCGGCAGAAATGATCGCGTCGCCCACGAGTGCATTATCGATATGCGACCGTTAAAAGAAACCTCCGGCATTAGCGAAGAAGATGTAGCCAAGCGGTTAATGGACTATGGTTTTCACGCACCGACTATGTCCTTCCCCGTTCCCGGCACCTTAATGATTGAGCCCACCGAGAGTGAACCGAAGGAAGAGCTGGACCGCTTTATCGAAGCCATGATTAGCATCCGCAAGGAAATCGCCCAAGTGGAAGCCGGCGAACTGGACGAAACCGATAATCCACTTAAAAATGCTCCCCATACTTGTATGGAAGCCACTTCATCGGATTGGAATCATCAATACACTCGTGAGCAGGCGGTTTTTCCCGCGGGTACTGATAACAAATACTGGCCGCCAGTAGCGCGTATCGATAATGTTTATGGGGATAGGAATTTGATGTGTTCTTGTCCGGAGATTGATGCTTATAGGGACTAAGTCAGTCGTTGTGGGCGTGGAATTAAGTGGGTTAACGATTTAATGAAGTTGGTTAATTTACAAAATTAATCGATTTAAGGATGAGATCGAATTATCATATCATCTGACAATCATTAGCCGCCTCCTTAGTTCACCGGCCCAAAATACATTTCAATAAAGAAGTCCCCCACCTCAGTAGAAAATGGAATTACCGAACTTCCGCCCTTCACCGAGAGAAAAATTCTATGGCAGTCACCAACGACCACCAGAGGTGTCGCCATACCAAATTCACAGTTCTGTTCACTGAGGCGCAGCTTGGCACCACCTGCGATCATACTAGTCAGCTCACCTACCAGATCTGTGATGGTTTCATCAATGGTCTCCAGTTCCTCCCCTAGCATCCGTTCAGCAATTCCCAGTGCAACCGGAGCTGTAAAGGAGATAGCAACAAAACCCTTAAACTGATCTCCAACCATCCCGACAATACCTGTCACATCACCTTGTATCACATCACCTTGGTCCTCGAATTCTTGCTTTGATACGGCCTTCTCCGGGTTACACTGCAATACTGCCATGGTAATCAGTACATCGCTCACTGCATCGATAAAGGGGTTAATAAAGTCAATATTCATAATATGTTTATCCAGATTGAAGACTTATTCTATCAACTTTATCAGTCACCAGGCGGCCATGACACCCTTATTTTGTTCACGTCTTCAGCATCTTGTCTATTTTTTCCTTTAGGGTTCCCGCCGTAAAGGGCTTCACCACATAGCCATTGACACCAGCCTGCACTGCCGCAACGATTTGATCCCGCTTTGCCTCGGCGGTCACCATTAATACCGGTAGTGAATCAAACTCTTTCCGTATAATTGTCAACAGTTCCAGACCGCTCATATTGGGCATATTCCAATCGGTCACTACAAAGTCAAATTTACTTATCCGCAGCTCTTTTAATGCCTCTTTACCATCGCTCGCTTCCCTAATATCAGTGTAGCCGATATCACGCAGTAAGCCTTTGATAATCCTGCGCATTGTAGAAAAATCGTCAACTATTAAGACTTTCATAGGGCCACGTATTCAAATCGATCGTTGGAAAAGTAAAAAACCTAATGAAGGCCAATTACCTACATATGCAATAATAGTCAATCTTCCAGGGTTTTGCTTCGTCGGCTAAAAATTTGACTAATGCGAAAATCATGGATATATAAACACATTCAAGGACAACTCTATTAATTACTTTTCATGCTGACGAATTAACTTGGTAGCATCGTAGCCAGAAATACCGGGCATCTGGATATCCATGCTCTCCCAAGCACAACGACTTACTAGTTTAGTCAGTTATCGACAAAAAGTGTCACTTACTGACAAGGCAAATTTTTATCTTTATGCAATTGAATCCTAATGGTTGTTCCGCTCTATTCCACCACTTCATGGCGTTATAAATAAAATACGCAACAAAAAAACCTTGAAATTTCCCCCGGTTTTAACCAGGTAAACAGCGATACATTCTATGCCCAAAATGACAGTTGGCAACACTCTTGCATTAACTCACCCTGCAGTGATTCATCTTCGTGAATTACGATGCTCGCACCCACAAGGTCGCGATCCAGCTTCCCACGATACGATAAAGGCAACATCGCGGTAACGCGATGACGCAAAACCAATAACCCCAGCCACCAATAAGCTGGGGCGAATGGTTACCGAATAGGGCAGCGACATCAAACACAGTCATTTTAGTTTTTGATGCTCCGCTAACACTGCATTGGTTTTTCACTTCACACGGAGCATAGTGATGTCTACGCCCAAAATTGGCCTAAGATGGGCCTATTCAATGTCGCCTATCGACAATGACAGCCCTGCACAACCTCAAGCCGCAATGCACCCCAACACCACTTCCGACGCGCAGCTGAACCCCTTGCCCATTCCTACGATCTTACCGTACATACTATATATGGAGCCTTTTATGAATATTAAGGCTTTGTTGTTTTTAGTTTTGTCCTGTGTTCTGACAGCTTGCGGTGGTGGCGGTGGCGGTGGCGGTGGCGGTGGCGGTGACAGCCAAGGTGCGCCTAGTACTAGTGTCATCACTATTGCAAGTGCCGCCGCATACCCCTGGACTATCGACTCGGTGTTGTTGTTGAGTGACAACTTGTGCCAATTGGTCGCCAATGGTGGCGCGACAGAGCGAGCCGATCACGTTGCTACTATGCGCCTCGACCGACACATAGAAGGCAATTGCGTTTCAGACCGCCAAGTAACAGATTTGGATTTAGCCGTTGTACTCCCTAGTCTGGGAATTACACTACCCGCTTACACTGATGTTGGCATTTTTCTGGGCATCAATGATTACCTTAACAATGTTGTCTTGCAGGATTATGTTGATGCTTATACAGCAGCCATTGATGCTATTCAGGGCCAAGGCCTAAAAGCGCATTGTTTTATTCAGCCCACCTTATCTGATCACCCTGACTTTAACGACTATCGCCAAGCGGCTATTGATGTGTGTCGCTCCCGTAATATTGAGCCGGTTGACACGTCTGCTTATGGTTTAAGTGCTGATTACAACGACGGTTTTCACTTTACGGCGGTAATGCACAGTACCTTGGCTGATATTTTTACCACAACTTTTACTCGCTAGCCCGCTTTTGCTCACTGGCAACTTTTTACTGGCAACTTTTTACTGGCAAAAATTATAGATTATTGAATATGGAGTGTGATAGTGACTATTCAAACATCAATAGTGTTAAGTGTGGCAGCCTTTGCGCTCACCGTGATTGTTTCTCGCTGGCAGCAACTGCTACCAGCCGAGGATTCTAATTCAACAGCTATGTCAATGGCAGTCGTACCGCTCGCGACTTTTGAGCAGCCTCGGCCCCTTATTAATGACAAGAGGGTTGAGGACTGGAACGACGCTAAAGGCCCTGTTGATATAACCATTCCTCCACCTGCTGCCCAGAAAATGCTGGCACAGTTACAAGGGGCAATGATCAATGGGAAACTGGTCGATCGGTATTACCCAAAAACACAGCGAGAGGCTTTAACCTCCGCCAACAGCTATTTACCTGAAGAAGTGGCGATTCCTTTGAATGTAAAAGTGTCCAATGCGCTGTCTGTCGATGTGAATCATCAGGCAATCGCAGAAGTACGTGCAGGGGATATTATCAGTATGGCTTTGCCCTCAGGAGAAAGTGTGGAAATCCATGTGGTTCATTCCAGGCCTACCGCTTCTGGCGCCAGGATAGTGAGTGGTTACGTGGCTGAGTATGGTGAAGATTATCCCGTGCTGGTGACGACTCGCGGTGAGTTCACCACCGCAACCATACCCACTCCAGCTGGCGAGTATATTTTGGAAGCATTAAACGGTAAAGGTTGGGTCTATGAACCCCCTAATTTGAATGAACTACTATCACCGGATTCTACTGATACTTTACGACCTCCTATCGATAATGGCTAAGCGATAATAGCTAACCAACGCTGGTTAACCACCATGCATTGAAAGAGAAGTTAAGATGAAAACCATTTTGAAAAAAAAATTTCTCAGTGCTTTTTTAATGCTCAACGCGATCACTCCCGCGTGGGCAATCAATAATGTGGATATCCTTGTATTGTATACACCCGGTGTTGCCGAGTATTACGCCAATAATCAGGACGTTCGCTTTGAGCATCTAGCTAATGTCGCCAACCAAGTCTATCTCGATAGCGGTGTCGATATGTCGCTGCGCATTGTCGGTACCCATGAGGTGGATTACCCAGATCTCGGTGTTAGCAGCGATGCACTAGAAGATATGACCAATGGGGTTGGTGATTTTGCTGATATTGCCGATATGCGAACAGACCTGGGGGCTGACTTGGTCATTCTATATCGTCCCTATGATCCATCACAGAATAGCTGTGGCATTGCCTGGCTTACTGGCGCAGCAAGCAACGGTGATTTTGGTGGCAGCTGGGAGCGTTATGGCTATTCACTAGTATCGGTTACAACCTGTGCGGACTACACCACCACCCATGAAATCGGGCATAACAGCGGCCTGGTTCATTCTCGCGCACAAGGCAGCGACAATGGCACGTTCTCTTATTCAATGGGACACGGTGTCGATGGAATGTTTACCACTATTATGGCTTATCAGTCCGCTTATAATGTCGGGTACTGGTCAGGCAAGATCTACAAGTTTTCTAGCCCCGACCTGGATTGTCTGGGCGCACCCTGTGGATTTGATCGCAATGATCCTCATCAAGGCGCTGATGCGGTCTATAGCCTGAATCTATCCATGGGGCAGATTAAAAATTGGCGTGAAGAAATAGTCCCTTACGACATTGTTGTCTTTGTCCAGCGCAAGCTAGAATTACTGGATGCTGCCGAAAGTCTGTTGGTAGAAACCAAAGCCGAGCTGGCTGCTAAACAATTAGAGCAAGCCGATAAGCTTTCAAACTTTCAAGTCGTTGAGCACGACTATCACGATGAGCTGGAAGCTTGGTGGTATGAGGCATTTAAAGAGCAACATGAATACAAATTGCTGGATGAGGCCACAAAGCGTTACGCTGATGACCCCACTGGCGCAAACAAAAAAGCGCAACAGGCTGCTATTGATGCAGTCAATACCCAGCGCAACTATGTTCAAGAGATAACCACGCGTGCTGGGCCAATTCTTACTCCTCTACTGGCTTTAACCAAAGCATCCAATGCACTTCACTCCCAAGAGGAACTGGTAGCAGATTCCTTGAAGAGCGTCGAGAGTGCAGAAAATGCTTACCAGGAAGCGCTGAAATTATTGACCGAAAGCCTGGCCGAATAATCGTAAGTACAGCTAACACTTACCGGACCCAACAGCTTTATTCATTAATCCACACGAATGGCACTGACTTAACGCTGAATAACTAAAAGAGCTAGAGTTTAGAGTTTCAGCGGGAAAGTTATAATAAAAATTCAGTGTGAGTACTCCGGGCCTGCAGGACAATTGACACGGTGGCCGGTCGCAAGCTGGTTGGTCTTTGCGGCTGCTGCGGAACTCGCTGCGCTCAGACAGTCCTCGCTAAAAACGCCGCAAACACCAACAAGCTTAAACGCGCCCTGATTGGCCACAGTGTCAATTGTCCTGCAGGTCCTAGCATCATGCCACGTTGAAGATATTAGTTTCTTCC
>JAZFYA010000307.1:0-4193 GCA_036443315.1 Pseudomonadales bacterium
GGAATTCGATGTAGTCATCATCGGTGCTGGTCCCGCCGGTCTATCAGCAGCTTGCCGTATTCGCCAACTCAGCGAAGCAGCCGGTAAAGACATCAGTGTCTGCGTTGTGGAAAAGGGTTCTGAGGTAGGTGCTCATATTCTATCCGGTGCCGTTATGCAGCCTACCGCGATGAATGAACTCTTTCCTGACTGGAAAGAAAAAGGCGCACCATTAAATATACCCGTGAGCGGTGATGAAATTCACTTCTTATTAGGTGACAGCAGTGGCCTAAAACTACCCGCTTTTGTTGCTCCCCCAGGTATGCACAATGATGGCAATTACGTCATTAGCCTCGGTAATGTATGCCGCTGGCTAGCTGAGCAAGCAGAAGGCATGGGCGTTGATATATATCCCGGATTTGCCGCTGATCGTGTTCTCTATAATGATGACGGCAGCGTTATAGGTATTGGAACTAGCGACATGGGCGTGTCAGAAAGTGGCGAACACAAAGACGGCTACATGCAGGGAATGGACCTGATCGCTAAATATACTATTTTTTCTGAGGGCTGTCGGGGCCACCTGGGCAAACAATTGATGGAGCGATTCGAGCTGAATAAAGACTCAGGTACTCAGCACTACGGCCTGGGCATTAAAGAGCTTTGGGAAATTGATCCCGCCAAACACAAAGAAGGTTTAGTTATCCATACCATAGGCTGGCCTTTAAGCGAAACCAAATCTACCGGTGGTGGATTTTTATACCACTTAGAAAACAATCAGGTAACCTTAGGACTGATGGTTGATCTTAGCTATACCAACCCGCACTTAAGTCCTTTTGATGAAATGCAACGCTGGAAAACACATCCCACCATTAAGCAGTTTCTTGAAGGTGGCAAACGTATTTCCTATGGCGCACGAGCCATTAATAAAGGTGGTCTGCAGGCGATCCCCAAGCTAACGTTTCCCGGTGGTTTGCTAACTGGCTGTGATGCGGGCTTTATGAATATGCCAAAAATCAAAGGCAGCCACAACGCCATGAAGACCGGTATGTTAGCGGGTGAAACCGTCTATGAAGCACTTTCCTCTGGAAAAACTAGCGGTGACGAGCTAACTGATTATACTGAAAAAGTTAACAACTCCTGGGTTTACCAGGAATTAAAAGAAACTCGAAACGTAGCGCCGGCTTTACACAAATTCGGCATGTTGGTTGGAGGAGCCATCACGTTTATAGATCAAAATATATTTCGTGGTAAACTACCCTTCACATTACAAGACCCACAACCAGATCACGAAACGTTAAAGCTCGCAGGTCAATGCAAGAAAATTGATTACCCAAAACCCGATGGGACATTGACTTTTAATAAATTGGATTCGGTTTTTCTATCTAACACCAACCACGCAGAAGACCAGCCCTGTCATTTACAACTTGCCGATACCAGCATTCCTCTCGACAAAAACCTTCCCATGTTCGATGAGCCAGCGCAGCGCTACTGCCCTGCCGGGGTTTATGAAATTGTCGAAGAAGAAAATGGCGACAAGCGCTTTCAGATCAACGCCCAAAACTGCGTTCATTGTAAAACCTGTGATATTAAAGACCCGGCTCAAAATATTAATTGGATTACCCCAGAAGGTGGTGGCGGGCCGAATTATCCCAACATGTAAGCGCTGTAAGAGCCGCATTTAGACTGATATACCCAAAGCGATTGAAATTTAGGTTGTAGAGTGCATCCATTTTTGTTCATGGTAAGGCGTTTGAACGTAAGCACCTAACCAACCGCAGCATCCAAAACACTCCGCGAAAAGCGCGTCGCGTGACAATCCCTAGATTCAACTGATTTTTCTAGGTTAAAGTTCAACAACATTCTTATTTTTTACTACTCTAACTCTCCCAATTCGAACCAACAACCATCACTTAAAATACAAAGCTTATGATCTTTTTCTACTGCCCTGTCAACCAGGCGATAGAACACAGGACGATTAATTTTTGCAAATAAATTATTGTCCAAGTCAATGGTTGGTATGGGTTCCTGGGTAACGGCTTTGTGTGCAACAGATAAAATATGGTCTTTACCCAATAGAATTTTATCATCGACATTGCTTGTAAAGACTATTTGTTGTTTATCCCCACCTCGATTCAGAATATCCATGTCAATAATCTGCAGCGGTGCTTCTTCTACCTGTATTTGCCACTTTTCTACAGGGGTAACTAGATAAAAGTGTTGATCATCTTCGCGCCTCATTATTGAGGCAAATAACTTCACCAAGGGCAACCGTTGGATTTTAGAGCCTTCGTGAATCCAGTCTCCATTGGAGCGAATAATGATATCAATTACGCCACTTAGATCTGGATTCCATAAATGCAAAGGGGGTTTTAACGGTTGTCCTTTTAAGTGTTGCTCGATAAGTTTTAAAGCGTTCACTTACACTCCCGTTAAATCTTGTCCGATACGATCTATTGGTTTGGCAAGTAATGATTGCATATCCGTCCCGATCAAATTCAGAACCGACTTGTTCGCTGATATTTTTATTTTATCTATAGTCTGTTCACTAACCACATCAACCACGGTTAAAATTAACTCCAGATGCTTATAATTTGTTTTTTTCTCATCGGCCTTATCTTCATCAAAATTTATAGCTGCACGGCTACTATCGATAAAATCAATATAAATAAGAAAATGGTATCGCCTATCTCTTGCTAACCGGTTTGCGGTAGTTATTGATAGTTGTTTTTCGACAGGGCTAACGTGTGAAAAATAGGGCGACAAACTCCGAGCAACGACATCAGCCAAGGTATTGCTATCGCCATTGGTTTTAACATTAGTGTTGCTATCGCTAGCAACAACAAAAATTCGACTATCTCTAGAAATAGATCGTGCATGCCAACGATGTATATGGAACTGATTAATCACGCCAATATTTCTGGCATAACTCTCGGTCGTTTCTACAGTATGAGAGGGTGTACAGGCGAGCAGAAAAACACCAAGAATGCTTGAAAAGAGTAGCCTACCATATCGTAACATCACAGGAATCACCTCGCATCAGTGTTAGTCAACTCACTAGTCTCCATCCATAAACTGCTGTCATTCCCGCGTAGGCGGGAATCCATTTGCCTGGATGTCGCTAAAAACCTGGATTCCCGCCTACGCGGGAATGACGATTACGTGATGTTTTTCAATTTATGGACGGACACTAACTATAACTGTATCTTAAACCCTATGCCAGCATCTAGATCAGAGAATAGACGTGATGATTGGATCAAGCTTCACTATTCTAGGTGTTATGGGAGCTGGGGGTTAGAGACCCTCGGCTACCCGATTATGTGGTTTTTTCTAATGCTTGTGCTCAGGATAGTAAAGTGCCAGAGCCTCAATACTTCTCTGTAGTGCCTTCACATATTTGTTATCAGAATTTTGCTTGGCTTTCATGGCTGCAACAATCACCGTATGGTGTTTTACTAAACGCTCAGTATAGTTTTTTTGACTAGATTTTACGCGTTGCGTAAGAAAATAGTCACTGATCGTATCAATAATATTTTGGGCATGTTTTTCCTTATTCATAACCCAGCGAACCAATTGATTTTGAGATTGCGCATCGGTCTTACTTGCCAATTCAGCAATCAGCTTAGTCGATTTTTCTACGGTAGCGGTATCTTCAAGCATCGACTGAACTCGAGCGTGGTCATCATAGATACCACATGGGATCTGGCAATGTGCCTGCGCTTGTGGTGACATGCCAGCTGTAGTGATAGTGGCTAGTAACATAACTTTTTTAAGGATTTTGATCATTGGTCTCTCCGTTGTTTGATGGGATAAAGAATAACTAAGTCTAGCAGTCACGGAACACATAACGCTTGTATTTGAGGAATTTTGGTGTTTTCTGTTTTTCAAGTAAACACCAAAATGCCCACAAGATACATTGGTTAAATGATTTACCATGATGTTTTACACCCTCCCATTTCTATTTCACCGGTTCGCCTACCCCTCTGTCATCCCCCAGTTCGCCTACCCCTCCGTCATCCCGCGGCTTGACCGCGGGATCCAGTGATCTCGGCATAGAGATCACGCCATTTTGGATTGTCCTTCTCGACTCATTCTACCTTCCATTGCCTTTTCCATTCTTTTAACCGTTTCTCCCGACGAATAGCTGATTCCGCCGAAAAATGTTTTTCATAGTAAACAAGGTCATGAACTTTATATTTTTGTGTAAAGCCTTCTGC
>JAZFYA010000308.1:0-12021 GCA_036443315.1 Pseudomonadales bacterium
CCTAACACTGAGTGAACCAAAAATATAGAGGGCGGCTGCTTTTTAAGCAGTGTTCTAAATTGTCCGAGTTGCACGTATTCGCTAAAATTCACTTTATTCCAGCTCTTTTGGTAATTTTGGAAGCGCATTAAGATTGCGGATATACCGGTCTTCCTGATACGGGTTTTGGTTCTTTATTGCATCAAATATTTCTATGGACAACACACTGGCTATGCACCGAATCGAGTTCTCTCCATCAATCGCGGATTCAAACCTAAATGATCAGTGTACCTAGAACCTCTAGGTCATACAGAAAAAATTCAGTTTATTGCCATCTAAATCGCGGAAATAACCTGCATAAAAATTGCCTTCGCCTCTTGGGCCAGAAGGCCCTTCATCTGTTGCGCCTAGTTCTATGGCCTTTGCGTACAAGGCATCTACCTGTTGGGATGATTCTACTGCAAGCGCAACCATAACGCCGTTACCAACTGTTGCCTCATTACCATCAAATGGCTTCGAGATAGCTAAACTAGGCTTATCTGGCGCAACTGCCCACGCAATAAATGTCTCTTCTTCCATAAATCGTTTAGCGCCAATTTCTGCAAGCAATTCATCATAAAATTTGGCCCCTCGTTGCAGATCCTTAGTGCCCAAGGTTACATATCCAATCATGGTTCTCTCCTAATTTGTTGAATTTAATTGATAGCGTTTCCTATGAAACCCCAAAATACTGTATGAATTGTATTTTAAAATTAACCCGAAAAACCTGGCTGGGATTTTGCTTAACAAGACTGTAGATTAATTCAATTAAAATAACAAAAATGGGATTTCAATGGAACGGATCATTTCCATGGTCCCCACTTAATCACACGAAAAAAAGTATCATATAAATAAATGGAACCTAATAAATACATCACCCTCGACCATGAGCTACCAATGACCTCCTATATCACGACTAATTAGATGCTGTCGATTTCTTTCTGACCTTAGATGCTGTAGACTTCTTTCTAGCATTAATAATAACAACGAAGGAGCAATAAAAATGAAGCAAAGCAAAGTATGGGGTAACGTTCTAGCCGTCCTTACACTATTGTTATTAACAACTCTTGCCTCAGCCAATACAACTCCTTTTGGTAAAACTTTTTGGCATTTCGAAAGTGGGCAAGTCCGTCCGTTAGCACTCTCCCCCGATGGCAGCCGATTATTCGCCATCAACACACCCGATAATCACCTTGAAATTTTTCAAGTCACCGCCAGCGGTCTGACGTTTGTAGAATCGATTGCGGTAGGGCTTGAACCGGTTGCTGTAGCGGCTCGCAGCAATACAGAAGTATGGGTAGTTAACCACCTTTCGGACAGTATCAGTGTACTGGATGTTTCAGTAAGTCCGGCCCGACTTGTTCGAACGCTATTAGTCGGTGATGAACCCAGGGATATTGTTTTTGCTGGCACACCGCCATTGCCTGGCGCCCCGTTCCCCAGAGCGTTTATCACCACCGCTCACCGTGGACAGGTTAATCCGGATGAGCCCTCAGGTGACAAATACGGTGAGTTCTTTACCCCCAGTGTAGGTAGAGCAGATATCTGGGTATTTGACACCAATAACCTGGGTAGTGCAATGGGGGGAACGCCAGAAACGATGATCACTCTATTTGGAGATACCCCAAGAGCTTTAGCGGTTTCTCCCAATGGCGATAAGGTTTACGCGGGGATTTTTCATTCCGGGAACAAAACTACCATTACTCATGAGGGTAGCGGTTTACCTCCTTTAAGCTTTAGTTCCCCGCCAAGTATCGCCACCATCGTACAATTTGATGGGGTTAATTGGGTTGATTCAAACAATAATATTGATACCTCTATTCAATTGCAGCTACTCGATAGCGATGTGTTTGAAATTGATGCGACTGCGGCCCTACCTGCAGTGACCCAGAGCTTCAGCGGTGTGGGCACTGTTCTGTACAATATGGCGATCAGCCCCAACACCGGTAAGTTATATATTAGTAATACCGAAGCCAATAACCTGATACCTAATGAACCCGCACTGACCGGCAATATACATCGCGCCCGTATTACCGTTATTGATAGCCTGGGAACGGTTGCACCACGTCATATTAATAAGCATATCGATTACAGTATTATCCCCAGTTCAACGGCTACTCGTGATGCCAGTCTGGCCACCCCCATGGGCATGGTCATTGCAGCGGATGGCAGTTTGTATGTCACCGCCTTTGGCTCATCAAAAGTCGGCATATTTAATACCGCGCAACTGGATAACGATAGTTTTACCCCTGCAGTGGCCAACCATATTGATGTGACCGGTGGCGGCCCCAGCGGCTTGGTTCTGGACAGTGTCAATAATCGGCTCTATGTGATGACGCGCTTTGATAATGGTATATCCATTATTGACCGCACATTGGCTGCCGAAATTGACCATATCACTTTACACAATCCAGAACCTGCGGCTATCGTTGACGGGCGAGCACTGCTTTATGATGCCGTCGAAACCTCTAGCAATGGCGAAGCTTCATGTTCTAGCTGCCACGTATTTGGCCAAATGGACGATCTGGCCTGGGATTTGAGTGATAACCTGGCAACGGCTGTTATTTTCGATCCAAACCCATTTTTTCCAAACCCACTTTTTCCTATCGTCCTGTCTGCTTTCCATCCGATGAAAGGCCCTATGACGACGCAAAGTTTACGCGGTATGGATAACCACGGTCCGATGCACTGGCGCGGTGATAGAACGGGTGCCTTATCCGGCAGCACCTTCGATGATGAAGACGCCGCTTTCAAACAGTTTAACCCGGCATTTGTCGGTTTATTGGGTCGCAGTACTGAGCTGAGCGACGCACAGATGCAGGCATTCACTGATTTTATTCTTCCGTTGAGCTATCCACCAAACCCTATTCGCAATCTGGATAATTCATTAACGACTGATGAGAATGCGGGTAAGACTCTTTATCACGTGCCCACAACGGATATAATTGCCAAGTGTAATGACTGTCATGTTCTTAATGAATCCGCTGGTTTTTTTGGCACCAATGGACAATCGAGCTTCGAGGCGCAACCACAAAACATGAAAGTTCCGCACTTGCGGAACCTGTATCAAAAAGTTGGCATGTTTGGGGCAGTTCCAGGATCCCTCTTCCCCTCTGCAGGGCCGGCGAATCAACCCCAGGTTCGGGGATTTGGTTATGAGCATAATGGCCAGGTGGATTCTCTAAAAAGTTTTACCGGCAGCGTTCTATTTAACTATCCAGGTGATCGGGCAACGGCGATTGATCAGGTATCTAAATTCTTGTTAGCCTTCCCTACCGAACTGGCCCCGATAGTAGGACAACAGATTACTCTGGATGCAACTAATGCCGCCGCCATAAGCGCGCGTATTGATCTATTCATCCAGCGCGCTCAAACACTTCAACCCAACCCAACATCGCCACAACAAGCAGAGTGTGACCTGGTGGTTCAGGGTGTGGTTAGCGGCAATCCTCGGGGCTGGTTATTGAATACCAGCACTGTCTTATTCGATCCTGACCACAGTGCTGAAGCGGCACTCACCGATGCACAGTTGCGTGCTTTGGCTACAGCCGGTGTTGAGCTGACTTATACCTGCGCACCTCCTGGTTCTGGTCATCGAATCGCACTTGACCGTGATATGGATACGCTGTTGAACTTCAATGAAATCGCAGATTTACAAACCGACCCGGCCAAGACTGATACCGATGGTGATGGTATCGATGATGCAAACGATAATTGCTCGCTACTCGCCAATATCGACCAGCGCGATAGTAATGGTGACGGCTACGGTAACATCTGTGATATTGATCTCGACCAGAGCGGTTTTGTTAATTCCATCGATCTTGGCTTATTTAAAACGCTGTTCTTCACGTCAGATGCAAATGCTGACATCAATGGTGATGGTATCGTCAATGTACTGGATCTAGGCCTGATGAAAAACCTGTTTTTCAAACCCGTAGGCCCCAGTGCGGTTGCACCGTAAAAAAAGGCGAATAATAATGATTTACTGTAAAAGTTTATTGGTAATACTGCTGCTCTCACTGAGCACACTGGTTATAGCAGAACCCACCGTTTCTCTTACCCTGGATAAAAACCGAGTAAATGTTGGTGCAACGGTAACGGGGCATTTATCCTTGTTGGATTTTCCCACCACACAAGGTGGTGGCATTAAATTACGATTTAACGCTGATGTGTTGGAAGTCACTGATATAGTTTTTGATAGCGCTTGGAGTTTTGCAGCACAAACGGGAAATATTGATAATGACAAAGGTGTCATAAAGGATATTATCTTTGCCGCTTTCCCCGGCTGGGGTGGCGATGTAGCTGTAGCGACTATTACCTTTAAGGCTGTGCGCAAGGGTAAAAGTCGTATTCGACTGAAAAAATCGGCGTTAAATCCCTTTGCCAGTGAAGGTTCCGCGATTGATGTGTCGTTTAAAAAGACCAAAATTATCGTCGGTGGCAAAAAAAAGAAAAACACACGCAACCATTCACTCTTTTCAGAAAAATAAAAAATACTAGGAGACTACAATGAAAACACAACAGTTCTTTAGCTTAATTGCAATGGTGCTTGCGACGTCGCTGTCTAAAGCAGCGGTAGTAACCACTTCTCCAGCAGCCTTGGTTATCAGCCAGGGCAGTACCTTTACCATTGACCTTATTGGCACAAACTTTAATAGTGGTGATTTGGATGGTGGCGGTATCAATCTATCCTTTGACACCAGTATTCTTACAGCAACAATAGTCACCGTTAATACAGCAGATTGGGAGTTTTTCTCAACCAATGGCACCATCGATAACAATGCCGGCACGATCAATGGTATTACCTTTAACAGTTTTCAATCGCGTACCGGTGATTTGGTTTTTGCCACTGTCGAGTTTGTAGCGATTGGTTCAGGCATCAGCACTATAGATCTGCAAGAACATAGTTTGAATCCCTTCGCCAGTGGTGGTACAGCCTACGCTAATCTTAGTTTGGCTCCAGGCAGTGTAACTGTTTCGACGATCCCTGTTCCGGCTACTGCCTGGTTATTGGGTTCTGCCCTGTTTGGCTTGATCGGTGTTAAGCGCATAAAAACCTAACAAAGGGTTAGGCGGCCTAATGAGATGAGTCGCCTTTCATCCTACTCCAGGATGCAGGTGACCAAACCAACTATCCAAACCATTAAAAAAACCAACAAAACAATGCGCCACCAGCCAGTTGAAATTACAGCTCGCCAATCATTGTTGTTACCACTCCATCGTAGCTTTAACAAAAGGAATGGTTAAGCGTCGCTGTTCTTTGAGCGAAGCCTGATCCAAACGATCCAGTACCGATATCAGCGTTTTGATATCGCGCTGACAACGATGAAAAATAAACTGTGCTACCTCATCAGTAAGTTCCAGGCCGCGCTTGGATGCACGAAAACACACCGCATCAATGCGCTGTTGATCCGTTAAATGTTTCATCTGATAAACCGAGCCCCAACTAAGCCGGGAAGCAAGGTCAGGCAATTCAGTATTCAATTCACGCACGGCACAATTTGACGAGATTAATAACGTTACATTGTTGTCGTTCAAACAATTGAACAAATAAAATAATTGCTGCTCCCATTCCGGTCTACCCATCACCAGCTGAATATCATCCAGGCACACCAGGGACAGTTGTTCCAGACCCTCAAATAATGCTTCTGGGCAGTAGTCCTGCAAGGCGTCAAAAGACATATAGATCGATGCCAAATTCATCTTATCAGCCTGATGACAGGCCGCCTGTAATAAGTGACTACGCCCACAACCAACAGCACCATAGAGATAAATATAACGCTCGCCGTCCTTTAGCTGCTGACGGAGCTGATTGACCAACAAGCCATTGTCAGCCAAATAGAAGTTCTCAAAAGTGGTGTCATCCCTTAGCTGGACAGCAAGGGGAAGTTGTTCAAATAAAAAGCTCATACAAACACATTACTTTGGTTGATCAGCGGGCTGGTTGGATCTAGTGTAAAGATCACTCCTTTTATAACTGCGATGGGCATGACGCAATAGCACCATAATGACGGCTGCCACCGGTAAAGCCAATAGAATACCAGTAAAACCTGCCAGCTGACCGCCAGCTAAAATGGCAAAAATCACGGCCACCGGATGCAAACCAATACGGTCGCCCACCAATAAAGGTGTTAGCACCATGCCTTCTAATAGTTGGCCTAGGCCAAATACCGCTGCCACCCCCACCAGTGGCATCAACGCCTGAAACTGCAAATAAGCTGCAACACTTGCCGCAGCAATACCAACGATAAAGCCCATATAAGGAACGATGCTGGCCAGGCCCGCTGTCAAACCCAAAATCAGCGCGAGATCTAAACCGACAGCCCACAGCCCCAAACTGTAGACAATAGCCAGCGCTAGCATTACCAATAGCTGCCCACGAATAAAAGCACCGATAATTTCGTCGCACTCTTTACCCAACGTTACTGCTATCTGCTCAGTAGACCGGGGCAACAAATTACCAATATGGCCCATCAAGATATCCCAATCCCGCAGCAAATAAAATGTGACAACAGGAATCAGTAGTAGATTGGCCAGAGCCGCCACCAGCGCCATACTGGAACCCACCAGCGGCTTCCACAACTGGGTTAACAACTCTCCACCCGTCATCCAGTTTTCACTGATAACGGCTTTAAACTTTGCCACCGGCAAGTTGGCCTGGGGCAAGTCGAAACGCTGCTGTAGCCAGGGCCATACCGTTTGCTGAGCCGCTTGTAACCACTGGGGGATTTTCCCTGCCAGCATATCTAACTGGCGTCCCACCAGTGGCACTGTCAGTAACAACACAATAATGACGATTGATATCAATGCAAGAAATACCACCGATACGGACAGCGTGCGGCTCAAGCCAACCGCCTCGAGACGGTCCGCCAGCGGATCGCCGAGGTAGGCAAATAGCGCCCCCACCAAAAACGGGGTAAGAATGGGCTGCAGCAGATAGATCAGCGCTACCAGCAATGCAGTGATAATCACTCCCCAAAAGCGCTGTTGATCGGTCATTTCCCCTAAATCTCCTATTATTCGAGTCAAATTTATCTGTTCGAGTCGACCTTAGTTATACAGACCATGGCGTTGGCTGTCGTGGATCATTGTTGTCGTGGATCATTGACCCGCACTCGCAGGCCATAAATAGTCCAGCACGATCGGATACTCTCCCTGATAAAGACTTCCCTGTGCCGGCAATAAGTGCTTATCCATGACAAAAACCTGCTCAAGCTGGGACAGTAAACCATCGGCAATCAACCGCACAATGATTTCATCACCTTCAATATGAACCACATTAGCGTGATGAATAGCAGAAACACCTTCCAAATAAGCAATCGCCCGGGCGTAATCAGTAAAATCACTAATACCACCCAGGCGCATTAGAGAACCACCCTCGGCAATGTTCACCGGCGCAATGGCATACGCCGCCGCCAGCAAGTCAGCCACCTGATCCATACCACTAGCGATATAGCTGTCAATCGTATCAGCATCGCTATCAAAACTTAGCCGTTGTCCATCATACCGGTACAACCAGCTACCCAACCACTGACCATTACTTAGGTGAGAAACACGCCCCACCAGCACGGTATCGGCCTGGTAGCGTTCCGCCGCCGCCTGGGCACGCCAGTTATTTAACTGCCACAATTCATCCGGCGATACAGCCACCATATCTTCCAAATCCAGGCTCGGCAGTTTTAGCACCAAACCCCGGCGGAGGGCATTTTTGGTGATGGCTTGAACAATGTCCAAATCATTTTCAACCCCAGCAAAACGGCGTTTACCCCTGTCGTCTACGACTAACCACACCAACACAGTGGGACGATTACTGGACCACAATGGCAAGCCCGCCTCTCGCAGACGTTGGTTGACAAGCGCGGGTTCGAACTCAAGCACCGCAAACAGCTGCTCCTTTTCACGACGAAGACTGTCACCATCAACACGGCCAATATTGACACTAATAGGATGAGTAGGCCGGACACGTTCATAGTGAAATTGCTTGGTATAGTGCTGGGCGTGATTAATCGCCTCAGCGATTGTGTGCTGGGTGATGACCTTGCTATTGCCGGATACCCGCACAAAAACTGTACGCAGTCCCTCTCGAGTAGCTTTTCGCAATGCCTTACTAGACTGGGACTGCACCGGCACAGCAACCTTATATAAACCATCGATTTGTTCTGCCCAGGTAGAGGGCACGACGATAATGATCAGCAATAGGCCAAGCGATAAAAAAGCATGTAATGACAAACTGGCATTTCCCAATGGCTTAGGATATTTTTTCGAGCCTGCATTGTAACAATAGTCAGCACGCCCGCACAGCCACTACAACGATTGAGCATAATCTAGAATTTATTATCGTACTTAGCCTCTATTCAAGCTAAAATGGCGCCGCCCAGCCTACCCTCAGCTCAGAGTCTATATATGACCGATCAAACCCCGGTATCACCTAATAATCGATCATCCCGGCCAGCCTCCTTAAGCTACAAAGATGCTGGTGTTGATATCAAGGCTGGCAACGCACTGGTTGAACGTATTAAACAGGTTGCCAAACGCACGCGCCGTCCAGAAGTTATGGCTGGCCTGGGTGGCTTTGGGGCGCTGTGCGAATTACCCGCTGGTTACAAGGAGCCGGTTTTGGTTGCTGGCACCGATGGCGTCGGCACCAAATTACGGCTGGCAATGGACCTGGGTATTCACGATACCATCGGTATTGATCTAGTCGCTATGTGCGTTAACGATTTGATTGTTGCTGGTGCCGAACCGCTATTCTTTCTCGATTACTACGCTACCGGCAAATTAAATGTGGATACCGCAGCGACGGTAGTCGAAGGCATTGGCAAGGGCTGTGAATTGTCCGGCTGCTCGCTGGTAGGGGGTGAAACGGCTGAAATGCCTGGCATGTACGAAGGGGAAGATTACGACCTGGCAGGATTTTGTGTGGGCGTGGCAGAAAAATCAACACTGATTGACGGCTCCCAGGTCCAGGCCGGGGATACCCTGATCGGTCTAGCCTCATCGGGCGCGCACTCCAATGGTTATTCCCTGATTCGAAAAATTATTACAGTAAGCGCAGCCGATCTAACGGCGGCCCTTGGCGACCAGACCCTGGGACAAGCGCTGATGGCCCCTACTCGTATTTATGTAAAATCTATTTTAGCGCTGATGAAACAGTGCCCGCTCAACGCCCTCTCCCATATCACTGGCGGCGGCCTGCTGGAAAATATTCCTCGGGTTCTCCCCGACAATAGCAAAGCCGTGATCGATACACAAAGCTGGCAACGTCCAGAACTGTTTGACTGGCTACAGCAAAACGGCAGTGTTGATCCCGTTGAAATGTATCGCACCTTTAATTGTGGCATCGGTATGGTAATCGCCATCGCCAATAGCGATGCAGAGCAAGCGTTACAGCTGCTAACCGAACAGGGCGAAAGCGCCTGGATTATTGGTTATATTGCCACCGCCACCGACAACGAGGAACAAGTTGAGCTACAGGGGCTCGCGCTTAAACAATGACAGCAGCAACGAGCTTATTGCGGTGCAAGCTGGTCATCCTGATTTCAGGCAGCGGCTCCAACCTGCAAGCCTTTATCGACGACGCCCAGTCCGGTGCACTGAACGCCGATATTGTCGCCGTTATCAGCAACCGAGCCGATGCTTTCGGACTGCAGCGTGCGACAAATGCTGGCCTCCCTACTGAAATAATTGATCATACTGACTACGAAAATCGACAGGCGTTTGATACAGAACTTAGGCAGCACATTGATCAATATTCACCCGACCTGGTGATACTCGCCGGGTTTATGCGCATCCTGACCGATGCGTTTGTGCAGCATTTTCATGGTCGACTATTGAACATTCACCCGTCTCTGCTGCCCAAGTATCCGGGCCTCAATACTCACCAACGCGCCATTGATGCCAACGACGACGAAGCAGGTGCCACCGTTCATTTTGTCACCGAAGAATTGGATGGGGGCCCGGCGATTATTCAGGCCCGTGTTGCGATCCTTGCTAATGACGATGCAGCCAGCCTGGCCAAACGAATACTCAATAAGGAACACCGGATTTATCCACTAGCCACGCAGTGGTTCGCCGAAGGTCGATTAAAACTGGATGGAAATAATGCAATATTGGGCAACAAAAAATTATCAGCCAGTGGTTACCTCTTTAACGACTAGCCGTACGACTTGCGCCGCTGAGAGCAAACGGTTTTTTTCAAAACGCTGCTTGTTACTCATTATTGCTACCCTGCTACTGTGCTCAAACAGTCTGTTCTCCTTTGCAGATTCCCGCTTAACGCCCTACCACGCCACCTATACCACTCACTTTTCAGGTATCACGGCAGACATGGAACACAGTCTAAAAAAACTGGGAAATGATCAATGGTTATTGCGCAATTATGTTTCAATTATGTTTATGGGTTTTGAAGAGAAAGCGCGATTTGTTGAACACAGTGGCCAGCTAACACCACAGACTTATCAATACAGGAATAAACTCAGTAGCAAACGCAACAGCACGCTAACCTTTAACTCGGATAAATCATCTGTCACCGACTCTACTCATTCCAAAACCCCATTACAATTGCCAGCAGGCGCACTAGACAAGCTCAGTTTTCAAGTTCAACTACGCCTAGATTTAATGGCACAGTACTTATTAGATCAGCAAGAACCATTTGCTGAAAAAACCTACCATTTGGTGGATAGAACCCAATACAAAACCTACAACGTTAAATATCTTGGCGAAGAAACCATAGAAACACCTGCTGGGAAATTCAACACCCTCAAAATGGAGCGACGCCGCTCCGGCAAGGATAAACACACACTGATATGGTTAGCTAAAGACTGGGATTATTTTGTGTTGCGTATTCAACGTATGAAAAAAGGCAAAAGCTCATATCAAGTGAATTTAAAACACGCCTCTATTAATGGTAAAACCATCAAGGGCTTATAAGTTTTAGAAAACTGGACTTCCCACACTAACGTAGACACTCCGTAGCCTCTGTTTGAATCGATGTATGGACTCCACCCTACACAAGCAGCAACGACTCCCCATAAAGGTGGATTACTAATCCACCTTACTATAACTCTGTAATGTTGTGACGCCAATCTTGTTAGTATGACAACATAAATCGTATTTAGTCAGCAATCACTGAAAATCTTCTATACTACTTGTTATCAATGAGTGTCGATTAGAAATCGGCCGCAATAACCACGAGCGAGTCTATGGATCAACCTCTATACGATATTTATTTTACCGGCCAGCTGGTCGAGGGAACTGACCCCGACACAGCCAAGGCAAACCTGGCCCGGTTATTTAAATCCACGCCAGAAAATGTGGCCAAGCTTTTTAATGGCAAACCCCAGGCCCTGAAACACGGTGTCGATAAAACTGAAGCTTTGAAATACAAAGCGGCCCTGCACAAAGCTGGCTTATTGGTCGCGTTTAAAGCACACCACGCAACCGCCGCCCCTGCCCCTAGTCATGTAGTCGCTAATGACCATCAAGCCAAGCAGACTACTGATGTTACTACTAGCACGCCCGCAAGTGAGGAAGAGGAAATTGACTGGAGTTTAGCACCCGCGGGTAGCGATGTACTTAAAGAAAGTGAACGTCAGCACGTTCCAGCAAGGGATATCGATACTAGTAATATTAAAATGGTTTCCGCTTTTGTGGACCTTGAGCCCGAACCAAAAAAAATACCGCCTGCACCCGATACCAGTCATCTTTCTGCGGCCGCTGTTGGTGAAGATTTGTTGATCGACAAACCGGAAGTTCCTCCTCCGCTGCCACTGGATATCGATAACATTACCCTGGCACCACCAGGAACAGAGCTGGAAGAAATCCGCGATGATTTGCCGCCACTGGATCCTGATACCAGCGCATTAAGTATCGCCGCAGTCGGTGTCGATATTCTGGAGGGAGAAAAAAAAGCCCCCCCACCGCCTGCACCGAAAACCGATCATATTACTATCGCTAAGGAGTAACGACTGCCGCCCACCCATACGCTCTGAGAGGGTCGTCAAC
>JAZFYA010000309.1:0-7697 GCA_036443315.1 Pseudomonadales bacterium
TTTAGCGCGTTGCTTGGGTGAGAGGAATTGGACAGGCATCAAATCACAGTAAAGTTAGTTGCACAAACGAACGTTTACGCAACACTGACTGGATTACCGCCGATCAAGGCGTTTCGCGTTGCACAAATCTATTGCAAAATAACATTGAATTGCAATAGGTTTGTGCAACGATGCTTGTAAGGGGACGCACGGGTAATGGCCCGGATGAGGCTCGTAAGAAAATGCGTATTACAAAACTGGAGGCTTACCAGAGTTTCTTAACTGGGTTCTCTGTTCCACTGCGCCCTAAACCCCTAGTACAGATATCACCTACTTAATGCACTGGTTTTTATAGTCAATATTAGTAAAATAAAATGCATTATTAACCTTTTCATATACAGCCTATGTAGATGTGTCCTATTTTTACACGTATTGTAAGCTGACCCCTAGCCGAGTACTTGTGACTATTCGCGGGTATGGCCCAGCGACCACGAAGCTGTGCAAAACGGCAAGATTTCGATAAGTTGTTTTCTCTCTCTTTACAGGCTAGGCCCGTCCCTCGACCTTGATCGCGTTAACGCCTGCTCTTGCTGTATAACCTGTGCAAGTTGTCTACTTGGAGGCGTAAGGCTTCGTACTCTTGCGCTGTAGTCTCGAACATTCTCGATAAAGCTTTTTGCGACTGCTCTAATGCCTCGGACTGTGCGTTGAATTGCTCTTGTAAACTCTGCAATGCGTTCAATAAGTGTCTTTCCAGTTCGGTCATTTACTTCTCCTCGATGATCATCCAGGTGTCCGGTTTGTTGCCGTAACGCCCCATCTTTGGATTGACTTTGACGCAAAGACGGCTCTGGCCATTTTTCTCGCAATAGGTCAACTGCACCTTGCCGCCTTCCTTCTCCAAGGTCTCGACGTTGTGGCGCATCTGGGTGATCTCTTCCGTGTAATATTGCATCAGGCCCCAACCCCCGGTGTAAAGTCCTAGCAAGAGGCTCAGTCCGGTCAGGAAGGGCCACAGCAAGCGACTCTTGAGACAGTTCCAGCCCAAGTGCTGGTTCATGTTGAGGGTAGCGTCCCTCATGGTAGCGAGTTCGGTCTCGTATATGCTGTTCAACTCGTAGCGCATACTCCTTAGATGCTGCTGGATCTGGTCTTGAAAAATCGCGCGTTCGGTTTCCTTCTGTTGTTTTAATTGCTTTGCCAGGGGTAAAGTCTCGTTCATACAATGCTCCTTTTAAACGCCAGCGCTTACCGCTGTCTGGATCTTGAACCGTGATATATTTTTCTCCCGCTCGGGGTATTTTTAGTCCCAGGCTGGTGACTTGTTCAATTAACTCTTGCCGGTTATTGATCAATCCCGCCTCTGCGCGTTGGGATAACATGCCGTCGAGTAATTTCCGCATGTTTTCGGGTGGGGTCTCTCCCTCTCTTAGGGCCTGGGCGATGATTTTTAATTCAAAGTTAGGGGTTTTGACATTTTTGATTCTACTGGGGTCTTCGGGATCGGCCAGGCCATAGCGCGAATTGATTTCACTGCGGAAATCATCAAAGACGGATTGGGCATATTGTCCGGGGGGTTTTATGTTGAGGCTTTTGCCGCTTTCCAGTTCGACCCTTGGGGTGACAAAGTGCAACTCGTGGTGATCTGCGTGGCTATGGCGCACCCATAAAATATTGTAGCGATCGGGGTCGAGGCCTGCGAAGGCGACTTGCTCAAAGCGGTCCATGATTGCCTCTTCCATTTTAGGGGTAATCACTTCCCCAGGGGCAAAGCTCAAGACACCGCTGGTGTATTTATATTTAAAATCGAGGGAATCAATTAAATCTCTGGTTTGCTCAGGATTGCCGCGCAAAATGACCGGCGGGTCATTTTCCCGGCCTTGGGTATGGGTAAAATATTCGGTCGGGCCTTTGCCGTCGCCGGTGCCGTGTTTGGAAAAGCCGACGATCACAAAATAGACTCTTGAATATTTCTCTCGATGGCGCACAAGTGGGTAATGACCTCTACAGTGTCTGCAGACTTTTTGTAGGTGTTGACCCATTTGGCAATCATATTGAGGTTTGCATTGAGTCGGTTGAGCATGGCAGTTTGCGCTTTTTGGTCTTGCCGATTGTGTATTTTAAGCTTGCCCAGGTGATCTCGAACGAGGGCAGATTTAGAGCAGCCTGCCTCTTGAGCCAGGGCTTCGAGCTGTTGAAACTCGGCCTTAGAAAAGCGGACACGGAGCATATTTTCGCGGGGAGAGGATTGAGATTTTTTCGTGATTTTGCGCATTGTATTCACCTTTGTTGTGTCCATACTTGGCATCACATGGGCTATGATGGTACACTGATGTAGCGGTATTAGCAATAGTAAACAAGGCTACCCTATGTTGCTACACATAGTGTAGCAACATAGGGCCTTGTCAAAGGGGAAATACCCCCCTTGGAACCCCAAACAAACACTTCCTTCTCAGTGTTCTAGACTGTACAAGGTGAAAATATTGGGCTACAATGTGGCACATATACAGGAGAGTAACCTATGCCAACCAATGCAGTAGTTCGCGCACGAATCGATGCAGCAATCAAAGAAGAAGCCTCCGTTGTACTAGCCAGTATGGGCCTCACTGTCTCAGATGCTTTTCGACTCATGCTCACTCGTGTGGCGAAAGAAAAAGCGTTGCCATTTGAGCCGCTGGTACCCAATGCTAAAACCCTCGCTGCCATGAAAGAAGCTCGGCGAGGGAAATTGAAATCTTTCGATAGTGTAGATGCCTTAATGACGGATTTGAATGCTAAGGATTGAGCGCACTGGGCAGTTTAAGCGAGACTACAAACGTGAGCTAAAAGGCCGTCACCGTGCCACACTGGAAACCACGCTTATTGACGTGCTGAAAGCTTTGGTTAATAGCCAGCCGCTTGCTGAAAAGCACAGAGATCATGCGTTAATAGGTGACTGGAAAGATCATCGAGATTGTCACATCAAGCCGGATTTGATCTTAATTTACCGGCAGGTGGGTGATGAAGTATTACAGCTTGTGCGCCTTGGTTCCCATAGTGAATTGTCATTGTAAGACTATTAAAGCCAACTTGATCAGCGAGGCATTTTCTTAAATTCCACCGGCCTCAAAAAGAATGAAAGAGGTGTCATATTATGACAGCAAAAAATAACCCCCATATAGGGGATTCCTTTGATGAGCTTTTAGCAGAAGACGGTTTATTGGAAGCCTGTGAAGAACTGGCAGTTAAAGAGATCTTAGCTGATCAGATAAAACTCGAAATGGAAGAGCGCCAACTGACTAAAACGGCGATGGCGAAGCGAACGGGAACAAGCCGGCGCGCTTTATAGCGTTTGCTTGATCCAGAGAATACAAGCATTACTTTGCACACGATGCAAAAAGCAGCGTCTGCCGTTGGTCGGCAACTTCGCCTACAGCTCATGTAAGCTGTAGGTCCTTAATTTCTATTGTCCACTACGCACACACAGCCGTCACCGTCAAAGCGGACTCTTCCGGTGGCGAGAAGGGTCTGTTTTAAAGACTCTATCGTAGACGTGAGGGCAGTGCCTCCGCGCTCGAAGTTGCTAATTGTGGCGGCGCGAGAGCTGGATTTATTGGATAGATCGTGAACGGTCCAGCCTAACCCCGCCCTGGCCATTCGGCATTGCTTTGGTGTCATTGTGAATGTTATTGATTTCCATTTGTATGCGGCGTAATATTATTACTCCGAAGAAGAAAAAACAAGCCTGGAAAGGTGCGCAAACACCTCCCAGGCTCTACCCACAACTAATACTGGGAGTATCAGTCATGGGTAGGGTACTGTGCACATTCGTTCGTAAATATACGGTAGTGAAAAACCTCAAAGTTAGTCTATCTGTCTGATTTATAATGAATTAAGATAATGTCTGGAAAACACTTGTTTTTCGCACATACTTAAATGGGCTATTTAAAGCTAATAAATTTTGCCAAATCATATACGAAAAACATAGCCGGATTAATAATGTGTACGGAAACCATAAAAAATATGTTTTCCGTACAGTGCTTAGCGTATATTTCCGCACGAATGTGCACAGTACCCTCTTATGGAAGCACTAGGGCACTCCAACCAAAGAACCACCCTCGCCTACCTTGGCATCGAGTCCGAGGAAATCGAACAGCTTTATACTTTGGAGCTTTGAAGGACGCTTTTTCAAGCAGTATGTATTTTTTGACTTGCCAAACAACTAGAATTCACGTAAAACAGTAAATATACTGTTTTTTTACTGTTGAGGTTGCTATGTACACAACAAGCGATATTTACCCTGTTTCAGACTTTAACCGCAAACCTGCGGAACACATCAAGCGTTTACAAGAAACCCAAACCCCTGAAATACTCACAGTAAACGGGAAGGCTGCCGTTGTCATGGTTGACCCTGAAAGCTATGACCAACTTATACAAGCTGCTGACTTGTCCCGCACTTTAGAACAAATTGCACTGGCAAAGTCAGAATATAAAAATGGACAAAGCCAGTCTTTAGAGCAGGCTTTTAATGACCTCAAAAAACGCCTAAAAAGCAAGTATCCAGATGCCAATCTATAACATAGAAATTCCGCAATCCGTTAAAGATAAGATCGAAGAACAAGCCTTGTACATTGCACTAGATAAGCCTTCGGTAGCCTTAAAATGGTACGATACCATTTACAATAAAATTGAGAGCTTAAGCACTTCCCCCAATCGTTGCTCTGAAGCTCCTGAAAGCCAATATGTTGATTTTAAAATATATCACCTGCTTATCGGTAACTACCGCGTATTATTCTACATTGAAGGTCAAACTGTGATTATCTTGGACTTTAAAAGTGGTTGGCAGAACAAACCAGAGCAATAAGGTCAAGCAGCTACCAAGATAAAGCCAAGGTTTAGTAATAAGTTGGCAACGATGCATTCAGTCTTCCAAGCCCCCTTATTGCCACATTCTCGCGGCGAGTTCGGTGGCTTCTGCGCCGCTGAAATCCAGATAAATGGCGGTTGTTGATAACTGCGCGTGTCCCATCCATGTTTGTACGGAGGTAATCGGCACGCTGCATTTGACCGCATGAATCCCATAGCCATGTCGTAAGCCCTTCGGGGTGCGATGTGGGCCGTCCGCAATCTTGGTATCAAAGAGCCGCATCGCCAAGGGATTGATTTTGCGTTTGTTATCCATTCTTAACACTATAAATTGATGAGTGTTAAATTTCAAGGCGGGTTGTAAACCGTCTTGTGCGGGTTGTGGCGCGGCCATGGCGGCGGGCGGTGCATTTTATTTAACACTCTTAGTCATAGGGTTAAATGGGACTTGCTTAGAGAGCAAAAGATTGTCCCTTAAAATAAATCAGAATGACTCCATGTGTGTTCAGCATGTGTGTTCAGAGGTAATGATCATTTTTCCCGCATCCAGCTTATAAATCAAGAGCCAGTCCGGTTCAACATGACATTCACGTCGTCTAGCGTAATTGCTAATGAGTGCATGAATTAACGAACGAACGAAATCAAGAACCAATAAAATTATTGATTATCTCGTCTCTCCGTCCTGGCCCCTGATTTACCATAACGGTTAATTTGAAAACATCTGATGCAAAAGGCCACCACTCATCTTTCGTAAGCTTCGCACCCAATTTCCGTAGTTCTATTACAAGCCCGTCGGTCCGATTCTCGCCCTGATCTGTAGCTTTCCCAATATCCGTTGATTCTACCATTTTCCCGGTTCCAAGCCCGAATCTCATTCGCGCTGTCTCTTTGTCCTTTGCAAATTTCGTCGGATCAGTTTCCAGCATTTTAGGGAATGCAGCGTTGTTGATCACATGAGGTGGAAGCCTTTCATTGCCAGTGTCCTCAGGATTAAACGATCTGTTGGAAATATCTCCTAAACCTTCATAAACAGAAGCAAAATCCAACCCGGGAATGGTTGTTTGGGCATCGGAAGGTACTATATTCTTAAGCCAATCATAGATACTGAAACCTGATTCGTATTGTTCCCAGTCTAAATTTGACTCAAACAGTATCTGTTCACCCCCAAATTGCTGCGCTATTTGAAGGTGATGCTGAATAAAGTATGACTTGTCATCTTTTGGAAGTTTCAGGAACAGGTCTGCCATATTGGTTCTTGACATCAGGGGTATTGCAAATTTTGCGTTTGCCGGCTTAGTGTGCGCCTTTCCTGCTGCTACCATAAATTTTATATACTTCGGCCCCGCTTTCGAATACATAGCTATTAGAAACAAGAAACCTTTTAGGTCATCTGAGTAATTTTGATACTCACTTCTCACCATATCTACGCTATCGTTCACAAGTCCTTGAAATAACTTATTTTCATACGCCTTCCAACCGATATTATTTGCTAATTTAGTGGTTGTCGCTTCTTGCCCCAGGATCGGTCTTGTCGTTTCCGCGACTTGGCCGGTTTTTATCTCTTTGGTCCTGACGCTTTCGGGGGTGCCGGGCTTTCTGGCGCTTAAAAATGCGCTCTGCCGGGTTTTTGCCTGACCCAGGAGTTCCGCGAGGCTGAAAAGTTTGGAAAGCCCAATCCCTACGGTCGTTTGTGGATCTGTAAGGATTTTTTCCTCCACATTTAAAAAAACATCGCCTTTACCTTCAAGGTTACTCTTAATCGGGTCGGCCGACGCAAAATGATTATTTAAGTCGAGCAAAGGTATTGTTTGCCCCTCAACCCTTTCGGCAAAAACCTCCATCATTGAAAAGACCGATGCCATTCTCTTAAACCCGCGTTCGGTTTCTTCAAACGGCTCTGTAACCAATTCTAGATCCCCCTCGTCTCCTTCTATGGTAAATCCAGCCGCTTGGTAGTATTCTTTTTTACCATCATTGAATCTCTTATCGTCTCTCACGAATATCGTATCTGTCACGGATGTCTGAAACTCAAACCCTACTTTCTTTTGTAGTGCTTGATTAGCAGTCATATTATTTTGAGCAATGCCGGGCCGCCCATTAGGGCCTGTTCCTAATCGTTTTATATAACTTGAATTTTGATCGCGAGTCCGTTGATTGATTAACCCCTCCGCCGATTGCCCCTTAACCACCTGGTCGGCAACCGCGTCCGCATGTCGTTCATACTTATCACCAACTTCCCCTACACTTCCATTTAATTGCACTCCGGCGCGCTGTTGTAGCACATGGGTTGCCTCGTGCGCTGTGGTATGTAAATCGGGTGTGGGGCTTGAAAATGCGATTTTATTGCCGGTCGTATATGCCTGTGCACCTATCGCTTTTGATGCCGTTGCCGCTTTAACCCCCGTAAAGGCTTGTACACCACGGATGTCATGTTGACCAAAGGATTGTTGAATTTTATCTAAATGGGGTAACGTACTGCCCGTGCCTTGTACTCCGGCAGCCGCAGTTTTATGAATATCCTCATTACTTGCCTTTTGTATCCTATCAAGCAACTGTATCACTGCCTGATTACCAATTGTCCGCTGCAAGTACATAAAATCTTCATGTTTCTGGAGAGGGTGTTGTCCACCTGCTTCAATTCTCTGAACCACGTGATTAATGGAAGCGGGTGAACCATTAGGCGGTATGTTCATAGCCTTCATCCGTGCTTGAAACTGAGCATGCTCTAACGATGATGTATTTTCCGGCACGGTATCAGTAACACGGGATTGTGGCGGTGCTGTTTCTACCGTTTTCGCAACCTTCGCTGTCCGAGGCATCTTATGATCCTTATAAAAGTGGATGTTATGTTATTATTATAGTGCGAGTGTAAG
>JAZFYA010000310.1:0-6482 GCA_036443315.1 Pseudomonadales bacterium
CCATTATTCACTGTCATTGGCCAGTTCTGAGGTTGTTAGGGCAACATCGACTATTGCAGGCTCACTGAAGCGAGTAGAAGTCCTATGCTCGACATTTGAAAAGCTAGAACAACAAGCTTGCGCGAGAGCAAAACGCTTAACTGATAAACTAGCCAGTTTAACTGAGTCCGCAGGAGGGTCTTTTACTGAGCAGGATTCTTCATTATTAGAAGAACTACAGCTGAAACAGACTAACATTAATCACCAGCTTGAGGAACTGATGGCCAATATCGACCGTGAAGCGCAAAACGACCCCTACTTAGAAATAATCGAGGCTCTTGATAACGGAGAAACAGACCTTGATAGCCTCTTTTGTATTGATGTACCGGCAGCAAATGATGGCCCTATTAAAGTAGAGGAATTTTATCAACTTCAATTATTTGCAGCATAAGCCGGATTATTTTTGAATCGCTTCTGCCACATCATGATATGAATATTATGGCACCCTAAACTGACTACAGTTCAGAAACCGTTGAGATCGAGTCATGAACCACGGTAACGTAAATTTAATGGAGAATATAGGTATGTTACTTTCAATCAATAGTTTTTTATGTAGCGGTGCTGTGGGGGTTTTTAAGTTTTCTGTACTGACATTGTGTATTGCTATTTCATCCCTACTAACGGGCTGTGCTACCAACCCCGTTACAGGACGCTTTGATCTTTCACTATTGGACCAAAAAGAACAGATCGAATTAGGTAATAGTCAATATAAACGAGCAATCCAACACCAAGGCGGGGCCTATTCAGTAAATCCCGCAATCACTGCTTATGTCAGAGATGTCGGCTTTCGGCTTGTCAAAGAAAGCCACCAGCCTGATTTACCGTTTGAGTTCACCGTGATAAATAGTTCAATACCTAATGCCTGGGCGCTACCTGGCGGAAAAATTGCGATTAATCGTGGATTAATATTACTATTGAAAGATGAGGCGCAACTTGCGGCGGTACTTGGGCATGAGATAGTTCACGTTACCGCACAACATAGTGCTCAAAGCTTCTCCAAATCGAAGGCGGTGCACATTAGCTCGATAGCACTTCAGTCAATTGCCGGTGATTTTGCCTCTGTAGTCGGAGCCGGTGCTAATATAAGTGGTAGTTTGTTCTTGGCTAAATACAACCGAGAACATGAATTAGATGCAGATTTTTATGGTACTCAATACATAAGCAAGGCGGGCTACGACCCAGAAGCGTCGATAGAACTACAAACCATATTTCTTGCTCTGTCGAAAAACAAAACAGAAAAAAAAGGGCGTATGGCGGCTCTGTTTGCCAGCCACCCCCCTTCAACAGAAAGAGTTGAAAAAAACACTGAAACTGCGCGAAATTTATCCGGCAACACACGAAACAAACTTACTTATAGTACTCAAATGGCCACTATCTTGAAGGATAAAGCAGCCTACGCTGAGTATGATAATGCCGTTATCTTGTCTCAGGAAACAAAATTCGAACCCGCGATGGAATCGATTGAGCGGGCCATTCATATACAACCCCAAGAAAGTATCTTTTGGGAGCTAAAAGGCGATCTGCATTATTATCAGGGCGCAAAGCAACTGTCTTTAAACTGCTACAAACAAGCTATTTCCCTTAATCCAACATTCTTTCAGCACCATCTTGCCAGGGCAATTTTATATGTGGATCTTGGTCAATATTCCGAAGCAAAAACAGACTTAATTGCAGCCAATAAAATTTATACGACGCGTATGGGTGTCTTTTATCTAGGAGAGGTGGCGTTCGAGCAAAAGGAGATACGAGCAGCTTTAGATTATTATACGTTATTGGCTAAATCGGACGACAAATGGGGTAACATATCCCAGCAACGGTTAGACTTTATAGCTAAATCCTACGCAAACTAGTCTTTCAGACGAGTAAATGATAAAAAATAACGCTTCATATCCCACCAATTTATTACCCAATCGCAGACTTTAAAGTAAGAACTTCGCACTCATTTCGTTGCCGGTCATCAGTTCTGTCAATCCGAATATTGTCATTGAGCCACATCAATACATCATCTGGGACGAGATTTATACTCGATAATTTCAGTCCATCTTCTGATTCAAACACAATAGGTGCCGATCCATATAACTGTCAAATGCCCGATAAATGATGTTGCCTAACTTCGAAACTCAAGGCTGTAATATCATTTCCCTAAACGATCGTTGCTCATCAGTTCTACTGATATTAGCAGGAACTTTCCGAACGCCACTTCCGTCATATCGAGATTATTACAAAGTAGGCCTATCGACTAATTGAAGAATTTTATTTTAACTTTTTTTAATAGTGGCTCAGTAATACGGTTCTGCCACAGATTTGAAAGCTTAAACTAGCATACATTGAAATTCTAGGAGATAGCCCAATGAAAATTAAAATAGCCACTAAAGCCCTACTCTCTATCATGAACTGTGTTATCGGCACAGTCGAAAATAACAGCATAACACCCATCTTGCAAAATGTACTATTTACCGTCGATAAAAACCTGTTGACAATTACTAGCTCTAATTTAGAAGTTGAAATGAGTACAGAAACCCAACTGGATAAGTGCACTGAAAGCTTTTCATCAACACTGCCAGCTCGAAAATTGCATGACATCGTTAAGGCGTTACCCGACAGCAGCGTTTTAACCCTGACTTTTGATAAGAAAAAAGAAAAGGCAACACTAACTTGCGGGAGAAGTCGCTTTACACTGACAACACTATCAGCGAATGATTTCCCTACGATTGAAGTCAATAATAAGCAGTCAAACACCCTTACCATTGACGCCTCTATTCTTAATCAACTGATCGCCAATACCCAGTTTGCAATGGCTCACCGCGATGTTCGCTATTATCTAAATGGTATGTTTTTTAGAGTAGACAACAAAGAGTTATCAGTAGTGGCTACCGATGGACACCGTTTGAGCACGAATACAATCGATATCACTTCGACTATCAATCCCTGCCGGGAACTAATAGTCCCACGTAAAGGCATTGCTGAGATGTTGAAAGCTCTTAAATGGGTATCTGGTGATGTCACCCTGACATTCTCTGCCAATCATATTTGTCTTAAAGGTGACTGTTTTAATTTAATAAGTAAACTGGTCGATGGTAAATACCCTGATTTTGAGAGCGTAATTCCTAAATCAAATGATAAACGCTTGGTCGCGGATCTTGGCCATCTACAAAGCTCACTGAAACGCGCCTCGATTCTTACCCACGATAAAACAAATGGTGTAAAGCTCTCACTCACGAATAATCAGTTACAAGTTAACACTAATTCCCTGGACGTAGGCGGAAGTGAAGATTTTGTCGATATTGAATACAGTGATGCCAACTTAGTAATCTGCTTCAATGTGGCTTATTTACTCGATGCTCTCAATGTTATTAATGGCAGTAAAGCTGTCATTGACTTTGGGTCATCAAATAACAGTATCATTATTCACGGTAAACAGGCCACCGGGAGCCGTAATATAGTGATGCCTATACGTATGTGACTGCTACCTATGCCCTTTCACATGCCCCTATTTTGGGGCATGTAATCAACCCCGCACACTCCGCCATAATATTTCCCTCTTTATTTTCCAATTATCACGTCGAATTTATGTTCTGATTTGTCTTAAAGGTAAGACAAAGATGTAACAGTGAATTTTTCATTGCGCTGAACCGCTCACGCGAGCTTGCTCTGGAGAATCAGATGGAAAAAGTAATCTGCCCTTGTAAAGCCAGCTTTGTAAGATATCACGACCCTGGCGATGGTTATCTTGCAATTGAAACTCACAATGTACTACGTAAAGCATGTGACCATGATATTACTTTTTCCTGCCGAGCCTGCCAGCTAATTGTGTTTAAAACAGGTAGGTATCAAATAGCAGCGGAAACATACCTTGAGACAGATTACATGGAACATGTTACGGCTAAACAACATGAATATAGACCTGTGTAAAAAAGATCAAAAAACTGCTATTGAACGGTGTAATGATAGCGTTTGCCCTGGCTGTGCATGTTTCACTGATGTGGCGTACGAATCCAAATTAAACAATTCACAAATGGCTAACTGCGAATGTGGCGCATCTTGGCGCGAACATTTTGACGAAAACGTGACGAATGACTATCCCTTTCAAGTCATTGTCGGTGTAGACATAATCCGATCACCCTCAACCATTGAGCCGTCTTTTATTCTCAGTGAAAGCCAGGTATTGCTTGATTACACACTAGAGTATTATCGATGTTTTGGCACTCGTATCCAGTGCGACAAGATGGTAGACGGTTCATACCACGTCTACATTAATCATAAGGCTAGTGGATTCTATTCACTCCATCGAATTTTTATCATCTGCGAACGGCTCAAAAAACAATTGGCCGATAAAAAGGCCTCCCAAGATTACGCCACCACTTGCGCAAGATACTCTGTCGACAATGGAAGCGTTCATCCTCACGCGCGAAAATGCTGATGCGGCAAGGCTTGATGAGAAGCGGGCATGGAATAGTGCCCTGAATGGACGAGGTGCTTGGTGGAATGCTGGTGCCTCGCACATGAATTAAGCCCTGTCGAAGAAACGCTTTGATCGGATAGGGCTGGTATCGCTGATGGATTATAATCAGCGGCTCAAATGTTTAACGCGAACCGCCATGGCACGTGATCCGTATGCCCGGTGGTGTGGAGGACAGCGGGAGGAATCCCGCCTCCTACTCGATCTTAAAAAGATAGATATATAATTCCTGCCTCATTAAAAGCGGAATTTTTCTTCGTAGCTATCAATTTAAATGATATCTTTTCTACATTTTATGATTATAATATGCCCGCACGCACATACCGTGGAGTGCTTAAGATTGAATAATAACCCGGTAACACTGTCATGCACAGATCTCCATCTTTTTCAGGAAGCGCAATTCCAAGCCGTGTCCCAAACCTTAACCAGAATGAAAAACGCAGTTTAAACGCCCTGTTAGCCATTACTACTCTCTCTGGCGACACCTATAGAGGTTACGTACAGACCAGAGATGGTTTCATGCGCAACAAACCTGGTGTCCTTCCTGCTGTTGATGTATTGAACAATCTGATTGGTCGTCTAAATAAACATGCATTATTACCTGATTGGCTTCACGAGCCCTTGCCTGGCTGTTGCAGAATATGGCCCCATGATGCCAGCAGCCTGAATTATAGCAAATTGCTTTCAACGCTTGTTGCTGTGCCATTAGTTGGCGCCATTGCCATGGCATTAAACGATAGTTACCACTGTCCACCGACAAACACTAATAAGAGTATCCCTATGCAATGACTGATGTTAAAACTAAAAACGACGACAGAACACTACCAGAAGAAACAGCTAAGAACTCTTCTGGCGAGGCTGGGCTATCTATTGAATGCCAGGAAGTTGCACTGAAAAACGAATGGCTGAACTACGAACTCATCGATAAGGCTTTAGCTAATACCAACTCTAAGGTTGACGCTGTATCATGTCTTAAGTTCATTTGTTCTAAGTGCTCAGCCTCAATAGATATAAAAAATCTACGAGGTAAATTAGAAACGTTCGGCCCTGAAAACCCAATTTTGTAGAGTAGGCATTGATCCCTCCTATTGTTCACAAATTTATAAACGCAAGGAAACATAATGCCCCTCACAGAACCGTACTTGAAGATTTCCCTCATACGGCTCTTCAACTTAATTCACAATTTCATGTGACAGCGTAGAAATTATGCCTAATACTCGGTTTTGGTAATGGGTAAAGCTGAAGATAATGATTCATCTTCTGCCAATTCATCGCCTTTTTCTGACTTCGTCTGTTCATCCACTTCTTCGCCAGTCTGATTGCCAGTCGATAGAACTTATCAATAGAGCGGTAGTTTTCACTTACCCCATAATATTCATAATGTCCTCGAAGTTTTGACCCTAAAATCTTCCACCAGTCTTGGGTTAGCACTTGGTTTCTGATCGCTTTCAACCATAGATTGAGTTCTTTGGCTTTGGCTCTGAACTTCTTCGAACTGGTTTTCCTCCCAACTTTAAAATATCCCCTTCTCGTGATATCGCAATAATGCGTTAGCCCCAGAAAGTCGAATGTGTTGGCTTTGCGCTTGTCCCTCATTGCATTCTGTTTCTCATATCGACCAAAACTGAATACGCTGGTTTTGTCTGGATGTAGCTGTAATTTATACTTGCTAAATCGATTCTGTAACGCGGATAATATCCTTTCCGCATCATGTTTCGATTGTACTAGGCAAATAAAATCATCGGCGTACCTCACTAACTTGGCATAGCCCATCACATGATTCACTACGGTGTCGTTAAACCATTTATCTAAGACATAGTGCAAGAATATGTTTGCTAGTATTGGACTCAGGATACTTCCTTATGAATAGTAAATTATTATGCAAAGTAAATGGCTGTATAGCGCGGTTTTTAAGTAACTGACGTTGAATTTACTTTGCATAATACTGCAGTATTACACGCTACAAACTGGTCAACCATGTGAG
>JAZFYA010000311.1:0-2269 GCA_036443315.1 Pseudomonadales bacterium
CGTTTCGGTTTCCTTTATCTTGGTATCCGTTAATTCGAGGGAATATCACTTGGGAACATTTATCTCTGGGTAAAATATATAATCTCCACCGCCGGCGGATCTATGACAATAGATGCAACCTCCATTATCTTCAGGCGATTTTCCTTTAATAACTCTTCCAGCTAGAGCGATTTCATTGCCTTTAAGAACTTTTGTTTCAACCTTGCCATCGGGTTTGTATTTAACCCAAAACCAATTTTTATTATCTTCGTCGTAACCAGCCTCTCGTTGATACATTACTGTCATTGATGTAAGAAACTTGGCGCGATCAGCCTCAACACTACTCACAGAAACTCCAGTACCATCATAGTTCTTTTTAACAACGACAAAACCAGTATGATTATCAACCTGTATTGCTTTATAGGCCAATTCTAAAATCATTCCATGGGGTTCTGCCCCACCAAAAAAGGGTTTATTAGGTAGCGCATTACTCCCAACCAACTGTTCCATCATCATAGTAGACCATAATTTCTGAGCATATCTAATATCATCCACTGTCCCCATGGATAAAGGGCTATTTTCCGGCTTTATTGACTGACAAGATGTATTAAACAGAGCAAAGAAAAAAATGAGGCAAGTAATTAATTTATTGGCCATGCTCCACCTTTGTTAAACAACAACTAAGCTTTTATTGCTTCATTTGTCGATATAACATAATGAAAACGCGGCCTCCTGCCGCGTTCTCTCATTTATTGAATGACGTATCAGTATAGTGCTTATTTTATTCTATCGTAATTAAACATAAAATCTCCACCAGGCGCAGCTTTATGGCAAGCGATACAACCTTTTGACATTCCTTTTGCGATTTTCCCGGCCAATTTCATCCCTTTTTCGTTCTCATGAAGAGAACCGTCTGGTTTAAATTTCACCCAAAACCAATCTTTATCTTCGGGGTCAAAACCACTACGCTTGAACATCACTGTAATAGCCTTTAAATACTTCGCAGGTTCATTGGCAACATTTTCAATACTCACATCAGGACCACCATAATTTCTTTTAACAATCACTGCTCCAGTTGTCCCATTTACTGTAACAGTGCCATCAAATGTATCCAGAATCTTGCCATGGGGCGGTGTGCCAGTGTAAGGATGCGACATGATGCTATTAGGTCCAACATAGCCAGCGTTTACCATTGCACTCCATAGATTTTGAGAATATGTTATATCCTCAGCCTCACCAAAGGGTGCCGCAGACACTGTCGTACTTAAGGCAAATACTGTAAAGGCTAAGGTCATAAAAATACGCTTAATCTTTTTGATAATTTCCATTTCATGTGCTCCTTTTCGATTTCATTTAAAAAAACAAAAGTCCCACCAAATATGGAACCTTATTTCTCCTCATTCAATGTTTAGTTAATAGTGTACGTCGTCAAAAGATTTGGCATACCATGACTAAAAAGTTAAGAGAGACTTTCATCTATTATAGCCCTGTTTCATTGGTTCACAACATAGACTTAAATTTTCTTTCCTCTAATCTCAAAAAATTCTCGAATGGGTACACGATAATGCTACATGCCCAAAGGGGGGTGCTCGGGATTTGCTCAAGCCTCAATACTGTAAGGTTTCCGTATTACTGGCGACTAATTAACTGCAACGGCTCTATGGAACCGATAAATACTTCAGCCCATTAACCAGGAGATATATCCAATGTTAAAGAAGAGAACCCTTATTAATAACTTAGGAGAGATGAAATTGAAAAAATATACAAATACATTACTTGGTATTGCTGCCATTATCGGCTTGATCGGGTTGTCTGCCACACCTGCATTTGCAGACAGCATCCATGGGGCTTTGGAAAACAATCGGGTCGTTAATGAAACGGTAGAGGCCAAAACAATCGCTGGTAAGCATGAATCAGGTAAACTTGCTGAAGGTGGTTTAGACATAGGAGTATTAACTTGTAAAAGCGTCCCCTCCACTCGACTCAATTACATCTTCCACTCAAATACAGTCGTAGATTGTATATTTGCGCACTCATCGGGTGAGGAGCGATACATGGGTGAGATGGGCATGAGCATTGGTATTGATCTCCAACAAAAGAGCAATGCTCAAACCGTCTTTACTGTGATCGCTATCTCAAGTGACACACGGACTGAAGCATATTCTCTCGAAGGGACTTATGTCGGTGGCAAGGCTTCCGCAGCCCTGGGAATTGGTGCAGGCGCATCAGTCATGTTTGGTGGTGGTGATAAAAATATCAGTTTGCAGCCAATAGCCGTCGAGACCAGTAC
>JAZFYA010000312.1:0-11251 GCA_036443315.1 Pseudomonadales bacterium
GAGGCACCCAAAACCCTGATTTCAAGCTCCGGCATAAGCGTGGGTCTACCTGCCGGCCAAATGGGTAACTCTGAGGTGGGTCATATGTGTCTGGGAGCCGGACGTATCGTTTACCAGAATATCAGTCGTATTAACAAAGCCATTGCCAATGGCGATTTCTTCAGCAATAAAGTCTATGTCGATGCTATTGATAAAGCCATCAACAGTGACAAGGCCTTGCACTTGTTGGGTCTGTTGTCACCCGGCGGCGTTCACAGCCATCAAGATCATATCCTCGCCATGGTCGAAATGGCCGCTCAGCGAGGCGCCAAGAGAGTGTATCTACACGCTTTTTTGGATGGCAGGGATACACCACCACGCAGTGCAGAATCTTCACTGCGGTCACTCACTAACAGGTTCGAGCAACTAGGCTGTGGCCGCATCGCATCGCTAGTCGGACGCTATTTTGCCATGGACCGGGACAACCGCTGGGACCGGGTGCAAATAGCCTATGAGTTATTGACGGAAACTAAAGCAGACTACGTTGCCGATAATGCCATCGCTGGACTACAAGCTGCCTACCAGAGGGGTGAGAATGACGAGTTTGTGAAACCGACTGTTATTCGAGCAAATGGGCAGGCAAGCGCCGCCATCGAAGAGGGTGATACGATTATCTTTATGAACTTCCGCGCCGATCGCGCCCGGGAAATTACTCGCGCTTTTACTGACCAAGACTTCAACGGTTTTGAACGCAACAAAGTCCCCCCGCTGGGTAGCTTTGTCACTACCACCCAATATGCCGACGATATTAATACCCCTTGCGCCTACCCACCCGAGACAATCAGCAACAGTTTTGGTGAACTGATGGAAACCCTGGGTAAAAGCCAGTTGCGTATTGCTGAAACCGAGAAATACGCCCATGTCACCTTTTTCTTTAGCGGCGGGCGGGAACAGCTCTATCGTGGTGAAGACCGGGTACTGGTACCTTCCCCTGATGTCGCTACTTACGATTTAAAACCGGAAATGAGCGCCCCAGAAGTCACTGAAAAACTGCTTGATGCCATCAATAGCGGTCACTATGATACGATTATCTGCAACTACGCCAATGGCGATATGGTAGGTCACACTGGTAATTTTAACGCTGCCATCAAAGCCGCCGAGGCCATTGATGAGAGTATAAGAAAAGTAACTGAAGCTGTGCTCAGGATTGGCAGTGACTGTTTGATCACCGCCGACCACGGCAACTGCGAACAAATGCACGATTACGATTCTGGGCAAGCCCACACCCAACATACTACCGAGTTAGTCCCTTTTGTTTATGTTGGCAATAAAAAAGTGTCCATGCAGCAACAGGACGGCAAGCTGGCAGATGTAGCACCCACCATGCTAAGCCTGATGGGACTCGAACAGCCGCCAGAAATGACCGGCCAGTCATTAATTAAACTACAATAATTTATTTCCGTCATTGCATGAGTAACATGGCAATCTCTCGAGTCTTGAGTTATTCCGAAGATTGCCATGTGGGCCTGCTCCGCGATACCCACTACGCTGAACACCATGGATGGATGCTAGTAACTGTCAAGGTACCATGAGAGATATCGAAGCAATAAGTAAACGCTGGTTTAACCCTCTGCTTGTTCCCAGACACCTGTTATCGACAGTTATCGCGGTCTTGCTATCACTTTCATCACCCGTGCTATACGCCGACGATGAAGCACAACAACGACAACAACTGAAGCACCTTAACGTAGAGATTCAGGCGTTGTATAACCTGCTAAAGGAATTCAAAAGCCATCGCTCCGAGCTGCAAACATCCCTGCAAAAATCAGAAGTCAATATCGGGATTCTACAAAATAAAATTCGCACTATTCTGCAACAACTGAAAGAACAACAGAATGAACTTTTATCCCTGCAACAACAGCGCAACACATTACAACGCTCCAAACGAGAACAGCAAAAGTTTATTGAACAGCAAGTTCTTGCTGCCTATCAAGTCGGTCAACAGAAGAAACTTAAAATCCTGTTAAACCAAGAGCAGCCGGATAAGATCAGCCGCGCCCTCACCTATTACGATTACTTCAACCAAGCCCGAGCCGAACAGATCGAAGCTTACGTCAATATTATTAGCAACCTGAATGTTATAGAGCCAAAAATCATCGAAAAAACCACTACACTTTCACAGACCAAAACAGCACTAAGCAAGGAACATAAAAAGCTTCTAGCCAAAAAACAACAACGGGAACAAAGCCTTTTCAAAATCAACTCCACAATCAACAACAAAGACCAACGTCTGCGTAAAATAGCCAAGGACCACAGTGAGCTGAAGAAACTATTAGCCGCCATTGAACAGACGTTGGCTAATATCAAAATTCCCAGCAACTACCGTCCATTCACCAGCTTAAAAGGCAAGCTTCCCTGGCCCGTTAGTGGCAAACCCAGCAATCGTTTTGGCAGTCAACGCAGTGGCAGTTCTTTGCGCTGGCAGGGCGTGAGCATCCCCGCAAAAGAAGGCAGCCAGGTCAATGCCATCCATCACGGCCGCATCGTTTTTGCCGACTGGCTAAGGGGTTCCGGGCTGCTGATTATTATCGATCACGGCGATGGCTATATGAGTCTTTATGCCCATAACCAAAGCCTGTTGAAAGAAACCGGAGAATGGGTCAATACGGGCGATATGATCGCCACAGTCGGCGATAGTGGCGGTCAGGCAAGGGCAGGCCTGTACTTTGAAATCCGCCATAATGGCCAGCCTACTGACCCCCACCGCTGGTGTAAGCGCGCTTAACAGGCTATTTACTTATATCATTCTTGTACGCCACTGCCACGAATCCCGTATTTAGAGAACTAACACCCCCCCTGCAAAGCCATGTACAATAAAAGTATCAATGCAGGAAAACGCTGGCCTCAATCGGCTTGAGACATATTATGAAATCTTTACAATCTACATTGGCTTATTGTGTAAGCTGCCTCGCCCTATTCAGTGCAACGTCTTTAGTTGTCGCCGAACAAACAGCAGATCAGGCCACTGCACCCGCAAAAAATCAGCTTGAGGGCAAATTACCCCTGAATGACCTGCGAACCTTTGCCGATGTTTTCAATCATATTCGCCTTAGCTACGTAGAAGAAATCGACGATAAAACGCTGCTGGAAAATGCTATCCGCGGCATGTTGTCGGGTCTTGACCCTCACTCAACCTACCTTGATGCCAAATCTTTTGACGATCTCCAAGCCAGCACAACCGGGGAATTTGGTGGCCTGGGTCTTGAGGTTGGTATGGAAAATGGCTTTGTAAAAGTGATTGCCCCCATTGATGGCACACCCGCGGAAAAAGCCGGAATAGAAAGTGGCGACCTGATTATCAAACTCGATGGCAAGCCGGTGAAAGGCATGTCTTTGAATAAGGCGGTCAACATTATGCGCGGCAAGCGCGGCAGCAATATTGAGCTAACTATCGTGCGGGAGGGAGTCAGGCAGCCCTTCGGTGTTGTGGTCACCCGTGACATCATTAAAGTCGTCAGTGTACGCAGCAGAATTCTGGAACAAGGCTTTGGCTATATTCGTATCGCACAATTCCAAAGTAAAACGGGTGATGAGTTCCGCAAGGCCCTGAAAAAGCTACAACACGAGAATGAAACCATGAAAGGACTGGTGCTAGATTTACGCAACAATCCTGGCGGAATTTTGCAGGCATCAGTGGACGTTGCCGACACGGTGTTGGAGCAAGGTTTGATTGTCTACACCGAAGGACGTCTCAGCAATTCCCACTCCCAGTATTCTGCTACCCCCGATGATTTAAGCAACGGCGCCCCGATGGTAGTGTTAATTAATGGTGGCTCTGCATCCGCCTCGGAAATTGTCGCCGGTGCACTCCAGGATCATCATCGCGCCGTGATTATGGGCACCGATAGTTTTGGTAAAGGCTCAGTACAAACCGTGGTACCTCTGTCCGAAAAACACGCCATCAAATTAACCACCGCCCGTTATTACACCCCGGGCGGGCGCTCAATCCAAGCTCAGGGTATCGTTCCAGATATTCGGGTTGAACGCGCAAAAATTGCAGCCCTGCCAAGCAGCGAACGAATTACCGAAGCAGATCTACAGGGACATTTGTCCAGCGGCAACGGCAAGGAAAGCAATAGCAAAAATCGTAAAACCCAGGCCAAGGAAGAACTCTTTAATCGTGACAACCAACTATACGAAGCCCTCAACCTGCTAAAGGGATTACATATTCTTAGCCTCAACGGGCAGAAAACGGCTGGCAACGACAGCTTAGACGAAAATAAATCTGAATCCTTATAAACGGTGCTAACTATTATCCTGGGAACCGCAGTTGGATCACGAAAACCTGTACAAGCTCTTGATGCACCTAGCCATACCCAAAGCATTCAGCAAAAAGCACGTTGCGGGGCAGGTGCATTTAAAAAAACTCTCATCGCCAACTCTCTCATCATCAACTCTCTCATCATCAATAAGGTGACCACCATTTTTTTACTTATTTTGAAGGGTTCGGTCCTATGCACATTAATATCTTACACATCGTTTTCGCGCCCAACTGTGATGTCCAGGATCATTCGCCTTTTATCTTTTTCTGTTTTGCCACTTTGTTTAAACAGCCCTACCACCCTGGCTGAAACAAAACCTTCTCCTCAACTATCCCCTACGATTGTGTTGATTATTGACGATATGGGTAACGGCCTGGAACTTGGCCAACGCGCCATCGCCTTGCCAGGTGCAATTAATTATGCCTTTCTACCTCACAGCCCCAATAGTAAACGACTCGCCCGCGCCGCTTATCAGCAAGGCAAGGAAATACTCTTACATATCCCCATGAGTAATTTACAGGATCGCGCAACAGGTCCTGGTAAATTAAGTCCCTTCATGGACAAAGCACAGTTTTTGCTAACTGTTCGCACCGACCTGCAAGCGATCCCTCATGTTCGTGGCGTGAATAACCATATGGGTAGCCTTTTGACCCAGCTCCGTGAACCTATGGGCTGGTTAATGGCCGAACTTAAGCAACAAAACCTTTACTTCATCGATAGCCGCACCAGTCCTTTGACTGTAGGCGAGTCATTAGCACAATCTTACAAACTGCCTACCGCCTCACGAGATGTCTTTCTCGATAACCAACGAAATACCGCGGCCATCTCAACGCAATTCGAGCACGCTATTACGCTGGCCAAACAGCAGGACTTTGCCGTGGTCATTGCCCACCCCCATCCGGAAACACTGGTATTTTTAAAACAAGCTATTCCCACATTAGAGGCAAGAGGGGTCAAATTCTCTCTTGCCTCTGATGCCCTCAACACCCTCAACGCCACACATTACTGACCAAAAAGTGCCTTGAGCCAACCACAAGCAATCAGAATGCTAACAACTGCACTATAGCTATAGAATTAGCCGAGACCCTAGACGACAGAATTTTGACGAAATAACACGCATGGGCGGTATAATTTATGTCACTCAGTCCAAGCATCTAGCAATCTACCGACAAAATGTCCAGTTATCTGCCAAACAGTTGCCAGAAAGCTTTAAAAGTGGGTAAATACCGTTAAGCTATGTACAGTAAACTAGTTTATTGTAATGCATTGTAATGAAGTTTAACGGTTGGAATTAATGACTGTCATAGGTAGTAACAGAACTGGCGAAACGGGTCATTTTCCGGTTCGTACTGATCGATTTTTTTCCTCTCAAGGGCAGTGGTTTTTTTCTACCAGAGAGGGAACACCTATCGGTCCGTTTGACGACAAGGAAGAAGCTCGTCAGGGACTAGGGGATTTTATAGAGTTCATGTCGTTGGCCGAACCTAAAACTCTGTCCAAACTTTATGCAGCGCTAACTCATTAGCGCCTAACTAACTAGCTCAAAGACGACCTATCACAAGCCTTAATAGTCTAATTTCCACTCTCAAAAATTACAGCCTAACTTCCACTCCGCACTCAGCCATATAGCGCTTTGCTTCAGGTACGGTATATTCACCAAAGTGGAAAATGCTGGCGGCCAGCACCGCATCTGCACCACCCAGTTTAACCCCATCCACTAAATGATCGAGATTACCGACGCCACCGGAGGCAATTACCGGCACCGAAACTGCGTCACTAATTGCTTTGGTTAGCGATAAATCAAAACCATTTTTGGTGCCATCCCTATCCATACTGGTTAACAAAAATTCTCCGGCACCATAAGCTGCCATTTTCACTGCCCATTCAAGCGCATCAATACCTGTGGGTTTACGACCCCCGTGAGTAAAAATCTCCCAACGCAATGGCTCACCCTCGGCACTCACTTTTTTTGCATCAATCGCCACTACAATACACTGCGCACCAAAACGTTCAGCGGCCTCTTTAACAAAATCCGGATTTCTAATCGCAGCAGAATTTATTCCCACCTTATCCGCACCGGCATTCAACATAGCGCGAATATCTTCAACTGTGCGGATTCCACCACCAACGGTCAACGGAATAAACACTTCCGCAGCAATATGTTCTACCGTATGCACGGTCGTATCCCGCCCCTCATGGGTAGCGGTAATATCAAGAAAAGTAATTTCGTCAGCACCTTGTTCGTTATAGCGCTTGGCTATTTCTACCGGATCACCAGCATCGCGAATATCGACAAAGTTAACACCTTTCACTACGCGACCATTATCGACATCGAGACAAGGAATAATTCGTTTTGCTAAACCCATCGTGTCAACCTCATTAGACCCCTGGCACTTGTTGATCGCAGTAATCTTGCGCTTCGGCAACATCCAACGCGCCCTCGTAAATGGCACGACCAGTAATCGCCCCAAGAATGCCTTCACTCGCCACCGCTTGCAGCACTTTAATATCGTCCATATTAGTAATGCCGCCGGAAGCAATAACCGCAATTGTTGAAGCCTGCGCTATTGCAACTGTCTGCTCCACGTTAACACCCTGCATCATACCGTCGCGACTAATATCGGTGTAGACAATCGACTCAACGCCATCCTGCTCAAAACGCTTGGCCAATTCCGTTGCCTTGATATCAGATACTTCCGCCCAACCGTCGGTGGCAACCAATCCATCTTTGGCATCCAGACCAACGATGATATGACCAGGGAATTCCCTGCAAGCCTCATTGACAAACCCCGGCTCTTTTACTGCCTTGGTACCAATAATTAAATAATTCACACCGGCATTAATATAATTTTCAATAGTGTCTAGATTGCGAATACCACCACCGATTTGAATAGGCAAATCAGGATAGGCTTTAGCGATTGCTGTGACCGCCTCGCCATTAATTGGCTTGCCATCAAAGGCCCCATTGAGATCGACCAAATGCAAACGACGGGCACCAGCCTTCACCCAACGCTCTGCCATCTGTACAGAGTCATCACCATAGACTGTTGAGTCGTCCATCAAGCCCTGACGCAAGCGCACACATTTACCGTCTTTTAAATCAATTGCAGGAATAATTAACATCGTTATCTCTAAACTTTAGCAAACCAACACAATACGAAATAGATTTGGAGTAGGAGCAGGGTTAGCTTTGGCCATCCCAAGTTAAAAAATTACTTAACAGCTGCAATCCAGCTGAACTACTTTTTTCCGGGTGGCACTGCAGCGCGAATACGTTATCGCGATACAAAGCCCCGTGGATTTGCACGCCGTAATCAACGGTGGCGGCTACCAATGATTTGTTTTCGGCGTGCACATAATAGCTATGCACAAAATAAAAACGACTATCTTGCTCGATGCCTTGCCACAGTGGATGACCAATCGTTTGATGCAATTGATTCCAACCCATATGGGGAACTTTTAATTTTGTACCATCGGCGCCGGTTAATGGATCGCCAAAAAACTTTACCTCACCGGGAAACAACCCCAAACAATCAACACCGTTATTTTCTTCACTGCGATCCATTAACGCCTGCATGCCAACACATATCGCCAGCATCGGTTTACTGGCAGCAACGTCTGCCACCACCTGATCCACACCAAGGCGAAGGATTTCAGCCATGCAATCACGAATCGCACCAACCCCGGGGAAAATCACCCGGTCCGCTGCCATAATTTTTTCTGCATCAGCAGTGACAATTACCTCGACGGCACTGCCAACATTGCCGCTTACATGTGCCAGCGCACTGGCAACAGAATGCAGATTCCCCATGCCGTAATCAATCACAGCAACAGTGCTTTTGGTCATAGACCTGATCTCGAATGAAAAATAAAATAAGCCGTTTCGCGACAAGAACCACAAAAAGTGCCTTGGCTAGAAAGTAGCTTAAACCTCTTTAACCTGTCATAGAAAAATCAACTGATACCCAAAGCACTCGTTGTACTCACGGGGCAGGCCCTAGATTCAACGGCTTTTTCTAGGTTTAACGGCAGTGTCCCTGCTTACAACGTACCTTTGGTGGAAGGCATCACTCCTGCCATACGTTTATCGGCAGTTAGCGCCATACGCAAAGCGCGGCCAAAGGCTTTGAACACCGTCTCCACCTGATGGTGAGAATTCTTGCCCCGCAGGTTATCAACATGCAAAGTCACTTTAGCGTGATTGATAAAACCCTGGAAAAACTCGATAAACAGATCGACATCAAAACCACCTACCGTGCTACGGGTAAACGGCACATGCCATTCCAATCCGGGACGACCGGAAAAATCAATCACCACCCTCGACAGCGCTTCATCTAACGGCACATACGCATGACCGTAGCGAACGATACCTTTCTTGTCTCCCACCGCTTCGTTAAACGCCTGTCCCAGGGTAATGCCGATGTCTTCTACCGTGTGGTGAGCATCGATATGCAAATCACCCTTGGCCTCAATATCGAGGTCGATCAAGCCATGACGGGCAATCTGGTCCATCATGTGGTCGAGAAAGGGCACACTGGTTTCAAACCGCGACTTACCCGTGCCATCCAGATTGATCGACACGGTGATTTGGGTCTCCAGTGTGTTGCGAGTGATGGTGGCTTTACGCTCCGCCATAGGGTTTCTCCGGTGATCTATATAATCCTAGAAAAAGCAATTGAATCTAGGGCCTGCTTCGCGACACGCTTTTCGCGGAGTGTTTTGGGTACTGCGGATACCTAATGCATCGAGTTAATCACAGCACTTTGCCACAGCTTTCCCGCAGTAAATTGGGTATTATAAAAAAAGCGCGCAAGCATTACATCTATTGATATTCACATATAACTAAAAAACTAACTAAAAAGCTAACTAAAAAACCAACCAAAACGCTGTCACCCATGCCTGTTATTCTTGAAAACATTAGCAACCCCAGCCCGGATGATCTCGATGACTTGATCAAACTCTTCCAGGATTACCCCGCAACACTTGCCAACGCTCATATCGACACTCAAGTCGACACTCAAGTCGACACTCAAGTCGACACCCCAGTCGACACCCCAGTAAATGGTCCACTCAGCGATTGGATTAACGACAAACTCGCCAGCGGCCAACAATTATTTGCCGGGCGCTTTAATGGCCGTTTAATCGCTGCAGTCTGGGGCATTCCCGCGTTTTATAGCTGGCAACTGGAGCATCTGTGTGTGCGAGCAATCACTCGACGCAGAGGGATTGCCCGCCAGTTACTTACGCTGCTGGCCCAACATGCCGATATCGAGAAATTGGACCTGAAGGTTGTAAATAGCATAGTCCCTCCGGAGCTTAAACCGTTATTAACCGATCTTGGCTTTAGTTGCGACGCCAGCGCCTGCCAGGCACAGGAGCTGATATGGACCAAAGCCGCACGCCCTACAGAACCGACCAAGCCATGACCAACAAACGCTATTCTATTAATATCAGCCAACAAGTACTGCAGTGGTTCGATCACTCCGGTCGCAAAGACCTGCCCTGGCAACGGGACATCACCCCTTACCGGGTTTGGTTATCTGAAATCATGTTGCAACAGACCCAGGTCAGCACGGTTATCCCCTATTTTCAACGTTTTATAGCAGAACTGCCCACCATTGAGAGTTTGGCCACCGCCAGTGATGACCAGGTAATGCACCTATGGACCGGGTTGGGTTATTACTCCCGGGCTCGCAACCTGCATAAAACCGCCAAACTGGTTTGCTCCGAGCATCATGGCCAACTCCCCAATACCATCGAACAACTGAGCGAGCTGCCCGGTATCGGTCGATCTACGGCGGGGGCTATTGTCTCAATTGCCTTTCAGCTACCAGCAGCGATTCTCGACGGCAATGTTAAACGCGTACTGGCTCGATATCATGCCGTGGCAGGCTGGCCCGGCCAATCTAGCGTAGCAAAAAACCTCTGGCAGTTTGCCGAGGCACACTCCCCCACCGCGCGGGTGGCCGACTACAGTCAGGCGATGATGGATTTAGGCGCCACCCTCTGCACCCGCTCCAAACCTGCCTGCTCACTGTGCCCGCTCAGTGACGATTGCATTGCCTTTTGTCAAGGCAACCCATTGGACTATCCCGGCAAAAAACCGCAAAAGATCCTGCCAGTTAAAACCACCCAAATGCTAATTATTAGAAACCCAAAGGGTGAAGTGCTGCTGGAAAAACGTCCCCCTTCTGGTATTTGGGGAGGCTTATGGATTTTCCCACAACTGCAAATCGAAGCAGACCCAATACATCATTGCATCAACCACTTCGGCGAAACACCCAATCAACTCGAAAACTGGCAACGCTATCGCCACACCTTTAGCCATTACCACCTTGATATTAACCCGGTGCTAATCCAACTCAATAAACACCCTGCGATAGTTATGGAAGACCAGCGTCAGCTCTGGTATAACTTACTCTACCCCGCTGAAGTCGGACTTGCTGCCCCGATCAAAAAATTGCTGGACAAGCTACAGAGCCTCTGAATAAAGCGCTTCAAACCACCGGAATCACTATCGAATCACTATGCCACACACTGTTTTCTGCAAAAAATACCAACGGGAACTGGAAGGTCTTGATGCGGCCCCCTATCCCGGCCCTAAAGGTCAGGACATTTTTGACAATGTTTCCAAACAGGCCTGGCAGGAATGGCAAACCCACCAAACCATGCTAATCAACGAGCAACAGCTCAATATGATGGAGCCAGAGGCCCGCAAATTCCTGCAGGAAGAGATGGACAAATTTATGGCCGGGGAAGATTACGCCAAAGCCCAGGGCTATGTACCCGAGGAGAATAAGGCGAATCAACAGGAAGGTAAATAAGCCCAGTCCCGATCTTGACTCAAAGGTTCTGAACCGGTTTAATACGCGCCTCTTGTCACCCAACCAAATTGTTCAGTGATTAACCAGACATGGCCCGGATAGCTCAGTCGGTAGAGCAGGGGATTG